>JAHEKZ010000095.1 GCA_024644435.1 Actinomycetes bacterium | reverse complement strand
GCCGAATGCCGCTGGCCACGATCTTGAACCCGGCCCGGTCGATGGCGCGCGAGGCCGCGGCCAGCTGGGTGACGATGTCGGAGCAGTTCCGACCGTCCTCGATCATGGCGATGATGCCGCCGATCTGTCCCTGGGCGCGTCGCAGCCGGTTGACAACCTCCTGCGACACCGAGTCGTCAATCTGCATGGGGACTCCCGCTCGTTGAGAACTCTGAGCCCGCCTCGAGCGAGCCCAGCGAAGACCTCATCTTATACCCCTGGGGGTACCTGAGGCAAGGACGACGCAGCCCGGGACCGGTGCAGCTCAGCCGACGGCGACGAAGACGTGCGACGCCATGACGGGGTCGAGCTCGGCATACTCCATGCCGCTGCCGACCAGCACCCCCGTCTCGGTGCGCCGCACCTTCACCACCTGGCCCGGCATGACGCCGGCTCGACTGAGCGAGGCCATCAGGTCGTGGTCGTCCTGGATCGGCTCACCGATGCGCCGGACCGTGACCCGGCGCGAGTCGACCTCGGCGACCGAGTCGAGGCCGGCGATCGGCCCACTGTCTGCGGCCTGCAGCTCGCCCAGCTCGGTGAGCCCGGGGATGGGATTGCCGAACGGCGAATGCGTGGGCTGTTTCAGCAGCTCGAGGATGCGCCGCTCCACCGTCTCGCTCATCACGTGTTCCCACCGGCACGCCTCGGCGTGCACGTCCTCCCACGGCAGGCCGATGATCTCGACGAGCAGGCACTCGGCCAGTCGATGCTTGCGCATGACGCGCATGGCCATGTCGCGGCCACGGGGAGTGAGCTCGAGGTGGCGGTCGCCCTCAACCGTGAGCAGCTCATCGCGCGCCATCCGGGACACCGTCTGGCTGACCGTGGGGCCGGACTGCTGAAGCCGTTCGGCGATCCGCGCACGCAGGGGGACGATCCCCTCCTCCTCGAGCTCGAAGATCGTGCGGAGATACATCTCCGTGGTGTCGATGAGGTCGCTCACGTGCCGATCATCCCTTCCGGTAGACGGATCGGCCACCGACCACGGTCTGCAGCACCGCGGCGTCCAGCAGACGCTCGGGATCGGACTCGGTCACGTCGGGGTCGACCACGACGAAGTCGGCGTGGCGTCCTGGGGCGATCGACCCCAGCCGGTCTTCGGCGAAGCACGACCAGGCCGCATGAGCCGTGGCATAGGCAAGCGCATCCGACAGCGGCAGTGCGTTCTTCGGCTCGTTGGGTGGCAGATCTGGGTCGAGGGCAGAGCGACGCGTCGTGGCAATGAAGAGGTTCGGCAGCGGCGCGAAGGGCGCGGTCGGTGCATCGGTTCCGAGGACGAGACGGGCACCGGACGCCACCAGCGCCGCCGCCGGGAAGCCGTGCGCCGAACGCTCCGGCCCCAGCATGGCCCGCCAGTTGTCTTGGATCGCCGGGTCGGCGTGCACTGGCTGCATGGACGCCGTGACCCCCAGCTGCGCGAAGCGCGGGATGTCGGCGGGGTCGCAGTACTCGATGTGCTCGATGCGGTGCCGTCGCCCTTCGACGCCGTTGGGTCCGCTGGCACTGGGGCCGGTGCCGTTGACGCGATAGGCGTTCTCGATCGCGTCGAGCGCCGCCTTGACCGCCGCGTCCCCAATGGCGTGGAGGGCGACCTGGATGCCAGCCTCATCTGCCGCCGCGACGACCGGAGCCAGGGCCTCGTAGTCCCATATCGGGTCGGGCATCGCGCCGGTGGTGTAGGGCTCGGCCACGTGCGCGGTACACCCGTCGATCACGCCGTCGACGATGAACTTGATGCCGGCCATCCGGAACTGGTCCGAGGAATGGAGGTGGGTGAGCTCGACCGCTCGCGACACCTGCGCCAGATGCTGCGCCGTCGGCCCTTCGCGGGACATCAGCCAATGGCCGACCACGCGCAGATCGAGCTCGCCGGCCGCCTCGGCATGGGCGATCGTCTCGATCGAGGTGGGACCGAGCCCCATGTCGATGACGGTCGTCACACCCACCGCGTGCAGGGCTGCGATCGCGTCCAGCAAATGCTGGCGATGGCGGTCAGACGTCGTCTCCCGTTCGAGGTGCGCCCACGCCAGCTCGGCGGCGGTCTCCTCCAGGAAGCCGGTGGCGCGCCCGGACGCATCGCGGGCGATCCGTCCACCAGCCGGGTCGGGCGTGGAGTCGGTGATCCCGAGCGCCTCCAGCGCGAGTGAGTTGACCCACGTCGAGTGGAAGTCATTGGCGTCCAGCAGCACTGGACGCGTCGACTCGACGTCGTCGAGCATGGCGGCTGTCGGTTCGCGACCGGGTACCGAGTCGAAGAGCCAGCTCTTGCCGAGGACCCAGTGCAGGTTCGGGTTCGCCTTGGCGTGGGCGCTGACCAGACCCTGGATCTCGTCGAGCGAGCGGGCGCGGACCAGGTCGACACGCTGCAGCGACTCACCGGTCGAGGTGAGGTGGAAGTGCGCGTCGATGATCCCGGGGATCACGAGCCCGCCCCCGAGGTCGACCTCTTCGACCTCCTCGGACGCCGCGTGCGCAGCTGCCGTCACCTCTTCGTCGCAGCCGGCCACCAGGAAGCGTCCCCCATGCACCGCGAAGGCGGGTGCCCAGGGACGGCTGGGGTCAGCGGTGAAGGCCTTGACGTTGCGGTAGATCGCTGCGGACGAGCGCTCGGTGTCTGAGGTCACGAGCGCATCCTGCCGCATCCTGAGCCGTCGCATCATCCCTCCGCCGTGCCGAACACCTCTGGCACCCCTAATGTCACGTGGGTGGCCCCTGCCCGCTCAGTGATCTGGTTCCGCCGCGACCTGCGGCTGGCCGACCACCCTGCGCTGAACGAAGCCGCTGCCGGCGCAGACGAGGTCGTGCCGCTCTTCGTCGTCGACCCGCACCTGTGGAACGTCGCCGGTCCCGCACGACGCGACCACCTGCGGCGGTCGCTCGATTCGCTCGACTCCTCGATGGACGGGGCGCTCATCTTTCGTCAGGGGGATCCAGCCTCAGTGGTCGCCGACGTTGCTCGAGAGGTCGGAGCCGCGTCGGTGCACATCTCAGCCGACTACGGGCCGTACGGCGCTAGCCGCGATCAGGCGGTCGAGCGCGCACTGGACGCTGCCGGGGCGGCGCTCGTCAGGACCGGGTCGCCGTATGCCGTGGCTCCTGGACGTGTCCGCAAGAACGACGACACCCCGTACCGGGTCTACTCGCCGTTCTACCGGGCGTGGGCAGCGCACGGGTGGCGTGCACCCGCTGCCCGACCCGCATCGATCAACTGGGCATCAGGCGTCGACAGCGACACAGACACGTTCATCGCACACGCTCGCTCACCCATCCACTTAGAGGCCGAGATCCCGCCTGCACTCCCGGAGGCCGGAGAAGGCGCCGCACTCGCCCGCTGGCACCACTTTCGCGACACTGCCCTCGACAGCTATGCCGACGATCGCAACCGTCCCGACATCGACGGCTCATCGCGGTTGTCGATGCACCTGAAGTACGGCGAGATCCACCCGCGCACGCTGTTGGCCGAGCTCGGCGACTCGAAATCGCACGAGGTGTTCCGCAAGGAGCTCGCCTGGCGCGAGTTCTACGCCGACGTCCTGCATCACGCACCCGAGACTGCGCGCGAGTACCTGCGCCCCGAGTTCGCTGCGATGCC
>JAHEKZ010000013.1:47732-52009 GCA_024644435.1 Actinomycetes bacterium | reverse complement strand
GGGCAGGGCCGGGCCAACGCTGGGGAACGGGCTCGCCGTCAGGGTAGGCGCTTGTGAAGGAGCGCACAAAGTTGCACGGGCGCCGGTCTCAGGGTATGAGACGGGCGCCCGTGCAGATGAAGCGTGTGAGCGCTCAGCCGTACTGGTTCTGGCCTTCGGTGCTGGGCAGCAGCCAGAGGATGAAGAGCCAGGGCCCACAAATCAAACCGATCCACCACCACCACCCGGAACGGTTGGTGTCATGGAGCCGGCGCACGGCCACGCTGATCCCCGGCAGGATCAGTGCAAGTTCGATAATCAGGAATACAGCCAGCCACAGGCCGGAGAAGGTACCCGATCCATCGGGATTCGTGTCGATGCTCGCCAACAGCAAGACGTAGGGAAGGATTCCAGCGAGGAAGGAGAAGAGAGCCCACCACCAGAACTCAGCCCGGGTAGCCCTCCCCGCGAACGTCGCGTATCCAGCAAACCCACGCTTGATTGCCTCACCAAATCCAACCATTACGGCTCCCTCTCGCGGTGTGAACGCCGTCAGAGTCCCAGTCCGCCTGCGCCGGGGGAACCCGACACGCCGGGCGGCCCCAGGTTCAGCGAGCCAGCGCCTTGCGCAGCCGCGCCTCGTCCACCCGCCAGAAATCATGCTGAACGCCGTCGACCAGGGTGACCGGTATCTGGTCCCACCACCGCTCCTGCAGCGCCGCATCGGTGGTGATGTCGACCTCAGTCCACCCCACACCGAGCTCGGCAGCCACGCGCTCGATCACCACTTTGGCGTCGTCACACAGGTGACAGCCCGGTTTTCCTAGCAGGGTGATCCGCTGCGCCGCCGTGTCACTCACTCTGCGTCTCCCGCTCACGCCCAAGACGTCCTCTGGCAACCTTCCCGGTCAGTGAGTGGGGCAGGTTGTCGACGAACTCGATGATCTTGGGGCGCTTGAACCGGGCCAGACGCTCGGCTGCATGGGCCTGCAGCGCGTCGGCCGTGACCGACGGGTCGCCACGCACCACAAGGGCCTGGACGGCCTCGCCCGTCTGATCATCCGGGATGCCGATGACTGCCGCCTCGCGGACGCCGGGATGCGTCAGCAGCACCTCTTCGACTTCGCGCGGGTACACGTTGAACCCGCTCACGATGACGACATCCTTGCGACGATCGACAATATGCAGGTCGCCGTCGTCGTCGACGAACGCGACGTCTCCGGTGGCGTACCAACCGTCGGCGTCCGGACCTTCGCTACCGTCCGGCCAGTAGCCGCTGAACAGGTTCTGGCCCTTGATCCAGATCTCGCCAGGATCGCCGTCCGCCGGGTCGAGATCTTCCCCGTCGTCGTCGACCAGGCGCACGCTGACACCGGGGAACGGGCGCCCCACCGAGCCGGGCTTGGCCACACCTGACACCACCGTCGAGCTGACGCCTGGCGCCGCCTCGGTGAGGCCGTACCCCTCGTGCACGTACCAGCCGGTCAACGTATGGATGCGTTGCTGCACCTCAGGGGGCAGAGCGGCGGACCCGCTGAAGGCGATCCGCAGGCCGTCGAGCATGTCAACGGCACCAGACGAGGCGGCCCACGCAGCCCACAGAGCCGGTGCCCCCGGCACGTTGGTGATGCCGTACTGCGGCACCAGGGGAAGCGCGCGCACCACGTCGACGCCATCGACCAGCACCGCGGTCGCGGCGGCCCGCACAACTGCCCCGAGAGTTCCGGCGAGTGAGTAGATATGTGTGAGCGGCAGAAGGAGGAGCACGACGTCGTGCGGCTCCACTACCGACAACCGAGTGGCCGCGACCTGTTCGACGTTGGCGATCAGCGCCCGGTGCGACAGCATCGCCCCCTTCGCGTCGCCGCTGGTGCCCGACGTATAAACGATGACGGCCAGCCCTTCGCCGCCCTCGGGGTCCGGAACGTGGAGCCCGGAGCCCGAGCCCACCAGCGCATCGAACGAGCCGTCGCCCAACCCGGCCCCAGCCACCACCAACGGCACGCTCGGGGCCGCCCGCTCGGCCACCTCGGCGGTGGAGCGGTCGACGATCACCAGCGACGGCTCCACATGAGCGACGAGCTGGGCCACCTCGGACGCCGTCAGCGCGGGGTTGACCGGCACCACGACGAGGCCCGCCCGCAGCGCCCCGAAGTAGCCGATCACGAACTCGGGCCGGTTGCCCAGGAACAGCGCGACCCGGTCACCCGGTTGGAGACCTCTCGCCCGCAGCGCGGCGGCGCATGCGGACGCGGCGCGATCGACGTCGGCCCACGTCATGCGACTGGCCCCTACCACGAGGGCAGCGTGATCGGGGCGCGTCTTCGCAGCGCGCGAGAGGTACTCCGCGAGGTGCTGGGGCCTGGTCACAGCGAGTGAGTCTGGCACAGCGGACGAGGCCAACCCCGGGGTCTGCCGAAACCCGTTCGCTGAGGCTCGCCTCGGTCCCCGTGTCATCGGGGACTAGGCCAAATGGGTGAACGCCGGCTCAAGGACTCCCGTGAGGCCCCGACATCACAAGGAGTGCCCCGACGAGAGCGGTGAGAGCGTGACTGTGGTTGGCCCGTGGCGGAAACGCCTGGCAGCGACCCTTGCCGGTCTCCTGACGGCGGTACTGGCCGTGGTGGCCATGCTGGCCGTGCCTGGCATCGCCTATGCGGGGCCGAACGAGGGCAACATCTTCTCCGCGGTCAATGCCGCGCGGTCCTCGGCCGGCCTTCGCGCGTATGCGTACGCCGGCGACCTCGCCGCAGCCGCCCGTGGGCAGGCCGAGCGTATGGCGGCGTCAGGCGAGCTTTACCACAACCCGAACCTCGGCAGCGAGGTCGGCGGATGGTCGCGCATCGGTGAGAACGTCGCCTATGCCGGCGACTGGCGCAGCGCGCATCAGGTGCTGATGAACAGCCCCGACCACCGGGCGCAGATTCTCGACTCCGGCTACACCCAGATGGGAGTGGGCACGGCGGTCAGCAAGGACGGGACGTTCTGGGTCGCCGAGGTCTTCCGGACGCCGACCGGTGCGAGTACGCCGTCGTCGGCCGGATCAGGTGGCGGAACGCCCGGTTCGGCCACCAGCGCGCCGTCCGGCGCAACGACGACCACGTCAACCGGTACAGCCGGCTCGCCCCCGCAGCTGACGCCGGCGCAGATCCTGCGACAGAACCTTCGCCAGGCCAGGGAGAAGATCCAGGACCGGACGAAGTCGCGGCACGCCAACGACCCCATCGTCAGGGCGCTGGACTTCACCACCGTGATGGACACCCTCACCCACTGACGCCAGCACCTGCCGAGTGCGCCCTAGGCTGACGTTGTGACTCCCACGGAATCCGCCGACTCGCACCGCCCGCCAGCTGTTGTCGCAGGCGAGGCTGCTGCCAGGCGGGCTGAGACAACCCAAGAGCTCAATGTCGACCCGAACGCAGCGGCGTTCTTCGACATCGACAACACGATCGTGCGAGGAGCCTCGCTCTTTCACCTCGCGCGGGGACTCGCCAAGCGCAAGTTCTTCACGATGGGCGACGTCGGCTCTTTCGCCTGGAAGCAGGCCAAGTTCCGGGTCGCCGGGCGCGAGGACACCGACGACATCGCCTCGGTGATCGACGCCGCCCTCAGCTTTGTTGCCGGCCACGAGGTGGAGGAAGTGGTCTCACTCGGCGACGAGATCTTCGACGAACGCATCGAGGACAAGCTCTACGCCCAGACGATCGAGCTCACCCGCACCCACCTCAGGGCCGGTCAGCGCGTGTGGCTCGTGTCTGCAGCGCCGGTCGAGATGGCGTCTCTCATCGCCCGCAAGCTGGAGCTGACCGGTGCCCTCGGCACGGTCTCGGAGATCGCCGACGGCGTCTACACCGGCAAACTCGCCGGAGCCCCGCTGCACGGGCCGGCCAAAGCCGAAGCCGTCCGTGCCCTCGCCGAACGCGAGAACCTCGACCTCACACTCTGCTCGGCGTACTCCGACTCATCCAACGACATCCCGATGCTGTCGCTCGTGGGCCAACCTGTGGCCATCAACCCCGACGCCAAGCTGCGTCGGCACGCCAAGGCCATGGGCTGGCACATCCACGACTACCGCACCGGGCGCAAGGCCGCGCGCATCGGAGTCCCATCGGCGCTGGTCGTCGGGGCTGCTGCGGGCGTCGCCGCAGGAGTCGTCTCCAGCCGCCGCCGCAAGTAACCCCAACGCAAGTAACCCCAATTGGGGCCATGTCACATGGGTTCGAAATGACCGAACCTTCCCCTTGGCCATAAACGAAGGATCCGAATCCCTAGAAGCCATCATGCGGCTCCGGTTCGAA
>JAHEKZ010000013.1:7919-47632 GCA_024644435.1 Actinomycetes bacterium | reverse complement strand
GCAAGTAACCCCAATTGGGGCCATGTCACATGGGTTCGAAATGACCGAACCTTCCCCTTGGCCATAAACGAAGGATCCGAATCCCTAGAAGCCATCATGCGGCTCCGGTTCGAAATAGCCGAACCCATGTGACATGGCCCCCAATGGGGGGTGGGTCAGAAGAAGACGCTGCGGCGCTGCATCAGCAGCTTGTAGAGCGTGTGCTGGATGGTCTCGCGCACCTGGTCGGTGAGGTTGAACATCAGCATCGGATCATCGGCCGCACCTTCAGTGAAGACGTCGGTCATGATCGGCTCGCCGAACTCGATGTGCCACTTGCTCGGCAGCGGGATCATGCCCAACGGCCCCAACCAGGGGAACGTGGGCGTGATCGGGAAGTAGGGCATGCCCAACAGTCGGGCCAGCACCTTGGCATCGGTCAGGATCGGATAGATCTCTTCGGCCCCCACGATGGACGTCGGGATGATCGGCACCTGGGTACGCAGCGCCGCCGACACGAACCCTCCCCGCCCGAACCGCTGCAGCCGATAGCGCTCCGAGTACGGCTTGCCGACGCCCTTGAACCCCTCGGGCCAGACGCCGACCAGCTCACCGGACGCGAGCAGCCGCTCGGCGTCGGGGTTGCAGGCCAGCGTGTGTCCGGCGCGACGCGCCACCGTGCCGACGAACGGCAGGGCGAAGACCAGGTCAGCGCCCAGCATGCGCAGCTCACGGTGGGCCGGGTGATGGTCGGACAGTGCCACCTGCGTCATCAACGAGTCGAGCGCCACCGTGCCTGAGTGGTTGGCCACGATCAGCGCGCCCCCCTCACTCGGCACGTTCTCGATTCCATGGACCTCGACGCGGAACCACTTCTCGTAGAGCGGCCGCAGGGACGGGATGAGGACGTCGTGGGTCAGCTCACGGTCGAACCCGAAGTCGTCCACCTGGTACGAGCCCTCGAGCCGCCGGCGAAGGAACCGCAACGCACCGGCGACCTGCTGCTCGCCGGGGAAGGACGAGCCGCCGCCCTTGTCGGGCTCGCGGTCGGGGTTCAGTGGAATCACCTGGGCATCATTCATGACGATGCACCTCCGATCGTCGAGACCGGCGCTGGCTCGTCTGGGGCGTCCCACGGCATGACGCGTCCGAGTGGGTGCGCCTTCAAGAACTCATCGAACGTGGCACGCGTCGAGTAGCGCGGCACGAATCCGAGCTGCTCCCTGATCAAGGTGGTGTCGACGCCCCGCCCGTACTTGAAGTACTCGATCTGCTCAGACGTGAAGTCGATGTACCCAAAGCGGCGAACCACATCGCGTGTCACTGACGCGACTGGCGTAGGCAGCGGTAGGTTCACGCGACCGGCGCGGGCGATGGCCTGCGACAGCATGAGGACACCGTCGCCAGAGACGTTGTAGGTGCCCGGGGCGTCGCCAAAGGTGGCGACCTGCACGGCGTCCAGGGCGTCATCTTCATGGGTGAGCTGCAGCCGCCCGTCAAAACCCATGACCGTCGGCACCACTGGCAACGACAGGTAGCGGGACAACGGGGTGTCGATCCCGGGGCCGAGAATGTTCGCAAAGCGCAGCATGGTGACGTCGACGTCAGGACGCCGCCTGGCGAACCCGCGGACGTAGCCCTCGACCTCGACCGAGTCCTTGGCGAATCCCGACCGCGGCAGCCGGACCGCCTCCATGTCTTCGGTGAACATCGCCGGGTCCTTGGATGAGACCCCGTAGACCATGGCTGACGACTTCACGACGAGCTGACGGACCGACGGCGCCCGCTGGCAGGCGGCAAGCAGCTGCATCGTGCCGATGACGTTGATCTCTTTCATCGCCGAACGTCCACCGGCACCGACCGGTGTCGCGATCACGTTCATGTGGACGACCGTGTCGACGGCAGCCGCCTTGATCACCTTCGCGATGACCGGGTTGCGGATGTCGGCGCGCACGAACTCGGCATGACCGAGGTCGTCTGGCGGAGGAATGACATCGACGCCCACGACTCGCTCGACATCAGGATGGCTGGCGAGCAGCCGAGCCAACTTGCCGCCCAGGTACCGCGAGACGCCGGTGACCAGCACCACGCGCGCCATGGGACCTCCTGCGGGGCTGTGCGCTACTCGCGCCTACTTCTTGTTGCGACGCTGAACGCGCGTCTTGCGCAGCAGCTTGCGGTGCTTCTTCTTGGCCATCCGCTTGCGGCGCTTTTTGACGACAGAACCCACAGTGATCTCTTCCTAGGACTGAGCGGACACGGCATGGACGCCGTGAACCGGCCCGATCAGGATACCGGGGACGGTAGGTGACCGGTCAGGCCGGGCTCAGCCTGCCTCGACGTACGAGTCGCGGAGGTACCGCCGAACCGCCTCTTCAGGCACCCGGAACGAGCGCCCAACTCGGGCAGCAGGCAGCTCACCTGAATGCACCAGGCGGTAGACCGTCATCTTCGAGACGCGCATGAGGGCGGCCACCTCGGCCACCGTCAGAAAGGCTCCCCCGAGCGATGCGTCAGCGGATGGCCGGTCATCTTTCCGGCTGTCATCCTGGTCCTGCTCCATGTCTCACCGCTCCCCACCGCACGGGCCGGGCGCCGGCTTCCCCTCCGGCGCCACAGCGACCCGTGCGTTGGATCAGAGTAGTGACGGATGTGGCAGGAGGGAACTGAAGTGGCGAAGTGATCACCCGAGAGGTGGTCACTCGATCGGCCCCGACACCCCAGTGAGGGCTCGCCATGTCCCTTTAGTCCCGTTCTGGGTCGAGACCGTGGAACGGGAAGATCGCCCTCCTGGTGGCCAGCACCGCCTGGTCCAGCGGGCTCTCGGGGTCGTAGCCGGTCGACCAGTCGACCACCGTCGGCTCGCCGCCATCGGTCATCACCGTGACTGGCCGCTTTCCGGTGCGCTCCTCGACGTAGCGGATCCACTCGTCGGGCACCGGCGTATCGGGAGCGATCGGGTATCCCGCCAGCTCGGCCATCACCAACGTCCAAATCCGCGGAACCACGTCGACGATGGCGTACCCACCACCGCCGGTGGCTACCCAGCGACCGCCAGCGAACTCGTGCGACCAGCGGTGCAGAGCCTCCGCCGCCATCCGTTGCCCGTCAATGCTGAGCGCCAAGTTGGCCAGTGGATCGAGGTAGTGGGTGTCGCATCCGTGTTGGGTCACCAGCACCTGCGGATCGAAGGCCCGCAACAGGTGCGGCACGACGGAGTGGATCGCTCGCAGCCATCCATCGTCGTCAGTGCGCATCGGCAGCGCGATGTTCACCGACGTTCCCTGCGCGTTCGGACCGCCCGTCTCCGACGGTCGCCCCGTTCCTGGGTAGAGCGTGCGGGGGTCTTCATGGACCGAGATCGTCAAGACGCGTGGGTCGTCCCAGAATGCAGCCTGGACACCATCCCCGTGGTGGACGTCGATGTCGACGTACGCCACCCGCTCGGCACCGCCATCCAGCAGGGCGGCAATGGCAACCGCGACATCGTTGTAGACGCAGAACCCCGCTGCGGCGTCAGACATCGCGTGGTGCAGGCCACCAGCCGGGTTGAACGCGTGCGCGACGTCGCCTCGCCAGACCGCCGTCGCTGCACCCACCGTGGCGCCCGTGATGAGGGCCGAAACCTCGTGCATGCGGGCGAACACCGGCACGTCAGGTGTCCCGATGCCGTGTCGATGATCACCCTCGGAGCCAGGAGTGCTGCACTGCTCGACAGCCTGGACGAAGGCTGAGGTGTGTACCCGTTCGAGCTCGGCCTCGGTGGCCGGCGTAGGGGCAACCAGTTCGACATGGTCGAGAACTCCGAGGGCCCGGGCTAACCGCATGAGGAGGTCGAGCCGGAGTGGATTCATCGGGTGCGACGGCCCGAAGTCGTACTCGGTCAGCGCGTCGTCCCAGTACACGCGTGCGGCTCCGGTCACCCTGGCACGCTACCCAATGGAGAGCGTCCACGAGTGAGTCGCCGAACTCTCTGGGCCAGTCCGGTGGCGATGAGCTACTCGCTGCGCAGGGCGACGACCGGCTCCAGCTTGCCCGCTCGCCGGGCCGGAACGACCCCGAAGAAGACGCCAACAGCAACCGAGACGGTGAACGCCAACACCGGCGACCACCACGCGATCACCGCCGGCAGCGGCGTGAAGGCGTTGGCCAAGAGGGCGGAGCCGATCCCGATCGCCATTCCGATGACACCACCGATCGTCGTCAACAGCACAGCCTCGATGAGGAACTGCACCGTGATGTCGCGGCGCCTGGCGCCCAGGGCCTTGCGCAACCCGATCTCGCGGGTTCGCTCGCGTACCGAGACGAGCATGATGTTGCTGACACCGACACCACCCACGAGCAACGATATAGCGGCGATGGCTGCCAGGACCAACGTCAGGAGTCCAAGGATCTGGCCGAGGGTTCCCAGGATCTGGCTTTGAGTGACGGCAGAGAACTCTTCGTCCGGATACTTTTCGGAGAGCGCGGCGAGCAGCTCTTTGCGAAGGGGTTCGACGTCATCGATGGTCGGAGCCTTGACGGCGATCGCATCGATACGGTCCACCCCGAAGAGCTGTTGGGCGGTGCTGACCGGGATGTGGATCTCGTCGTCTCGGCTGACCCCGAAGGTCGACCCCACCTCTTCGAACACGCCAATCACGCGGAAGCGGACGCCGGCGATCGTGATCTGGCGCCCCAGCGGCTCGAGGTCGCCGAAGAGTCTGTCCGAGACGGCACTCCCCAGAACTGCGACGCGACGTCGCGTGTCGACGTCCGTGGCGGTCAGGTACTCGCCTCGGGCTATCGGACGCGTAAACACGTTCGGGACATTCGCGTTGGTCCCGGCGATGGTGCTGAACACCTCGTCTGAGCCGACCGAGACGGTTTCACCGCTGGACACAGTGGTGGCCACGGCATCTGGATTGCCGATGACGCGTCCGAGGTAGTCGACATCCTCGAGCTGGAGTCGGCTGATCGTCGGCGCCGAGCCGAACTCGACCGATCCTGGAACCACGAAGATGATGTTCGACCCGAGTCCCTCCACCTGCGCCTCGACCTCTTGCTTGGCGCCGCTGCCGATCGCCACAAGAACGACTACCGCGCCGACACCGATGATGACGCCGAGCATGGTCAGCAAGCTGCGGAGCCGGTTCGCGCGCAGGGCCCCGACCGCTACACGGAACGCCTCGGCGAGCCTCACTGCGCCATCGCCGACGGCTCATCGCGCTCGATCAGGCCGTCGCGTACGTAGATCTGTCGCTGTGTCCGCAGTGCGATGTCACGGTCATGGGTGACGAGGACGACCGCCACACCGCTGTCTCGGTTCAGGCGTTCCAGCGTCTCCATCACCTCGCCTCCAGTCCGGGTGTCGAGGTTTCCGGTGGGCTCGTCGGCCAGCAGCAGCTGGGGCTCACCGACCAACGCACGCGCGATCGCCACACGTTGCTGCTCGCCACCAGACAGCTCCGTCGCCTTGTGCCCCTTGCGGTCTCCCAGGCCCACGGCGTCCAGGGCGGCGGCCGCCCGCTCGCGACGTTCGGTCTTGCCGATGCCTCGATACAGCAGGGGGAGTGCAACGTTGTCGATCGCAGCAGTACGCGACAACAGCTGGAAGGACTGGAAGACGAACCCGATGGTCTGGTTGCGAAGCACGGCCAGCTCGGAGTCGGACAGCGAGGTGGCGTCACGTCCCCCGACCGTGATCACGCCGCTGCTCGGCCGGTCCAGAAGGCCCAGTAGATGCATGAGCGTCGACTTGCCGGACCCCGAGGGGCCAATGATCGCGGCATACTCCCCTGGCGCGACGCGGAGAGAGACACCTCGCAGGGCCTGCACCTCGGTGCCTCCGAGGGAGTAGACCCGTGTCACATCGACTGCCTCGATTGCCGGGGTCGTCACGGCAGCTCTTCGCCCTCGACCACCTGGTCGGCTCCCCGGACGACAACGGTCTGGCCCTCTGTGACGCCGTCGACTACCTCCAGGTACTCCTCGCCCTGAGCGCCAAGGGTGACGAGTCGCTTCTCGGCCACGTTGCCTTCCACGACCCACACGGCGTCACGCTCGCCGTCGCGGAACACCGATGCGGCCGGCACCGCGATCGCATCGTCCGACGTGAGCACCCGAAGAGACGCCACGGCAGACATCCCCGGACGAGGGGAGGGCGCCGGAGATCCGTCGGCCAGCGTTCCCCCGCCGAGCTCGAGCCGAACGACGTAGGTCACTCCGCCGCGGCTCGACGTGCTGGGCGACAGGTCGACGTTTCGCACCACTGCTCGGTAGCGCGCACCGGGAACGGCGTCGAGCTCTACGTCCGCCCGCACCCCCTTGCGCACGAGCAGGACGTCGGTCTCGTCGACCTCAGCGCGCAACGACAGATCGGACGTGTCAGTGATGGTGAGGATCGGGTCTCCATCGCTGACCGGGCTGCCGGCCGAGACGATCCCGGCCGAGCTGCCGCTGCCGGCTCCCCCGCCGCCTCCGCCCAGCAGTGACTCCGCCTGACCGGCGATCGACGACGGCAACTGGTCGACGATCCCCGAAAGGTCGTTGCCGCCTCCCGACCCAGAGGAGGCGCCGAATACGACGCGCCCCGAGATGGGCGCCTTCACCCGCAGATCGGCAACGGCCCTGCGGGCGACCCTGACAGCCACCTGAGCCTGAGCCTGCTGAGCCTGCGTGAACGACGCCAGTGTCCGCTCCAGCGACGCCACACTGCCGTTGATCTGGTCGACGGTCGACTGGGCCTGAGCCTGGGCGGCGGCCAGCTGCGCCCGCGCTGCCGCCACCTGCTGCAACGCCTGCTGCCTGAGCTGCCGGTCGGCAATCTGGCGCGCGGCCTCGCTGGCCTGGTCGAAGGCCCGCTCGGCTGCTGCGGCAGCCTGCTGAGCGGAGGCTCCGGTGGAAACCTGCGGCAGGACAATTCCCGCCGGGGCACCGGACGCCGCCTGCTCGGCCTGGGCCAGCCTCTGCTCGGTCTCTGGTGAGACGACCACGAAGAGCGTGGCACCACGGCGAACCCGCTGGCCATCTCGGACCACCACGCGAGAGATCGCTCCGTTGGCCGGCGATGTCACGACGGCGGTGGCGGCGGCCACGACAGAGGCTGGAGCCTCGACCCGCTCGACCACCGTCTGGCGGCCGACCTGGCCCGTTTCGACGACCGGGGCCTCATCCGATGAGCAGGACGACACCAGAAGGAGCCCGACCAGCGCGACGCCGAGGCGGGTTCGGGACGTGCTCAAGGCTTCTCTCACTGCTTCATCGTAGGTTTGTCCCCGGGTCTCGCACGCCAGAGGCCGTCGACGACGGGTGGAGGTCAGGTGGCGTCAGGCTCCGATCGCCCGCCTCGACAGGCACCGATCACGCGACTGGTCCGACCGGCAACCTACGTCGCGACCGCATTTCTGGGTCTGGTGACGCTCGGCACCGCTCTTCTGCTGCTGCCGATCTCACGCAGCGGGCCGGGTGCCACCGACGCGGTCACAGCGTTCTTCACCTCGGCGTCAGCGGTCACGGTTACCGGTCTCACCTCGGTCAACACCGCAGAGCACTGGTCGGGGTTCGGTGAGGCAGTGATCCTGGTCCTCATTCAGGCCGGGGGGCTCGGCATCTCGACCGGCACCGCCATCGTGGCCGTCGTCGTGTTCCGGCGCCTTGGGCTGCGCGCCCGCCTCTACACGTCGACTGAGAGTGGCAACGTCGCACTCGGAGAGGTGGCACGGGTCGTGCGCGGGGTGGCGATCCTCACCTTCACCGTCGAAGCGGTGCTGATGGTCGTCTTCACACTCCGTTGGTGGCTCGGGTACGACTACCACTTCTGGGAAGCGACCTGGCTGGGTCTGTTCCACGCGGTCTCGTCGTTCAACAACGCCGGCTTCACCCTCTTCCCCGACAGCCTGGTCGGCTTTGCCGGTGATCCACTGGTGCTGTTCCCGGTATCTCTTGCGGTGATCCTGGGTGGGATCGGCGTTCCAGTCCTCTACGAGCTGAGCCGCCGCCGACGTGACCGCGGCCCGCTCAGCCTGCACACGCGCGTCACGTTGTGGATGACCGGAACGCTCCTGATCGGTGCAGCGCTCGTGCTCGGTCTGACCGAGTGGACGAACCCGGGGACTCTCGGTGACTTGTCTACGCCCGAGAAGCTGATGAACGCCTGGTTCGCCGGGCTGAACCCGCGTTCCTCAGGTTTCAACGCGATCAACTACTCCGACATGCGCCCGGAGTCGTGGCTGATCACCGACATGTTGATGTTCGTCGGAGGCGGCTCGGTCAGCACGGCGGGCGGCATCCGGGTCACGACCCTGGCCGTGCTGCTGCTCGTCATCAAGGCTCAGGCACGCGGCGACAGAGACACCACGGTGGCCGGTCGCCGGCTCAGCAAGGATCTGACGCAGCAGGCCCTGCTCGTCATCGTCGTCTTTGCGTCACTCACGATCGGGGGGACGCTGCTGCTTCTGGCCATGAGCAACCTGGACACCGGTCAAGCCCTCTTCGAGGTCATCTCCGCGGTCGCCACCTGCGGTTTGAGCACTGGAGTCACGTCCGATCTCGGTGCGCCGGCCGAGGTCCTGCTGGCACTGTTGATGTTCATCGGCCGGGTGGGACCGGTCACCCTCGCCACCGCGTTGGCCTTGCGGCAGAGTGATACGCGGTACCGCTACCCAGAAGGACGTGTTCTCCTTGGTTAACCGTCGGCTCACCTCGCCGGTGCTCGTTGTCGGTCTCGGACGTTTCGGATCTTCGGTCGCGCTCACCATGGTGGAGCGGGGGCGCGAAGTGCTCGGGGTCGACTCGTCGGCTGAGCGCGTGCAGCATCTCGCCGAGCGCCTCACCCACGCGATCCAGATCGACACCACGGACGAAGAGGCCATGCGCCAGATCGGGGCTCCCGACTTCGAGCAGGCCATCGTCGCCATCGGGACCGACATCGAGTCAAGTGCGCTGACCACCAGCCTGCTGGTTGACTTCGGGGTCAACGAGATCTGGGCGAAGGCCATCTCGCGCGACCACGGTCGGATCCTGGAGCGCATCGGCGCCCACCACGTCGTCTACCCCGAGGCCGACATGGGCGAGCGCGTCGCGCACCTGGTGTCGGGCGCCATGCTCGACTACATCCAGTTCGACGACGGTTTTGCGCTCGCCAAGCTGGAGATGAAGGAGTCGCTGGGCACCGGCGCACTCGGAGACCTGCAGCTGCGCAAGCGCTACGGCATCACCGTGGTGGGTGTGCGGGCGCCTGGCCGCACGTTCACCTACGCCGACCGCGACACCGTGCTCGAACCGGGCTCGCTGATCGCCGTGGCGGGTCGGATCGAGGACGTCGACCGCTTTGCCCAGGAGATCACCAGCCTGACGTAGCTCTGCTACTCGTGGCCGGAGGCCAGCTCACGGCTACGGTCGCGGGCCGCTTCCAGTGCCGACAGAAAAGCTGCCCGCACCTTGTGGTCCTCCATCTCACGGATGGCCGCGATCGTCGTTCCGGCAGGCGACATGACCGCCTCGCGAAGCGCCTGCGGTGACTCACCGGAGTCACGCAGCATGACCGCGCTGCCGATGGCGGTCTGCACGATCAGCTCGTGGGCCACCGACCTCGGAAGTCCCAGAAGGATCCCGGCGTCGATCATGGCCTCGACCAGGTAGAAGAAGTAGGCGGGCCCACTTCCTGACAGAGCGGTCACAGCGTCCTGCTGCGACTCAGGGACGCGAAGCGTCGGTCCGACGGGCTTCAGCAGGCTTTCGGCACGTTCGAGATGTGCCTCGGTGGCATGTGACCCGGCCGAGATCGCACTCATCGCCTCGTCGACCAGGACGGGGGTGTTCGACATCACGCGGATCACAGGGATTTCGACGGGAACGCGGCGCTCGATGAACGAGGTGGTGATGCCGGCTGCAACCGAGACCACCAGCTGGTCGACCGAGAGCAGTGCAGAGATCTCGTCGAGGAGCGCACCCATGTCTTGCGGTTTCACGGCAATGACGATCGTGCCAGCTGACTTCACCGCAGTTGCGTTGTCACTGGTCTCGATGCCGTACCGCTCACGCAGCAGGCCGGCGCGCTCTTCGCCGTGGGTCGTCACCACCAAGTCGGACGCCGGACGTCCGGCCCGCACCATGCCGGAGAGCAGCGCCTCGCCCATCTTGCCGGTACCGAGAATGGCAACCCGGTCACTCATCGATTGCTCCTCTGCGGCCGCGTTCACTGATGATCAAGGATGGCACGAAGCCCGAGGCTCAGGTTCGCTGGGCGCTCGGCCATCCGGCGAACGAGGTAGCCGTACCACTCGGTGCCATAGGGGACGTAGACGCGCACACTCTCGCCGGCGGCGAGCAGGCGGCGCTGCTCCTCGCGGCGCACGCCGTAGAGCATCTGGAACTCGTAGCTGTCGCGGCTGCGTCCGTAACGTCGGGTGAGTGCCTCACCGATCGTGATGAGTCGGTCGTCGTGAGTGGCAAACATCGGGTATCCGCCGCCGCCCAGCAGGATCTTCATGCATCGGACGTAGGAGCGGTCGATGTCAGCTCTGTTCTGGTAGGCCACTGACTCGGGTTCGCGGTAGGCCCCTTTGCAGAGCCTGATGCGCGATCCGGCCGCCGCAAGGTCGCGACAGTCGCCCTCCGTCCGGTGCAGGTACGACTGCAGCACGGCACCCGTTGCCGGGTACTCCTTGCGAAGCTCGGCCAGGGTCTGGAGCGTGAGGTCAGTTGTGGTGTGGTCCTCCATGTCCAGCGTCACCGTGGATCCGGCTTCGTCAGCCGCGGCGCAGATCGCCATGGCGTTGTCGGTGGCCAGCGCAACGCCCTCGCCCGGCAGCGCCTGCCCAATAGCCGAGAGCTTGACCGACACCTCAGTGCGCGGGGTGAGGCCGGCGTCGGCCAACCGGTGCAGGATTCTGACGTAGGCGCCGGCAGTCAGTCCGGCCTGAGCCCGGTCCAAGGTGTCTTCGCCGAGGTAGTCCAACGTGACGTCGAAACCTTCGTCCTGAAGATCGCTGGTGGCTCGCAGTGCGTCGTCATCGGACTCCCCCGCGGCGAACCTGGTGACGATGTCACCGATTCCGGGGGCCGACGTGACGACGTGCTTGACCTTCTGGCCTCCCGCGAGCGCGAGAAGTGCTCCGCGAACAATCATGCGATCAGCGTACGACGTCGCGGCTCACGGCGTGCGGCGACGCAGGGTGGCGGCGCCCAGGATGAGCCCCACGACCATGAACCCCGTCACGATCCCGACATCGATCCAGAAGTCGGACGACATCGACGAGGACGTCATCACCTCAGTGGTCGCATCGACGGCATATGACATCGGCAGCACATCGGACAGCAACCGCAGCGCCGTCGGCAGCTCGTCGCGCGGCACGATGATTCCGCAGAGCAGGAGCTGAGGGAAGATCAGCGCCGGCATGAACTGGACCGCCTGGAACTCCGTGGTGGCGAAGGCACTGACGAAGAGTCCAAGGGCAGTACCCAGCAGGGCATCGACAACGGCAACCACGATCAGCGCCCAAGCCGGTCCGGGCACGTCAAGGCCGAACACCCCGAGCGAGAGACCAGAGACCACGACCGCCTGGATCACCCCCAGGACTCCGAACGCAATCGCGTAGCCGAGCACGAAGTCGGTCTTGGCAATCGGCATCGAGAGCAAGCGTTCAAGAGTGCCGGACGAACGCTCACGCAGCGTCGCCACGGATGTCGTCAGGAACATCACGATCAGCGGGAAGATCCCGAGCAAGGGGGCGCCGTACTGGTTGAAGTCCTGGCCGTCGAGCATCCAGGCGAGGAGCCCCATCAAGATGATGGGGACGACGAGAATCAGGGCGACGGTTCGCGGGTCATGTCGCAGCTGGTCAACGACCCGGCGAGCCGTGGCGAGAGTTCGGGCTGCCGACATCACTCCCCCTCGACCAGGGCGAGGAATGCGGATTCGATGTCGCCGGTACCGGTGGCAGTGAGGACCCCGCCGAGCGTGTCGTGGGCGAGGATTCGACCTTCGCGGAGCAGCATCAGCTCGTCACAGCGGGAAGCCTCGTCCATCACGTGGCTCGACACAAGCAGGGTCAGACCGTCGTCGGCCAACGTGCGGAACAAACCCCACAGATCTCGGCGCAGCAATGGATCGAGACCCACGGTCGGTTCGTCCAGAACGAGCAGCTCGGGCGCGCCCAACAGGGCAACGGCAAGGGAGACACGCGACTTCTGGCCACCCGACAGCTGACCGACTCGACGTTGGCTGAATGGTCCTAGGTCAACCTGCTCAACTACCCGGGTCACGTCGCTGGACGGGGCGCCGAGGATGCTCGCGAAGTACTGGACGTTCTGTTTCACCGTGAGATCGGCGTAGACCGATGCCTCCTGCGTGACGTAGGCCACCCGGCTGCGCAGCTCAGGAGTTCCAGCCGGCAGGCCGAGCACGGTCACCTCACCCCCAGCAACCCGTTGAACGCCGACGATTGCGCGCATCAAGGTGGTCTTGCCCGACCCGCTGGGACCAAGCAGCCCGGTAATGCTGCCCGGGGCTATCTCTGCGGACAACTGGGGGAGCACAGGCGTCCCGCCCCGCACCACCTGCAGTTCGCGGCACTCGACCGCCAGGGGGCGGCCGCCGACTGACCTACTGCGCGCCATCGTGCACCGCTGCCGCGAGGTGGAGCCGAGTGAACGCCAGCGCCTCAGCCAGGTCGTTCTCGCGCTGCTCCTTGGTCGTCGCCTTCCGGGTGTTCACTTCGAGAACCACGTGCCCTTGGTAGTCGAGCGCGGCGAGGTGCTCCAGCAGCTCGGCACACGGCTGCGTGCCCCGGCCAGGAACGAGGTGTTCGTCCTTGGCTGCCCCAGATCCATCGCCGAGGTGCACGTGAGCCAGCCGGTCACCGAGACGGCGGGCCATCGCCATGGCGTCGTCGCCCGCCACCGACGTGTGTGAAAGGTCGAGCGTTACTGACGTGTAGTCCTCATCGCTCGGGTCGTGGTCCGGCAGGTAGGCCTGGATCTCACGGTTGCGTGCTCGCCACGGGAACATGTTCTCGACCGCGAACCTGACGTCCGTCTCGTCGCGCATGGCCGCGACGCCGGACACGAACCCCTTGGCGTACTCGCGCTGCCACCGGAAGGGCGGGTGAACGACGACCACCGAGGCTCCCAGTTGCTCGGCGGTGCGACGCGCCGTCTGGAGCTTGCCCCACGGCTCGGTGCCCCACACCCGCTGAGTGATCAGGAGACACGGAGCGTGGATCGCGACGATCGGCAGCTCGTGGTAGTCCGACAGCCTCTGCAACGCGCCTGCGTCTTGGCTCACGGGGTCGGTGGACACCATCACCTCGATGCCGTCGTACCCCAGTCGAGCAGCAAGCTCGAAAGCTGTCGACGTCGACTCGGGATAGACCGACGCAGTCGAGAGCGCCACTCGGGAGCGCGGGATCCTCACGGCCTGGTCATCGCTGGTCATGGCTACTGCCCCATCCAGTCGAGGCGGCGCAGAATCACGCCCTCGCGCAGTGCCCAAGGGCAGATCTCGATCGTCTCGGCACCCACCGCATCCATCACCAGCTCGGCCACGATGGCACCGGCCAACAGCTGCGGCGCCCGACCGAGCGAGACCCCGGGCAGCTCCCCGCGCTGCTTGGCCGTCATCTTCGCCAGCTTCGGAATCCACTCTGCAACCGCATCGCGACGAAGCTGCCTCTGGACGTACTGACCGGCCGAGCTCGGCGCAGCACCGGTCATCCGGGCCAGCTGCTTGAACGTCTTCGACGTGCCCACCACGTGCGAAGCGTTGGTCGTCGCGTCAAGCACGGCGCCTTGGTCGGCCAACAGGTGCCGGACGTGCTTACGCAGGTGCTTGACCTCAGGTGACGCGGGAGGGTCCGCGCTGAGGAACTCGCGGGTGAGGCGTCCGGCTCCGAGGGGTAATGAGAAGGCAGCATCTGGCTCTTCGGTATTACCGATGGCGACTTCGAGGGACCCACCACCGATGTCGAGCACCAGGAGCCGGCCACTCGACCAGCCGAACCATCGCCGCACGGCAAGAAACGTGAGCCTGGCCTCGTCCGGGCCAGACAGAACCTGGAGGTCTACCCCGGTTGCTGCTTGTACAGCGGCGAGAACCTCACCACCGTTCGGTGCCTCACGCACCGCCGACGTCGCGAACGCCAAGATCTCTTCGGCGCCCACTTGCTCAGCGATCGTGGCTGCTTCGCCGACGAACTCGGTGAGCGCTGTTACCCCTTGTGCCCCGATCGAGCCGTCGTCGCGCAAGAACTCGGCCAGTCGTAGCTCGGTCTTGTAGGAGTAGGCCGACCGCGGCGCTGCACCGTGGTGCGCATCGACGACAAGCAGGTGCACAGTGTTCGACCCGACATCCAGCACGCCGAGTCGCACTCCCTCACCCGCTCCGTCCTGCATACCGCTGACGCTACCCGCACCACCGCGCCGTACGCTGACCCCGTGCCAGAAGTGAACCTCGACTTTCCACGCGCGTGGGTGGAGTTCACCGACCCCGTCGACGCGGGCCAGGTGTTCCGTTGCGACCTCACCTGGTTGACCAGCAACTGGACCTGCATATTCGGGTCCGGGTGCAAGGGCATCTATGCCGACCGCCCCGACGATGGCTGCTGCACGCTCGGCGCGCACTTCTCGGACAAGGACGACGAGAAGCGCGTCAAGAAGTGGGCCAAAGAACTCGGCCCGGACGACTGGCAGTTCTACGGAACGGACAAGGTCACCGAGAAGGACGAAGACGGCGGTCGGAAGACTCGCGTCGTCGATGGTGGCTGTGTCTTCCTCAACCGCCCTGGCTTTGCGTCTGGCGCGGGGTGTGCGCTGCACAAGCTCGCCATCAACCGCGGCGTCAGCATCGTGGCCACGAAGCCGGATGTCTGCTGGCAGCTGCCCATCCGGCGCACGTACCGTCATGTCGATCGACCAGACGGCACCGAGTACCTCGAGATCATCGTCGGTGAGTATGAGAGAGCCGGCTGGGGACCAGGCGGACATGACCTCGACTGGTACTGCACGGCCAACACCGAAGCCCACGTAGGCAAGGAGCCGGTGTACCTCAGCAACCGGGATGAGCTGGTGGCGCTGATGGGCGAGGCCGCCTACGCCGAGCTCTGCCGGCTGTGCGAAGACCGGCTCCAGGGCGGCAACCGACCGGCCCCGCATCCGGCCACTGTTGCGGCACAGACAGCGGCGAAGGCGGCGAAGGGGCCCACGCTCTGACCCCCTGTCGGACGTCTGCCCTACGGTCGGGCTCGGACGAAGGAGGTGACGCGTGACCGGAAACTCCCGACCTGCCGCCAAGAAGGCGCGAGTCGACTACCGATGTGCCGAGTGCGGCTGGACGACCACCAAGTGGGTGGGCCGCTGTGGCGAGTGCCAGGCATGGGGAACCGTCGACGAGACCGGGCCGCGGTCCCGAGGCGTCACCGCCGGGCCGGTCAGCTCACCGGCCAAACGCATCCTCGAGGTCGACGTCGACGCCGCGCGCAGCCGAAGCACCGGCGTCGACGAGCTCGACCGCGTGCTGGGAGGCGGGCTGATCGCCGGCGCCGTCGTGCTGCTCGCCGGAGAGCCAGGCGTGGGCAAGTCGACGCTGCTGCTCGACGTCGCCGCCCGATCGGCCAGATCAGGAGTCACCACCCTCTATGTGACCGGTGAGGAGTCCGCCGCCCAGGTGCGGCTGAGAGCTGACCGGATCAATGCTGTCAACGCCGACCTGTGGCTCGCTGCCGAGACTGACCTAGCGGCCGTGCTGACCCAGATCGACGCCGTTCAGCCCGGGCTGCTGGTGCTCGACTCGGTGCAGACCATCTCCACCCCAGAGATCGACGGGACCCCTGGCGGTGTCACCCAGGTGCGAGAGGTGGCCACCACCCTGATCCGGCTGGCCAAGGAGCGCGGCATCGCCACCGTCCTGGTGGGCCACGTCACCAAGGACGGCTCCGTCGCAGGCCCTCGGCTCCTCGAGCACCTGGTCGATGTCGTCCTCACCTTCGAGGGTGACCAGCACAGCACCCTCCGCCTCGGCCGGGCGACCAAGAACCGTTTCGGCCCCACCGACGAGGTCGGCTGCTTCGTCATGAGCGATCACGGCATCGATGGCGTCGCCGACCCCAGCGGCCTCTTCGTCGCACGACACAGCTCGCCCGTTGCTGGAACCTGCGTGACCGTCACGCTCGAGGGCCGACGACCGCTGGTGGCCGAGGTTCAGGCGTTGGTCTCACCCACGACCGCCAACAACCCTCGTCGCACCAGCGCCGGTATCGACGCATCCAGGCTCGCGATGGTCGTCGCCGTCCTCACCCGCCGTGGCCGGGTTCCCTTGGCTGCCTCCGAGATCTACGCCGCAACCGTCGGTGGCGTGCAGCTGCGTGAGCCCGCCTCCGATCTCGCCCTCGCCATGGCCCTTGCCAGTGCCTGCATGGAGCGCCCTCTGCCCCCCGACCTTGTGGCGTTCGGCGAGATCGGGCTGGCCGGCGAGGTCAGAACCGTCTCCGGGATCGAGCGTCGCCTCGTCGAGGCCAGCCGGCTCGGCTTCAGCCGAGCGATCACTCCCCGATACGAAGGCCCCGTCCCCGACGGCATCAGCATCTCTCCGGTCGTCGACATCCATGGAGCCTTGGCGATAGCGCTCCACGAGGCGTCTCACGGGTAGACTCCAGGCACTGCGGCGGCCAGCTGGGCGCAGCCGGCTCGTTCCCCTCTGACTTGTGAGTGTGCCCGTGGCGACCATCGAGAAGGCGCCGGCCAGCGACGCCAGTGCCCAACTGATCGCCACGCTGGCCACGGTGGCGCCGGGCACGCAGCTCCGCGACGGGCTCGAGCGGATCCTGCGAGGACGCACCGGTGGACTCTTCGTCCTGGGATACAACAAAGAGGTCGAGGCGCTCTGCAGCGGTGGTTTCGCGCTGGACATCGAGTTCTCGGCGACCCGGCTTCGCGAGCTCGCGAAGATGGACGGCGCCATCATCCTCGGGGCCGGAGCCGAGACCATTCACCGGGCGGCGGTTCACCTGATGCCCGACCCGACGATCAACTCCGACGAGACGGGCACCCGTCACCGCACCGCCGAACGGGTCGCCAAGCAGACCGGGTTCACCGTCATCTCGGTGAGCCAGTCGATGAACATCATCGCCCTCTACATCGCTGGTCGACGCTACGTGCTCGAAGACTCGTCGGCCATCCTGTCCCGGGCCAACCAGGCGCTGGCCACCCTCGAGCGCTATGCGCTCCGCCTCGACGAGGTCTCGAGCACGCTGTCCGACCTGGAGATCGAGGACCTAGTGTCGGTGCGTGATGTCGCGGTCGTCGCCCAACGGCTCGAGATGGTGCGCCGGATCGCGCGCGAGATCGACGGGTACGTCGTCGAGCTCGGGTCAGACGGCCGGCTCCTGTCACTCCAGCTGGTCGAGCTGATCGGCGGTGTCGACACCGATCGTGAGCTCATCGTTCGTGACTATCTGCCCACCGGACGTCGCACGAAGACTGCCGAGAAGGCGCTGAGCGACCTCGACTCCCTGTCCGATGTCGAGCTCCTCGATCTGACGTTAGTGGCAAAGGCCCTCGGACACCCGGGAAGCTCCGACGATCTCGACATCACCATCAGCCCCCGCGGCTTCCGGCTGCTCGCCAGAGTGCCCAGGCTGCCGAACTCCATCGTCGACCGGCTGATCGAGCACTTTGGCGGCCTGCAGCGACTCCTGGCGGCGAACATCGAAGACCTGCAGATCGTCGAGGGAGTTGGTGAGGCCCGGGCCCGGACGATCCGCGAGGGACTGTCTCGACTGTCCGAGGCGAGCATTCTCGAGCGGTACGTCTGATCTACGTCAGCTGGTTCCCGAAGTCTCGAGTCCCGCGAGTGCGCGAAGCTCCACCAGCATCACCGGAGCCCGGTCCGCAGGTCGCCTCAGCACCCGGGTGACATAGGGGGGGAGCCCGGCTGGGGCATCCCCGTCCTCGACGACGAGCTCATCGTCGCTCACGACAGCCAGGACCCGGTCGACCGCAACTCCGTAGCTGCCGCCATCGAGTGGGTTCAGCACCAGCACATCGCCCTCTTCACCGGGGTAGGCGTCGGAGCGAAGATCGATGACCGGGAGTGGGTCGTTACGCAGCTCGATCATGCCGCTGACCGGCGCCCGAGTTCCTGGCAAAGGCTCGATGCCGACGGCCCTGACCACCTCACGGACCTCTTCCAGCTCACACGCAAGGTCGCGGCCGTTCATACGAAAGGTGATGTAGCCGCTCACTGGGTTCTCCGTCCATCGTCCCGAGAGGCAGCGCCCGCTCCCACCGTCGTCTCAGGATCGGCGTTCATGGTCACAGCCAGCTGACGACATAGGTCTACCAAATCTGAGACGGCTCGACCATCAAGCAGTTCCGAAAGCGTCTCGGTTGAGGCAGCCGGCAGGGTCTCGGCGGCCGAAGCGAACGAGAGCGACGCACCGTATGGATCGCCCACCCTCGCCAACGTCGTGGCCAGCAAGAAGTGCGCGTGGGCGGCGGATGGATCGAGAAACACGGCCTTGCGAAGCGAGGCGATCGCCCCGTCGTCATCGCCTTGGTTGCTCAACGCCCTGCCCTCGATGATGTACCCCTCGACGAGCAGTGGGTGAGCTGCCGTCGCGCGTTCGGCCAGCGACGCAGCCTCCGCGTAATGACCAGCATTCAACGCATCTCGAGCTTTGATGAGGTCTTCCATCGGGGCCGGAAGGGCTCGCCTGGGCGGTGGCGCGGAAGGCTCGGTGTGGCGCTTCGGACGAAGGCTGGGAACCCGGAGGACGTCGCGCATGACCCGGCGGGGCTGCGGCGCAGGCGCCGGCGGCGCCGCGGGTCGCGGCATCTCAGGACGGCGTCCGTTCTGCGGCACGGCGTCCTTCCGGTACACGAATGCCTCGCCGACCGGGAGCAGACTGAACTGCTCGGAGATCTGCCACAGGGTCTCGGCGTGTCCTAGCAGCAGGTAGCCCCCCATCGTGAGGAGCCGGTGGAAGTCCCGCACCAGTCGCGTGGTGGTCTCGCGACCGAAGTAGATGGTCACATTCCGGCAGACGACCAGATCGACCTCACCGGTGTTGAACGGAGGCTCATCGGTGACCAGGTTCTGCAGCCGGAACTCCACCAGGTCTCTGACCGGACGAGCCACCGAGAAGCTTCCGTCGTGTCGATCGTCAAACCACCGGTCCACCGCACCCGGTTCGGCCAACTTGATCGTACGACCCGAGTACACCCCGGCCCGCGCGACATCCAACGCGGCCGCCGACACGTCGGTCCCGATGATCTTGACCGGTACCGGCCCTGACTCAGCGAACAGCTGAACGAGCAACATGGCCAGCGTGTACGGCTCCTCGCCGGTCGAGCAGCCGGCCGACCAGATCGTGAGCGGTCGTCCACTGCTCCGGGCTCGTCGTACCAGCTCAGGTAGGACGTCAGAACGCAGCGCCTCGATTTGAGGCAAGTTCCGGAAGAAGTGCGTCTCCTGGATGGTGACAGCGTCCAAGAGCTGCTGGCGTTCGGCCGACCCTGACAACGACTCGACGTGGGCAAGGTAGGACCCGATGGACGATTGGCCGGTCTTGCTCATCCGCTCATGCAGAATCGCGCTGATCGCCCCTCGCCGGCTGACGTCGAAGACAAGCCCAGCCATCCGCACCAGGGCGTCGCTGACGACGGCGTAGTCGGCATCAGAGATCACATGCGTGGTCATCTGCTCACCTCTGCGACATCCTCAACCGCGTGCTCCACGGCGGCGACGATGGCTTGGCCGATGGCAGGCAGCGGAAGCTCAAGATCGACGGCGTCCACTTCCTGAGCAGCTGCCGGCATGCCCCAGACGACACTGGTCGACTCGTCCTGACCGATGGTGAAGGCACCGATGTCGCGCATCACCTTCAGCCCGGCCGCCCCGTCACGTCCCATCCCGGTCAACAAGGCGCCGACTGCGTACTGACCCGAGACCTGCGCGACCGACCGAAACGTGACGTCGACTCCGGGCACGTGGTACTGCCCGGGGGGTGGGTCGGTCAGACCGACCCGGAACCCCGGGCGGACCACCAAGTTCTGGTTCGCCGGCGCCAGGTAGACCTGACCTGGTTGGAGGCGCTCACCCTCGACCGCTACGACGACCGGGATGGCGCAGACGCCATCGAGCCATCGCCCGAGCCCTTCGACGAACCCCTCGGCCATGTGTTGGACCACGATGACGGCCGCCGGCAGATCAGCGGGCAGCTGCGACAAGATCGTGGCGAGGGCAGGGGGGCCACCGGTAGACGCCCCGATCGCGACCACGAGCGGTCCCTGCCGCTGCGGAACCGGGCGGGGGCGAGAGGTCACGTGGCGACGGATCCGCTCCGGCGAATGCGCGTTCGGAGCGACTCGCTCTTCCTTGCGGGCTGATGAGTCGGCGATGGTGCCGCCGTTCATGGCTGGCTCGATCGGCTGGGCGGGGCTCTGGGATGCAGGACCGCGAACTCCGCGCCCTCGCAGCCGGCCCCGTGGGTGGGTGATGACCCGGACCCGGCTGGCGATGTTCAGGTGGCGCATCACCATGTGCGCGTACTCGGGCGAGCCAGGGGTGACGTCCAGGGCCCCAACCACGTCGACGGCACCAGCCGCGATGGCGGCCTCGGGGTGCTTGGCCGCAGGTCCAATCACGACGATCGGAGTGGCTCGGTTCGCCATGATCCGCTCGATGGCCTCGAGCCCTCCTGACCACAGGTCGAGGTCGAGCAGCACCGCCGCCGGACGCGCTGAGACGATCAGCTCCTCGGCTGCCACCGGATCCTGAGCACTGCCGCACACGACAATGCCCGGCTGGTTGAGGAGCTTCTCGAGGACCTTGATCCGGGTCTTGGTGCCCGCGATGACGGCCACCAGGACCGGAGCGCCTCTGGGAGTGCCCACGGGTCCCGGGTCGTGGGTCTCGTGCGACGCCGGCACCGGTCCTCCTGCCACGGCGCGCCCTCGGGTGAGAGCACCGTTTCGTGTACAGGAGTGTCGTCCGATTTCACCCCCACCTTGAGCCGCCCGGAGGCCGGTGAACGCGCTTACTGCAGGGCGAACACGGCCGGCTCGCTGAGTACCTCGAGGTTGCGGGCAATGACCTGGTAGCTGCCGGCCTCGGCGCTCTGCTCAGGGGTGGGACAGCCTTCGGCCGACGCCACCCGCGACCAGGACACCGTCTGCACGAAGCGGTCACCTGGTGCCAGGTTCGTGGGATCGGCCGGCCCCCCGGGGCTGCAGTCGTCCGATGACCAGACCTGAGCGCCCCCAGAGGTCACTTTCAGCTCGTTCGCCGCCTGCCCGACCTCGCGGCTACAGGCCTTGTCTGAGACGTTCTCGACAGCGAAAGTGAACGACGGGTCCTGATCTGGCGGATAGGTCTCGGCGTTGGTCTTCACCGTGACCTCGATGGCCGAGTCTGGACAGGCGGGCTCGAGCTTGACCTTCGGCTCTTTCTTCTTCGTCTTGGACGGCGTGGGTGAGGCGGTGTCAGAGGGCGTCGGCGTGCTGGACGCGGTGGCGATGGGAGCAGTCGTCTCCTGAGCGGGGTCGTCGCCGCTGGGCCACAACCACCAGACGACCCCGATCACCCCGATCACCACGACAGCCATCAGGCCGCGACGCACCCAGTACACACTCGGCGGCTGATCGCCGACAGGTCGAAGCACCACGCGACCACCCTAGTGATCTGGACCCACACTCGGTGACCACCGACGCGTGCCACGATGACGGTCATGTCCACCGATCCGACCCTGGCGGCCACGCACTCACCGTTGCTGGACGACGTGGTCGATTGGTACGACGCCTCGGCTCGCTCCCTTCCGTGGCGCACCGGCGACGGCCCTTGGGGGGTCCTGGTCAGCGAGATCATGCTCCAACAGACGCCCGTGGCACGCGTCCTGCCGGTGTACCTGCAGTGGATGACTCGCTGGCCAACGCCGGGTGATCTGGCGGCCGCAGCCCCCGGTGAAGCGATCCGCGCCTGGGGGCGGCTGGGCTACCCCCGGCGCGCCCTTCGTCTACACGCCGCAGCAGTGATCTGTCGTGAGAGGTTCTCGGGCGCCGTTCCCTGCAGCGTCGACGACCTGAGGACACTGCCGGGGGTCGGGGAGTACACGGCGGCAGCCGTCGCTGCTTTCGCCTACGGACAGCGCCATGCAGTGCTGGACACGAACGTCAGACGAGTACACGCCCGATGGCTGGACGGGCAGGCCGGCCCGACGTCCGCCACAGTCGTCAACGCCGACCGACAACGAGCCCTCAGCCTGCTGCCCGCCGACCCGCGCGAGGCGGCTCGTGTCTCGATCGCTGTCATGGAGCTCGGTGCCCTGGTGTGCACCGCCCGTTCCCCGGGCTGCGACCGATGTCCACTCGTCGAGGCCTGCAAGTGGCGAGCAGCCGACTATCCCGCGCCCAGCCAACCCCGGCTCCGAACGCAGACATACGACGGGACCGACCGACAATGTCGTGGACGGCTGCTCGCCGTCCTGCGGGGATCGGACTCCGCGGTCACCAGGGACGAGCTGAACGCCGCCTGGGATGACGACGAACAGCGCGCTCGGGCGATCGACACCCTGCTCGCGGACGGGCTCGTTGTCCGCGAATCGCCAGCGCGCTTCCGACTTCCCGGGTAGGGCTACTCGTCGGTCGTGGCAGACGGACCAGACTCGCCGACGTCACCGGAGTCAACCGTCTCGACCGGAGGCAGGTCAGGGTGGTCGGGGAGGTCGGGCAATGCCGCTCGCGGTTCGCTCTTGAAGGTGAAGTTCGCGTCGGTCCCTTCGCCCTCGACGTCGACCACCACGATCGAACCGGGCTGCAGCTGTCCGAACAGGATCTGCTCGGACAGCTGGTCCTCCAGCTCACGCTGCATCGTGCGACGAAGTGGTCGGGCACCGAGTACCGGGTCGTAGCCCTTGTGGGCCAGCAGCTTCTTCGCCGGGGTCGTCAGCTCGATCGCCATGTCCTTGTCCTTCAGGCGCTCTTCGAGCTTGGCCGCCATCAGGTCGACGATGCTGACGATCTCTTCCTCGCTCAACTGGTGGAAGACGATGATGTCGTCGATGCGGTTGAGGAACTCGGGCCGGAAGTTCTGCTTCAGCTCCTGCTGCACCTTCGACTTCATCGCCTCGTAGGCCGATGTCAGGTCGTTTCCGGCGGAGAAGCCGAGGTTGACTCCCTTGGACACGTCTCGACTTCCGAGGTTGGTCGTCATGATGATCACGGTGTTCTTGAAGTCGACCGTGCGCCCCTGGGCGTCGGTGAGCCGGCCCTCTTCCAGCACCTGCAACAGCGAGTTGAAGATGTCGGGGTGTGCCTTCTCGACCTCGTCGAAGAGCACGACTGAGAAGGGCTTGCGCCGCACCTTCTCGGTCAGCTGACCGCCCTCTTCGTACCCGACGTAGCCAGGAGGCGAGCCGAAGAGCCGCGAGGCCGTGTGCTTCTCGCTGAACTCGGACATGTCGAGTGCGATGAGGGCGTCTTCGTCACCGAAGAGGAACTCGGTAAGCGCCTTGGACAGCTCAGTCTTCCCGACCCCGGATGGTCCGGCAAAGATGAACGAACCAGCAGGGCGCTTCGGGTCCTTCAGACCAGCGCGAGTACGGCGGATGGCCTTGGACAGCGCCTTGATCGCCTGTTCCTGGCCGACAACGCGCTTGTGCAGCTCTTCTTCCATGCGCATCAGCCGCTTGGCGTCGTCCTCGGACAGATCGGAGACCGGAATGCCGGTCATGAGACCGACCACCTCGGCGATGAGCTTCTCGTCGACGTCGGGCAGCGAGTCCATTCCGCCGCTGCGCCACTCGCGCTCGCGCTGAGCGCGCTCGCCGAGCAGCTGCTTCTCCTGGTCGCGGAGTGACGCGGCCTTCTCGAAGTCTTGTGCGTCGATCGCTGCTTCTTTGTCGCGGCGTACGTCACCAATGCGGTCGTCGTACTCACGGAGGTCAGGCGGTGCAGTCATCCGGCGAATCCGGAGCCGGGACCCCGCCTCGTCGATCAGGTCGATCGCCTTGTCGGGCAGCTGCCGGTCAGAGATGTAGCGGTCAGCAAGACGCGCCGCAGCCTTGATCGCCGCATCAGTGATGTTGACCCGGTGATGAGCCGCGTAGCGGTCGCGCAGACCCTGCAGGATCTCGACCGTCATGTCGACGTCAGGCGCCTGCACCTGGATGGGCGCGAAGCGACGCTCGAGTGCAGCATCCTTCTCGACGTACTTGCGGTACTCGTCGAGGGTGGTGGCACCGATGGTCTGCAGCTCACCACGCGCCAGCATCGGCTTGAGGATGCTGGCGGCGTCGATCGCGCCTTCGGCAGCCCCGGCGCCGACGAGAGTGTGCATCTCATCGATGAACAAGATGATGTCGCCGCGGGTCCGGATCTCCTTGAGCACCTTCTTGAGTCGCTCTTCGAAGTCACCGCGGTACCGGCTGCCGGCAACCAGGGCGCCGAGGTCGAGCGTGTAGAGCTGCTTGTTCTCGAGGGTGTCGGGCACCTCACCCTTCACGATCGCCTGAGCCAGCCCCTCAACCACTGCTGTCTTGCCGACCCCTGGCTCGCCAATGAGCACCGGGTTGTTCTTGGTCCGGCGGGACAGCACCTGCATGACGCGTTCGATCTCTTTCTCGCGTCCAATGACCGGGTCGAGCTTGCTCTCACGTGCCGCCTGCGTCAGATTGCGCCCGAACTGGTCGAGCACCAGCGATGACGACGGAGCGTTCTCGCCCTGGGGGCCGCCGGCCGTCGCCGGCTCTTTGCCTTGGTAGCCGGACAGCAGCTGGATGACCTGCTGCCGCACGCGGTTGAGGTCGGCACCGAGCTTGACGAGGACCTGGGCGGCGACGCCCTCACCCTCGCGGATCAGCCCGAGCAGGATGTGCTCGGTACCGATGTAGTTGTGACCCAGCTGCAGCGCTTCGCGCAGTGAGAGTTCGAGAACCTTCTTGGCGCGGGGGGTGAAGGGGATGTGCCCTGAGGGCGCCTGCTGGCCCTGGCCGATGATCTCTTCAACCTGCTGACGTACTGCCTCGAGCGAGATGCCCAACGACTCGAGGGCCTTGGCGGCAACGCCTTCGCCCTCGTGGATCAGTCCGAGGAGGATGTGCTCGGTACCGATGTAGTTGTGGTTGAGCATGCGGGCCTCTTCTTGGGCCAGCACAACCACCCGCCGAGCGCGGTCGGTGAACCTCTCGAACATCTTCGCGTCTCCTTCTGGGTGATACGCGGACAGCACGGGCGTGGCCCGATACGCCACTACTTGGCCTGTTCGAATGCTAACCCTGGAGAACGATCCGTTCTCGTTCTCCACGGCGCACCGAGCAGCCCGAAGCAGTGTCTCCCCTTCAACGTCGGCTGCTGACCTGGCGTTCCGTAGGGCGAACCCCGGTTCCTACGCCATCAGCGAACGACGACCAGCGTCGCCCTACCGGCCCGCTAGTGGGCAGCCTCGAACTTGGCGGTGAGGTCGGCCGGGATCCTGCCACGCTCATTGACCGGCAGACCCCGCTCGCGGGCCCAGGCCCGGATCTCGGCGCTCTTGCCGCCCGACGAGCCGCGGGGACGGCGGCTACCCGCCCGCGCTGGCGCCTTGCGGGCGTGACCCACGTACTCGGCCACGGCATTGCGGAGCCTGGCGGCATTCGTTGCGGACAGGTCGATCTCGTACGACGTGCCGTCCAGGGCGAACCGGATGGTCTCGTCAGCGCGGCCACCATCGATGTCGTCGATGAGGACGATTTGTACTTTCTGCGCCATTGGGGGCTCCAGTTTCGTTGCTTTTACCAGAAAATGACCGGCTGTATTCAGACGCTTATTTCACTACCAGGCATTGATCATTTCACACGCGACATCGAGGTTAATGAGCACCCGGAGAAATAGGGAATGCGCCACTCACCGGAAAATCCAGATCTGACTGACACCATGGCCACGTGACATCGCCTCAGAGACCGCTGCCCGAATCTGTCGCCGTTGGCCCCTACACGGGCCCACGAGCCGATATCCGGCATCTGTTCGAGCTCGCCGAGGACTCCGCCTGCGCGCTCGACGCCTACCTTGATGATGGCGACATCCTGGTGGCGACGCACCACGATCGCGTCGTTGGCCATATCCAGATCACGAGGGTGAACGACCCTGAATCACCCTCGACGCTGGAGATCAAGAACATGGCGGTTGAAGAACGCTCGCAAGGTAGGGGAATCGGCAGTTGTCTCATTTCCGCCGCGATCGACGCGGCTCAGGCTGCCGGCTCGACGTCGCTTCGGGTGGCCACCGCGGCGGCCGACATCGGCAACCTCCGCTTCTACCAGCGGCAAGGCTTTCGCTTTCTGTCCGTCGAGCGCGACGCCTTCACGGAGGTCACCGGCTACCCGGTCCCGATCGTGATCGACGGCATCGAGCTGCGCGACCGGGTCTGGCTCGACCGGTCGATCTGACCCGTCGGCGCCCTCTTCGGATCCCTGGCGCGCCCCTCGCAACCGACAACGGACGCAGGGAATAGGGTTTCGGTCATGACATCGGTTCGCGTCGAGGCGCTTGATCCAACGGACGCCAGAAGTCAGGCGGCAGTCAGCCAGTTCCTCAACGAGATGGTCGAGCTCGTCGGGGCTGACGTCCTCGAGATCGATGTGGCCCAGGAGGCCAAGGACGACTCCGGCCGTAACTTCTTCCTGGTGGCGCTCGACGACCGCGACAACGTGGTGGGGTGCGGCTCGCTGCGCCAGGTCGGCCCCAAGATCGGGCAGATCCGGCGGCTCTGGGTCAACCCCGTCATGCGAGGACGCGGCATCGGACGTCGCATGCTGTCGGCCTTGGAAGGGGCAGGGGCGGTGGCCGGCTTTGAGTTCACGCGGCTCGAGGTCTACGACGCCATGTCACAGGCCATCCTCCTCTTCGAGACCAGCGGATACGTGCACGTCGAGCCGTTTGAAGAGTCACCACCAGACCTGCGGGCCTATCAGAAGCAGCTGGTCGCGGTCACCCTCGAGGACGAATAAGTCCCCTAGAGGACGAGCAGCATCCGCGCGTTCCCCAGCGTGTTGGGTTTCACCCGCTCCAGACCCAAGAACTCAGCCACGCCCTCGTCGTACGACTCGAGGAGCTGCTCGAAGACGTCGTGCGGCACGGGGGCACCGTCAATCTCACTGAAGCCGTGCCGGCTGAAGAAGTCGACCTCGAATGTCAGGCAGAAGACCCGGGCCACCCCGAGGTGGCGGGCCTGCTGAAGAAGGCGACGCAGCAGCAGGTCGCCGATCCCGCGTCCCCGGTACTTCTGGTCGACCGCAAGGGTGCGGACTTCGGCTAGGTCCTCCCACAGCACGTGCAATGCGCCGCACCCGACGACGGTGCCGTCGACCTCGGCCACGTAGAACTCCTGGATGTCCTCGAAGAGCGTGACCGTCGCCTTCGACAGCAGAATGCGGTCGGTGGCATAGGTGTCGACCAGATGTCGAATGGCTGTGACATCCGCCGTACGTGCTTCGCGGATGTCCACCGGGGTAGCACTCACTCCGGCTTCACCAAGGGGAAGAGGATCGTGTCGCGGACGCCAAGCCCGGTAAGCGTCATGATCAAGCGGTCGATACCCATTCCCTGGCCACCGGCCGGGGGCATGCCGTGCTCGAGGGCGCGGAGAAAGTCCTCGTCCAGCCGCATCGCCTCATCGTCACCCGCGGCTGCTCGGGCGGCCTGTGCAACGAAGCGCTCTCGCTGGTCGATCGGGTCGATGAGCTCGGAGTAACCCGTACCCATCTCCGCTCCCCAGCCGACCAGGTCCCACTTCTCGGCCAACCGCGGGTCATGCCGGTGCACGCGGGTCAGTGGCGCATTCTCCTTGGGGAAGTCCTGATAGAAGACCGGAGTGGTGGTCTTGCTCTCGACCAGCTCGACGTACAGCTCTTCGAGCAGCATTCCCACCGAGGCATCGGCCGGCTCCTCGATCTCAAACCTTTCGCAGTAGGCGCGTAGCGCCTCGACCGGCGTGTCGAGCCCAACCTCTTCGCCGAGCGCGTCGGACAGCGCACCGATCATCGTCTTGACGGGCCAGTCTCCGGAGAGGTCGAACTCCTCGACCGAACCGTCGGGAGCGACCCGTCGCGCCACCGCCTCGCCGAACACGTCGATGGCCGCGTTCTGCACCAGCTGCTGGGTGAGGAACCGCATCGTGTCGTAGTCGCCGTACGCCTCATACATCTCGAGCATGGTGAACTCGGGGTTGTGCGAGGAGTCGGCACCCTCGTTGCGGAAGTTGCGGTTGATCTCGAAAACCCGGTCCACTCCTCCAACCAACAGGCGTTTCAGGTACAGCTCAGGAGCGATCCGCAGATAGAGGGGCATGTCGTACGCGTTGATGTGCGTGACGAAGGGTCGCGCGTTGGCGCCGCCGTGCATGACCTGAAGCATGGGCGTCTCGGCCTCGATGTAGCCGTTCCCCTGAAGCGTATGACGGAGCGAGCGCACGACACCTGACCGCAGGTAGACCATGTCGCGTGCCTCCTGGCGCACGATCAGGTCGACGTACCGCTGCCGTACCCGCGCCTCAGGGTCGGTGAGACCGGCATGCTTCTCGGGCAACGGATGCAGACACTTGCTGGTGATCTGGAAGCCGGACGCCAGGACGCTCAGCTCACCGCGCTTCGACGTGATCACCTCGCCGGTCACTCCCACGTGGTCGCCCAGGTCGACGTCGTTCTTCCACCGGTCCAACAGCTCTTGACCGCTGCCGTCGAGAGTGAGCATCACCTGCAGGTCGGCGGCCGCACCACGGAGTGTCGCAAAAATGATCTTGCCACTGACCCGGTTCAGCACGACGCGACCGGCCACACCCACCGTCTCACCGGTGAAGGTATCCGGGGCCAAGTCGGCGAAGCGGGCCTGCAACGTGAGGGCATCGGTCGTACGCGGGTAGCCGAAGGCGTAGGGGTCGTTGCCCTCGGCCTGCATGCGCGCGAGCTTGTCGCGACGTACCTGCTCCTGCTCAGACCGTTCGGCGTCGGACGTCATGCGCGCAAGGCTACCGAGCCTCCACCCCCCGCCGAGTGCACACCTGGTTGACGCTCACGCCCGCCGAGTGCACACCTGGTTGACGCTCACGCGCCAGGGGACGGCCCATTGGAACATTAGAGTCCTCGCATGGTCAGCTACGAGTGGCGCGGATCCTTCGAGTCGGAGCAGGTCGAAGCCTTGCACGCCACGGGCTTCGGTCGCCCGTCGACCGATGACTGGAACTGGTGGAAGCAGGTCAACGACCACAGCCTTGGATGGGTATGCGCACGGGTCGACACCGTTCTGGTCGGCTGGGTGAACGTCGCCTGGGACGGGGGCGTCCACGCCTTCCTGCTCGACACGGTCGTCCGACAGACGCACCGACGCCTCGGGATTGGCCGGCAACTCGTCGCCCTTGCCGAGACGGGGGCGCGTCGATCAGGCTGCGAGTGGCTGCATGTCGACTTCGAGGACGGTCTGCGCCACTTCTACCTGCAGGAGTGCGGCTTCACCTCAACCGGTGCGGGGTTGATCGCTCTTTCCTGAGAGTGATCAGTTCGTCTCGCCTGCCGCGTCCTGGCATGCCTGGCTCTGGGCCTCGATGTCTGTCTGTGCCGACTCCAGCTGGCTGACGACGTCACTGAGGGCACCGGCATCGAGGTCACCGGCGGCGGTGACGGCCTGGTCGACCAGATCGAGGATCTCTTGCGTGTTGTCGGCCAGATCCAGGCACTCAGCCGGAACGGTCACTTGCAGGTCTGTGGCCGTGGATGTCGCTGTGACTGTGGACGCCGGGGCGGTTGACGCACTATCGGCTGCTGTGTCGGATCCGCCATCGGACCCGTCGTCCGTGACGATCCACATGAGTCCGCCACCGAGCAGCAGGCCCAGCACCAGCATCATCGCCGGGATCCAGAAGTCGAACCTGCCCGGTCCTTGCACCGGGTCGGGCGGGGACCCGTCGACCGGCTCGATTGCGACCGTGTCGTCGGCAACGGGCTCGTTGTCCGACGATGGGGTTTCCTCAGTTGGCACGTGTAGCCGCCTCACGGTAGGGGTGGACCAGCAGCAGCGGAGACCACCTGATCAACGCCCTCGACGGTACTAGAGATTCCGCCAGCAGTGAGGTACACACGACGGGTGACCTCCCCCATCTGGCAGATCAGTGACCGAACTCTGCGGCGATCCGACGCGGCCGCCGCCGCCTGGGTTGTGACATGGATCGTCGTGGGTCTGGCCGTGGCGTACGAGATCTGGCGGTTCACCGCGCTCAGCGACAGCACCGTGAACTCAGGTGAGGCACTTGCTCGCGCCGGAGAGGGACTGACCGGGCTAGCGGACGTGCCGGTACTCGGGCCGCGTTCTCAAGAACTCGGACAGCAGCTCAGTACGACCGCCGAGCAGATCGTGACCAGCGGCCAAGAGGCCGGTGCCAGCATCCGCGGGCTCAGCATTCTGATCGGGCTGGCCGTCGCCTTGATTCCTGCCGGCTCTGCGCTGGCGCTGTACCTGCCCTACCGGCGGCAACGCAACCGCGATACCGCGGCGATCGTCCACGCACTCCGTCGGGGAGGGCTGACACCCCGGCTTACGCAGTACCTTGCCGAGCGCGCAGTGGCTCGGGTGCCCGCCGATATTCTCCTGGCCACCCGAGCCGACGCCGACGAGGGCTTGCGGGATGAGGCCAAGGATCTGGCACAGGCGGAACTGACGCGTCTCGGCATCACCATGTCTCGGGCGAGCTGATCGGTGCCTGCGTTCACTGCTGCCAAGCGGTGGGTTCGGGCCCGACCCCCTCGAGGAACGCTCCCGCGTCGGTATGCCGACTGGATTCGACGTTACCGATGGCTGGTGCTGGCAGCGTGGGTGATCGCAGTACCGCTGCTGACGACGGCGGCACCGTCACTCGGGGCCGGAGGCGACCAGCTGGCGAGCGTGATCCCACTGGACAGCCCGGCGATCCAGGCTGAGATTCGCTCCGTCGAGGAGTTTGGCTTTCCCCTGTCGAGCCGCACAGCAGTTCTGCAGCACAACCCCGACGGGATGTCGGCCTACACGAGAGCGCAGTCCGTCCTCGACGCCGTTTCGGTCGACCAAGGTCCACAGCCTTACCCGCTGCTGGGGGCAATCCCCATTCCGAACGGACCACCCCTCTTCGGTCAGTCAGGCGAGCGCGGCACAGCGGTCCTCACATACCTCTTCATGAGGCCGAGCAGCGGTTTCGCGAAGCAGCAGTCTGCGGCACAGGACTACATCGACGAGTACCTCAACGGCCCGAATGACAGCGTGACCGGCGTCGTCGGGTCGATTCCGGCGCGGGCGGAGCAAGCCAACATCGTCGAGCGTTGGCTGCCCATCCTGGAGATTCTCACGGTCATAGCGATCGCGGGTCTGGTCGCGGCCAACTTCCGCTCGGTCCTCGCCCCAGTGGTCGCCCTGGCAGGCTCGGCTCTGGCTTTTGTCGTGATGGTGCGGGTGGCGGGCCTGGTCGGGGTCATGCTCGGCATCGCCGTTCCCGCCGAGCTCGAGCCCTTGCTCGTTGCGCTCCTGCTGGGGATCGTCACCGACTACACAATCTTCTACATCTCGGCGCTCGCAGCCCGAAAGCGGGCCGGCGATACGTGGAACGACGGCTATGTCGAGGCGATCGGTTCGTTCACGCCCATCATCATCGCCGCCGGCATCACCGTCGCCGCCGGAACGGCGGCGCTGCTCGCAGCAACGTCTGACTTCTTCCGGAGCTTTGGGCCGCCCATGGCTCTAGCGGTCCTCGTCGGCGTCTTGGTGTCGATCACGTTCGTGCCCGCCTTGCTCGCGGTGCTCGGTCCGCACGTCTTCTGGCCAAGCCGGGTCAGTCGCCCCGATGTTCCAGCCGAAGACACGCCCGTGCCGTGGTCGGATCGGGTGGAGGCCACCAAGGGCAGCCGGCTCGTCGACCGCCTGACCCACAAACCCCAAGCCATCGTTGTTCTCCTACTGTGCACTGCGGTTCTCGGCCTGATGTCGCTGCCGCTGACTCATGCGCGTCTGGGTATCGGCTTCACACAGTCATTGCCCGCGGACAACCCCGTCAAGGTGACATCGTCGGTTGCAGCAGAGGCCTATGCACCAGGCATCACCTCACCGACCACGGTCCTGCTCGAGGGTAAGGATGTCGCGCTGCAGTTTGATGCGCTGGTCGAGCTCCAGCGTCGGATCGAGGCCCAGCCGGGGGTCGCGGCAGTCGTTGGACCATCGCTCAATCTCACCCGACGCCAGCTCGGCGTGTTCTTGTCGGACAACGACGATGCCGCCCGGATGCTCGTGGTGCTCTCCAACGATCCATTGGAAGCGCTGGCCATCCAGGACCTCGGAGCCCTGGAGTCGACGTTCCCCACCCTCCTCGAGGGAACGACCTTGGAGGGCGCGACGTTCAGCTTCGCGGGTGATACCGCTCTGGCCAACGGGCTCATCGACACCACATCGGACGACCTCAGACGGATCGCCCTAGCTGCGCTGGTCGTCAACCTTCTGCTTCTGGTCGGCTTCTTGCGCGCCTTGGTTGCTCCGGTCTACCTTCTGGCTTGCAGCGCCCTGGCGCTCACGGCCTCGCTCGGCATGACCACCATGGTCTTCCAGGACCTGCTGGGGTACGACGGGCTGACCTTCTATGTACCGTTCGCCGCGGCCGTGCTGCTTGTCGCACTGGGCTCTGACTACAACATCTTCGGCGTCGGGCATGTGTGGGAGATGGCGAGTCGCCGACCCCTCCTGGAAGCGGTCCGCGTCGCCGTCCCCCAGTCGACGAGGGCGATCACCGCCGCCGGCATCACCCTGGCGGTGAGTTTCGGTCTGCTGGCCGTCATCCCGCTGCGGTCGTTCCGCGAACTTGCCTTGACGATGGGTGTCGGCATCATGATCGACGTGCTGATCGTTCGGTCGCTGATGGTGCCCAGCCTGCTCACTCTCGTGGGTTATGTGAGCGGATGGCCAGGAACCCATCTCAAGAACGCTAAACGTATCGAGGAGGAGGAAGCAGCCATCGCCGAGCTCAACGCCGCTGCGCTGGCCCGCATCGAGAGCTAGCCCGTGTTGCGCTCGAAGACGAGCTTGAGCCCGCGCAACGTGAGCCAGGGGTCGTGCTCGTCGATCACGTCCGACTCGTCGATCACCATCGGCGCCAATCCTCCGGTGGCGATCACCGTCACAGAGGAAGGGTCGTCGGAGAGCTCCGCGGCCATCCGGCGCGCAATCCCGTCAACCTGTCCCGCAAAGCCGAAGAGGATGCCGGACTGAAGAGCCTCGACGGTGTTGCGCCCAATCACCGATCGTGGACGCGCCAGCTCCACCTTGCGTAGCTGCGCCCCTCGCGCACCGAGCGCCTCAACAGATATCTCGACGCCCGGCGCGATGGCGCCTCCGAGGTACTCACCTTTTCCTGAGACTGCGTCAAAGGTGGTAGCCGTTCCGAAATCGACGACGATCGCCGGGCCGCCGTAGATAGTGGCTGCCGCCAACGAGTTCACGATCCGGTCGCTTCCTACCTCCTTGGGGTTGTCGGTGAGGATCGGCACCCCGGTTCGCACTCCAGGCTCAACCACCACGACCGTCTGGTCCTGGTAGTAGCGAGTGCACATCAGGCGCATCTCATGAAGGGCTACCGGCACCGTCGAGCACAGGGCGATGCCTGTGACGTCGGTCCCTCCGTCATGCTGTGCCAAGAGCGATGTGATGAGAACGGCCAGCTCATCGGCAGTCCTCGTGTCGTAGGTCGCGATCCGCCAGGTGTGGTCGAGGTGGTCGCGGTCGAACAGCCCGAGGACGGTCTGGGTGTTTCCGATGTCGATCGTCAGCAGCATCTCTTCCTCACTTCTCGCTCGAGCCGACATGCAGCCGAACGTTGTCGATCAGTCGAGTCGACCCGACGTGCGCCGCAACCAGCAGGATCGCCGGCCCGGGGCCGTTCATCGCCGTGAAGTTCTCCGGATCTACCAGCACCACGTAGTCAGACCTGACTCCTGACGCCGTCAGCTGAGCCTGAGCGGCCTCGACAACGGCGGTCGCTCCGTTGACGGCGGCCGACTCACCGGCCTCGAGGGCTCGGTGCAGAGTCAGCGCCTGGTCGCGGTCGGCGTCCACCAGGTAGATGTTGCGGCTCGACAACGCCAGTCCGTCGTCATCCCGCACGGTCGGCACCTCGACCACCTCAGCTGGTAGGTCGAGGTCGGTCACCATCTGCTTGATCAGCCACAGCTGTTGGGCATCCTTCTGCCCGAAGTACGCCCGGTGTGGAGCCGTCAGATGCAGCAGCTTGGCGACCACCGTGAGGACACCGTCGAAGTGACCAGGACGGGCCTCCCCCTCAAGAACGTCACCCACCGGTCCTGCCGCGACCCGAACGATCGGGTCACCCGCGGGATAGACCTCAGACGGGGCTGGAGCAAAGAGCAGATCGACGCCTTCTTCGGTGCACAGCTCGAGGTCAGCGGCGAACGTGCGCGGATACTTGTCGAGGTCTTCACCCGGAGCGAACTGCAGAGGATTCAAGAAGTCGGTGACGATGATCCGCTGATCACCGTCTCGGGCCTGCCTGATCAGCTCGGCATGACCGGCGTGGAGCGCACCCATCGTCATGACGACGGCGACCGACTCGCCAGCTGCTGCCCATCCTGCGCGCGCAGCCTCCAGCGCACTGCGCGTGCGCGCGACGGCCGTCATTCGTCAGCCTCTGCACCCTCGATGGCCTCGAGCACGCTGTCGCCCTCGTGGGCGGCGAGCAACCCGGCATCCACCGCTCGGCGGGTGGTGACCCGCGCCAAGGCGACGTACAGGTCGGCCGTCTGAGGTGACACGTTGCCGATCTCGTCAATGTGTCGGGCGACCGTCTCCGCGTCGCCGCGCATGACCGGGCCGGTGAGTGCCTGGTCGCCGAGGCGCAACGCGTTGTCGAGCGCCGCGGTGACGAGCGGCTGGAGCAACCGGCCCGGGTCTTCGACTCCCGATGCCGACAGCAGATCGGCACTGGACGCCACGAGCGTCACCATGTGGTTCGCCGCATGTGCGAGCGCGGCGTGGTAGAGCGGGCGCGCGCTCTCGTCGATGTGGACCGGCTCTGCCTCCATCTCCAGCACGAGAGCATCGGCGACCGGGAGGAAGGCCGCTGGAGCTGTGACGCCGAACGACGCACCCACCAACCGGTCGATGTCGATCGACGTTCCTGTGAAGGTCATGACGGGGTGAAGGGCCAGCGGCACTGACCCGGCGTCTTGGGCCGGGCCGAGAACGGAGATTCCGTAGCGACCGCTGGAGTGGACCACCAGCTGTCCTGGGCGCCATGCCTCGACCGCGGCCAGACCTTCGATCAGCCCAGGGAGCTGGTCATCGGGCACCGTGACCAGGACGAGGTCAGCCGCTGCGCAGACCTCGGGGGGCGACACGACACGTGCGTCAGGGAGCAGGGTCTCGGCCCGCGAGCGCGAAGCGTCCGACACGGCAGAGGCAGCTACTACCCGGTGGCCCACTCGCGCCAGCGCTGCGCCCAGTACCGACCCCACTCGACCCGAGCCGATGACGCCAACGCTGAGCCGACCCGGTCTGACCGGGGAGGCTGGCGGAGGTGCAGAGGTCACGAGGCGTTCCAGTCCTTGCGGGGTACCGGACGAGGGTTCCCCCAGCGTAGTGGGTCGTGGGATCAGCCGTTCCTGGGCCGACCCCGACCTCGTGTGCAGCGGTCTGGCCTCTGGGCAACTACCGTCGTCCCGTGCAGTCGTGGTCGGATGCGATGGCCGCCGCCCTCTACGGGCCGAGCGGTTTCTACTGCACGAACGCACCCGAACAGCACTTCCGCACGAGCGGAAATGCCGGCCCGCTGTTCGCTGCCTCTCTCGTGCCACTTGTGGTGGCGATCGATGAGAGCCTCGGGCACCCCAGCCGGCTGGACGTGGTGGACGTCGGCGCTGGCGACGCGCGCCTCCTGACCACGCTGCACCAAGCCCTCCCCGACGAGCTGGCCGTCCGGACCCGCCTGACCGCAGTCGAGGTACGTCCACGTCCGACGGGTCTGCCTCTCGACGTCGGCTGGCTGAACACCGCCCCCCAGCACATCACCGGCTTAGTTCTCGCCCACGAGCTCCTCGACAACGTCCCCTGTGATGTGGCGGAGTTCCAGTCGGGAGGGCTTCACGTGGTGCAGGTCGACTCGGGCACCGGTGCAGAACGTGCAGCCGGACCACCGACCCAGGAGCAGGCTGACTGGATCGACCGTTGGTGGCCCATCAGCGACGACGGCGATCGCGCCGAGATAGGCGTTCAGCGAGATCGGGCATGGGCCGAACTCGTGTCACACCTCGACCGCGGGGTCGCGGTTGCCGTCGACTACGGCCACACCCTCACCGAACGCAGCTCAGGTCTCTACGACGCCGGAACGCTCACTGCCTACCGCGACGGTCGACAGGTCGCGCCCATCCCTGATGGGTCGTGCGACATCACCGCTCATGTGGCGATGGACTCATGTGCCGAGGCTGGTCGCACCGCAGGCGCAGACACCACCGTGCTGCGTCGTCAAGCAGCGGCCCTCCGGGCGCTCGGGCTGGACGCACGGCGGCCGCCCGTCGACCTCGCACGCACCGACCCCCAGGCGTACGTCCAGAGACTCGCGCGAGCGTCCCACGCGGCCGAGCTGCTGGACCCCACGTCCCTGGGAAGCTTCTGGTGGCTTCTGCAGACCACGAACTGCTCACTGGACCCGGCGATTCTCGGCGCCTAGCGGAGTGGATCACTCTCGGGCACCGAAGCGCTCTCCGGTTGTCCGGGCCCGCCTAGTCGACGCGCCAACCCGGCCCGCTTTGCCTGGGCCTGGCCGATCTCGCGGGCACGCGACGCCTCTTGATGCAGTGCGACTATCGATACAGGACCAGGCGTCGAGTCGACGTGAATGGACGCCACCCCCAATCGCCGCTGCCAGGGCCCCTGCACGACACGGACGCTCTGCGTGCGGGCGTGCGGCACGACGTCCCATCTCGGCACCAACCATCCGCGACGCGTGACGAAGACCGAGGAGGTGGATCCGACCCCAAGGTTCTTGTGCTGCAGAGGCGCCCGCCAGCGAGCTGCGGCCGGGGCACGCTCCAGCATCACCGCAAACGGGTCAACTCCGGGCAGCACACGGTGCAGCACCGCACGTGCAACCGGGAGCGGGGCAACCGGCAGGATCACTGAGGGGCGCTCCTCGCCCTCACTGCCTCCGGCGGTTCCCGCCACATTCACGACGACGCGCACCCATCCCCACGGCTTCCACATCAGCGGACGCTCGATCCGAACAGCTTGCACGCGACCGGGTGGAACGGTCTGCGAGCGGTGTGAGGTCAGCCCGAACCTGAGGCGCAGGCCGTCGGGCGACTGGGCAACGGTGAAGCCGAAGTACTTCAGAAACTGGCCACCGACCACAGTGATGGGCGCGGCCAGCAACAAGATCCCCGTGATCCCGAGCTCCCAGACGTCCGCCACTCCCGCGAAAGTCACGACGGTCGGAACCAGCAACACGAGGAGGACCGTACTCGGCTGCAGGATCAGTGACGCCAGCAGATGTGGCGGCGGAACCTGGACCAGCACCTCCTCCGGCGCCGTGGAGACGGCCGCGTCCTCCTCGGCACGCAAGCCAGCCGCCTTGGCCAGCAGCTCGGCACGGAGCTGCTGGGCGTCCTCGAGCGACAAGTAGCGCAGCGTGGTTCCCTCGGCCGATGCCCCCGCAACATCGGGACGGAGCTCGGCGAGCCCAAACAGCCGGGCCAGCAGCGGCTGCGTGATGTCAACCGACTGAAGACGCGACAGCTGAACACGACGCTCGTTCCGCACCAGCAGCCCTGAGGTGATGCGCAGGTCGCCGTCGTCGTCGTAGAAGAACTCCAGTCGCGTCCACGCGATGTACGAGTAGAGCCCGACGGCCAGCAGAATCAGAGCGACGACAGCACCCGTTCCGAGCCCGCCAAAGAACTCGGTGGCTGCACCGTTGCCAACCACGAAGACCCCGATGATCAGGACCGGGGCGGCCCGGACTCCCGTGACCAGCGGCGTCACCGGATGGGTGCGACGCGGTGGGGTCACAGGCCAGCGCTCCGCTGCTCGCCGAACGCAGCCAGCTGGTCGCGTAGGCGTCCCGCAACGTCGGGTGGTAGCCCAGGGATGGTGGCGTCAGTGGTCGCGGCTGCCGTGTGCAGCTGGACAGTGGCCAGCCCCAGGTAACGCTCGAGCGGGCCGCGGCGGACGTCGACCAGCTGCATCCGCCCGTATGGCACCAGCACGAGGCGCCGGAAGAGGATTCCGGACACCACCAGTAGGTCGTCGTCGCGCTCGGCGTATCCGATCGCCCGCACCTGCCGGCCGATCAGCCACCAGAGCCACAGACCGACGCCGATGCCGAGCACCAGAGCAACGAAGCCGAGCTCGGGGTAGCCCCCCACGACCAGGATGGCGACCACCAAGGCGGTGATCAGGGTCGTAAAGCTCGTGGCGACGACGCGGCGGCCCGTCGCGAGGCGCGGATTGACCGGCGTCCACCCCCGCTCGTCGGCCACAAAGGGATCGTTGCTCACGTCATGCAACCTACCCTCCGCCCACCGGGGCTCCGACGTGGAAGGATCACCCCGTGACCGAGGAGCGGGTGGTGAGCACCGGGGACGGCGTCGTCGCCACCGACATGGTGCTGAACATCGGCCCCCAGCACCCCGCAACGCACGGCGTCCTTCGGCTTCGCCTTGTCCTCGACGGCGAACGGATCGTGTCGGCCGAACCGGTGATCGGCTACATGCACCGCGGGGCCGAGAAGCTCTTCGAGGTGCGCGACTACCGGCAGATCATCATGCTGGCGAACCGCCACGACTGGCTGTCGGCGTTCTCCAACGAGCTGGGCGTCGTCCTCGCCGTCGAGCGGATGCTCGGCATGGAGGTCCCTGAGCGGGCAGTCTGGGCGCGCACCCTGCTGGCCGAGCTGAACCGGTTGCTCAACCACCTGATGTTCCTCGGCTCGTACCCGCTCGAGGTGGGTGCGATCACGCCGGTCTTCTACGCGTTCCGCGAGCGCGAGGCGATCCAGGAGGTGATGGAGGAGATCTCCGGCGGCCGGATGCACTTCATGTTCAACCGGGTTGGCGGCCTGAAGGAAGACCTGCCGAACGGCTGGACCAACCGCGTCCGCACTGCCATGGCCGGCGTCCGAGACCGACTACCGCAGCTGGAGAACTTGGTCTTCGGCAACGAGATTTTCGCGGCGCGCACGCAGGGCGTCGGCGTGCTGTCCAAGGAGCAGGTGCTGCAGTACGGACTCTCGGGACCGATCGCGCGGGCCTCCGGCATCGACATGGACCTGCGGCGCGACGAGCCCTACCTGGCATACGGCGAGCTGCAGGATGTCCTGCGGGTCGTCACCCGCACCGAGGGTGACTGCTACGCCCGCTTTGAGGTGCTGCGCGAGCAAGTGCACGTGTCGATGGATCTGGTTGACGCCTGCCTGGAACGCCTCGAGCAGCTACCGCAGGGACCGATCAACCAACGTCTTCCCAAGGTGCTCAAGGCACCTGAGGGATACACCTATGCGTGGACCGAGAACCCCCTGGGGCTCAATGGATACTTCCTCGTCTCGCACGGCGAGAAGACACCACACCGGCTGAAACTGCGGTCGGCGTCGTTCAACAACGTGCAGGTTCTGGGTGAGATGCTTCCCGGCCAGCTGGTCGCCGACATGGTGTCCATCTTGGGGTCAATGTTCTTCGTCGTGGGCGACGTCGACAAGTAGCCCCACCTCTCGCCGAGTG
>JAHEKZ010000013.1:0-7819 GCA_024644435.1 Actinomycetes bacterium | reverse complement strand
GTGTCACTCAGGTGTGCACTCGGCGAGAACGAGCGGGTCAGTTGGCGGGGCGGAGCCGGGCGATCTCGGACGCCGTGAGGTCCAGGATCTGACGCGGTGCCCGTGCCTCGGCCCCCGTCGTCGACTCACGCTGCAGGCCGGGGGACGCCGGACGCGGCGCCGAGGTGGGCATCGTTGGCAGATCGGTCGAGAACGCCGCCCGCACCAAGGGCAGGTGCAGCGAGGGGTAGACCGGATCAAAGGCGGGGGAACGCGGCTGCAGCATCTGCCGCATCAGCGCTCGTTGGTCGGCGTCGTCGCTGGCGATGCGGGCCGCCTCCTGCGAGAGATGGAGGGACTCCTCGCGCATCGTGCGCAGCTCAAGCAGCAGCTCGAGGTGCTGTGCCTTTAGCTCAGCCAGCTCTCGGTGGGTCTCGGCAACGTCACGTCGCCGCTCGACCGACTCGATCCACGCCGCACCAGCCGCACGCGACGCTGCCCGCGTCGACGTCCAGAGGGTGACCAATGCGAGGACGACGACGCCGGTGATCCCGGCCTGCAGCGCCCAGGCGTCGTCGATCGCCCACACCAGGGCGATGGCCGCTGCCGCAACGACCAGGGCGGCAACAAGGAGCGGGAGGTCGGAGCGTGGTGGCTCTGGCTGCGCATGGCGTCCTCGTGACATGGCCACAGGGTACGCCGAACGGGTGATCCGCACCGGGTATTGCCGGTCTGTCCGCCTCGTCGGCTCAAGCGGCGGCCGACGAGGGACCGCCCGGCTCGTCCTCATCGTCCTTGATCCGGCAGATGCGCTCCATCCACAGCGCAGCCAGGGCGAGTGCCACCCCGGCCGCCGCCGCGATCAGGGATATCACCAGCATCCGTCGCCGATAGTCGTTGGCCAGGTCGGTCAGCAGGAACCCGGCATATCCGAGATAGACACCCGCCACCGCTGAGCCAGCTCGTGAACCGGCCAGGGCGAGCACCGCCGTGCGCGCGGCGGTGAACGGGTCGAGGGGCCGGTGCCCTTCACGCCGCTCGATCCGTGGACGAAGCGTCCAGGCGGCGATGGTGAAGCCGGCAGCCATGACCAGGAGGACCAGTGGAGCGGCCCACGGAACGGTCGGCGGCGACCCCGTCCACAGATCCCAGAACCGGGCGCCCAGAAACCCGACCGCAAATCCCACGAGGCCGGTCACCAGCAGCAGGCGCCATGACGTCGGACGCATCAGCCGCCACCATCCTCGGTGCGCTCACGGACGCCGGTCCCGTCGATCGCAGCAGCCCACTCTGAGACAGGGCGACCCATGATCACGAAGTCAGGGTCGACCTCAGCCCACGGAATCAGGACGAACGCCCGGGTGAGTGCCCTCGGGTGCGGCAAGGTCAGCTCGGGGGCGTCGCTCGAGACTTCGCCGTACGCCAGCACGTCGACATCGAGAGTCCGCGGTCCCCACCGCTCGTCCCGCTCACGCCCGGCCGCGCTCTCGCAGCTCTGTGCGACGACGAGCAACGACTCAGGCGCCAATGAGGTGTCGAACACCGCTACGGCATTGAGGAAGTCGCCCTGTACCGGTCCGCCGACAGGATCGGTCTCGTAGAGGCGCGACACCTCGACGTCCCAGATCTCAGGAGTGGCCCGCAGAGTCTGGAGCGCCGAACGTAGGTGGCTGACCCGATCGCCGACGTTGGACCCCAACCCGAGGGCGACACGCACTCGACCACTCACCGCGCCCGCTCCACCGTGACTGTCACGTCAGAGAACGGGACCCCGACGGGGGCCTCTGGCTTGTGCACCGTCACTCGCACCGAGTGCACCGCTCCGTGGGCGAGCATGGCGTCGGCCACTCGTACCGCCAGCGTCTCGATCAGGTCGCACGGGTCGCCCTGGACGATGTCGACGACTTCGCGGGCCAGTACCGAGTAGTCGAGTGTCTTGGTGAGGTCGTCAGCTGCCGCCGCTGCCGACACATCGGTGCGTACCTCGAGATCGACAACGAATGGTTGCCCCTGCTCGCGTTCGACGGGCAGGACGCCGTGAAAGCCATAAGCCTCGATGCCGCGGACGGTGATCACGTCGGGGTTCATCACTCAGTGTCCCCACCCGGAGCACCCATGACCGGAGAGGCGTGATGCAGCCACAGCCGCCAGCGTCCCGCGACCCGCACAAAGCCGTTGGTCGTGACAGCGTGACTCGACGCGAAGGGATCAGGGCCGGCACCGGGGCGCAGGATGATCTCGGTGCAGTTGACCATCGCCATCTCACCCTGAACAAGTGTCTCGACGTCGGTGAGGATGAACTGCAGGTCTTCGGCGTTGGCCATGACGAGAGCCCATGACCGGAGCACCGCCTCAACCCCCCGCACGAACTCACCGCCGGGGTGGACGCACTTGGCCAGCGCGCCATCGGGCTCACCGATCCACAAGGCCTCCATCCGGTCGAGATCCCCCGCCTCGAACGCTGCATAGAGCTCTTCGTTCGCAGCGATCAGCCCTTCGCGGTCGTTGCTCATCGGTCCTCCGATGTCCATGCCTCAGCAACCCGTACGGCATCAACGTTTCCACGAGCGTCATGCACGCGCACGCACCATGCGCCGGCTGCAGCAGCCAGCGTCGTGATCGCCACGGTGGCGTCGTCCCTCTGCTCGACCGGCCGTGGCTCGCCGTCGACCGCAAGAAGCTCGCCGAGAAAGCGTTTGCGGGACGCCCCGACAAGCAACGGCTGGCCCAGTGCCGCCAGCCCGTCAAGTGCTGCCAGAAGTGACCAGTTGTGCTCGGCATTCTTCGCGAAGCCCAAGCCGGGATCGAGCACGACGCGGTCAGGTGCCACGCCAGCCGCAACGGCCGCCTCCAGCCGATGCTCCAGCTCGTCGACGACCTCACGGGTTACCCCAGTGGGGTAGGTCGCGTGCCGCTGCATCTCGCGGCTGTGCCCGCGCCAGTGCATCAGCACCACCGGATGGCCGGACTCTGCGACGAACGGCAGCATCGCCTCGTCGCCCAACCCTCCGGAGACGTCATTGACCAGCACCGCGCCGGCATCTACCGCGGCTCGAGCGACCTCGGCGCGCATGGTGTCGATGGATACCGCAACCGCCTCGCCGACCAGCATCTCGACCACCGGCAGCACGCGCTCTAGCTCGACAGCCACCGGGATGCGCTCGGCACCGGGCCGCGTTGACTCGCCACCGACGTCGATCAGGTCGGCCCCCAGGCGAACTTGGTGCAGGGCCCGCTCGACGGCGCGTTCTGGATCGAGGAACTCACCACCGTCTGAGAACGAGTCCGGCGTGACATTGAGAACCGCCATCACCAGCGTCCGTTGCACCCTGGCCAACGCGGGTGGCAGGCCGGAGGGAGTGTGGCGTGAGGGCACGTGGTGAGCCTAGAGGACGGCTGAGGACAGAGCCCGGCGTCAGCGAGAGCCGAGGATGAGAGCCATCGCCTCGGCCCGGGATGCGGTGTCGCGGAGCTGACCGCGCACAGCCGACGTGACCGTGCGGGCGCCTGGCTTGCGGACGCCGCGCATCGACATGCACAGGTGCTCGCACTCGAGTACGACGATCACACCCTGCGGCTCGAGGATCTCGAGCAAGGAGTCAGCAATCTGCGTGGTCAGGCGCTCTTGCACCTGAGGCCGCTTGGCGTACACGTCGACCAGGCGCGCCAGCTTCGACAGTCCCGTGATGTGGCCGGCCTCGCTTGGGATGTAGCCGACATGTGCGACGCCGTGGAACGGGACCAGGTGGTGCTCGCAGAGCGAGTAGACCTCGATGTCCTTGACGACCACCATCTCGTCGTGACCGATGTCGAAGGTCGTGGTCAGGACGTCCGCGGCCCGAAGGCGTAACCCGGCAAGTGTTTCTGCGTACATCCGCGCTACCCGCTCGGGTGTGTCGCGTAGTCCCTCACGGTCGGGGTTCTCGCCGATCGCGAGCAACAGCTCACGCACGGCTGCCGCCGCGCGATCATGGTCGAAGGGCACCGTCACGTCGTCGGCGGCGGACCAGCCGATGGGGTCGACCATCGCCTAGCCCTCAGTGTCAGACGTGCCGCTGACCGACTCTTCGGAGGCCTCCTGGCCGCCGGATCCGTTGACCCCTGCAGCACCGTGGCCGTTTTCGCCCGCCAGCTCACGACGACTGCGCACGGGACCGCGGTCGGAGACCGGTCGGTCGGCTGACGACAACCACACCTCGCGGTAGTCGCGCTTGCGCAGGTCGCTGAATATCTCAGCGACCTCCTCGCGGTCGAGGGTCTCGCGGTCGAGCAGCTCGACCACGAGCCGGTCAAGCACGTCGTGGTTGTCCATCAGGATCTCGTACGCCTCTTGATGCGCGGTCTCAAGGAAGGTACGCACCTCGGCATCGATCACCTCGGCCATCTGCTCGGAGTAGTCGCGCTTGTGGCCCATGTCTCGCCCGAGGAAGACCTCGCCTTCGCCCTGCCCCAGACGCACGGCGCCGACCTGGTCACTCATGCCGTACTGCATCACCATGGCCCGAGCGAGCTGGGTGGCCTTCTCGATGTCGTTGGACGCCCCAGTCGTCGGGTCGTGGAAGACCATCTCTTCGGCCGCGCGTCCACCGAGCATGTAGGCGAGCTGGTCGAGCATCTCGTTGCGAGTCGTCGAGTACTTGTCTTCGGTGGGTAGCACCATCGTGTAGCCGAGGGCCCGACCACGCGGAAGAATTGTCACCTTGTGCACCGGATCGGTGTGGTTGAGGGCCGCAGCGACAAGCGCATGGCCACCCTCGTGGTACGCGGTGATCTTCTTCTCTTTCTCGTTCATCAAGCGCGTTCGCTTCTGTGGCCCCGCGACAACTCGATCGATCGCCTCGTCGAGCGCGTGGTCGTCGACGAGCACCTTGCCCTCGCGGGCGGTGAGGAGCGCAGCCTCGTTCAGCACGTTCGCCAGATCGGCTCCGGTGAAGCCTGGCGTGCGGCGGGCGACAGCCACCAGGTCGACCCCGTCGGCCAGCGGCTTGCCCTTCGCGTGCACCTCGAGGATCTGCTCGCGCCCGCGGAGGTCGGGGCGCTCGACCGCGATCTGCCGATCGAAGCGCCCGGGCCGCAGCAGCGCCGGGTCGAGAATGTCGGGTCGGTTGGTCGCAGCGATCAAGATGACTCCGCCCTGCACGTCGAAACCATCCATCTCGACCAACAGCTGGTTCAGAGTCTGCTCACGTTCGTCGTGCCCTCCACCGAGCCCGGCGCCACGGTGGCGTCCCACTGCGTCGATCTCGTCGACGAAGACGATGGCGGGCGCGTTGGCCTTGGCCTGTTCGAAGAGATCTCGAACACGAGAGGCTCCGACGCCGACGAACATCTCGACGAAGTCTGACCCTGAGATCGAGTAGAACGGCACACCGGCCTCACCGGCCACGGCTCGTGCGAGCAGCGTCTTGCCGGTTCCGGGCGGGCCGTACAGCAGGACTCCCTTGGGGATCTTTGCCCCCACGGCCTGGAACTTGGCCGGGTCCTGCAGGAACTCCTTGATCTCTTCGAGTTCCTCAACGGCCTCGTCGGCACCTGCGACATCGGAGAACGTGGTCTTCGGCATGTCCTTGCTGACCATCTTGGCCTTCGACTTGCCGAAGTTCATGACACGCGACCCACCGCCCTGCATCTGCGTCATGAAGAAGAAGAGCAGCGCCAGGATCAAGATGATGGGCCCGAAGGTGAACAGCAGGGTGACCAGCCAACCCTGGGTGGGCACCTCCGACACCTGGCCGTCCGGTGGCGGCACCTCCTGGACCAGGGTGGACAGCAGGTCGCCCTGCTGCGCGATGTAGTTGGCCTTGATCTTGTCGCCGTTGGCGAGCTCGACGCGGATCTCTTGGTCCCGGTCGATCAGCGTGACCTTGGCCGCGTCGCCATCTTGGATGGCTGCAATGACGGCCGAGGTGTCCTTCTTCTCGTATCCGCCCGAGGCGGTCATCACCTGGGCCAGGACGAGGGCGAGCATGACGACAACAACGATCCAGAAGATCGGTCCGCGGACGATGCGCTTGATGTTCATGGCGAGGGCGCCAGCGCCCTGGACCTCCTGCTAACGGGGGAAGACTTTGGGCTTCGACGGTACACCGCCGCGATCGGCGCCGCGCCTACAGCAAGACTTCACTGCCCTACGTTCGCCGCCAGCGATCACTTGCCCGGCCGGTACACGTGCCTCGCGAGGCTGCCGACGAAGGGCAGCGAGCGGTACTTCTCTGCGTAGTCGAGGCCATATCCGACGACGAACTCCGGTGGGATGTCGAACCCCACGTACCTGACCCGCGGCGGCTCCCCTTTGCTGGAACCGGCCTGCTGAGCCTCGGGCTTGCGAAGCAAGGTGCAGACCTCGAGCGAGGCGGGCCCGCGCGATGAGAGATTGCGCAACAGCCACGAGAGCGTGAGCCCTGAGTCGACGATGTCCTCGACCACGAGCACGTGACGGTCGGTGAGGTCGGCGTCCAAGTCCTTGATGATGCGAACGACTCCGCTCGACCTCGTGCCCGATCCGTACGAGGAGACCGCCATCCAGTCCATCTCGACGGCGGTATGCAGAGCCCGTGCCAGGTCGGCCATCACCATGACGGCCCCCTTCAGCACCCCCACGAGCAGCAGATCCTTACCGGCGTAGTCGGCGTCGATCTCGATGGCCAGCTCGGCGAGCCTCGCCTGAATCTGGTCAGCGTCGATCAGTACGGCGGCGAGGTCGTCACCCATGTCGTTGGCGTCCACAGCGGTCTTCCTCCTAGCCGACCTCGGCCGCAGGCAGCGGCGCAAGTTGGAGCCTGCCACAGTCGCGCTCGGCCCGGACACCACCGGGCAGATGCACCGGCCCCTGGCCGCGCCACCGTGTCACCAGGGCATCGACGTCAGCGAGGTGGGACGCCCTGAGGTCGCCTCCCGGCACACCGCACTCGAGGGCTTCGGCCCGCAGCACCCGCCGTCGAACGGCTACCGGGGCAGCAGCCAGAACCTCGGCGTCCAGAGCTTGTCGTCCCGCATCATCGCGGCACCGGGCCGCACTCCGGATGTCGTTGGCCCACTGTTCAAGGGCGGCGTCGTCCTCACGCAGAAGATCTGCTGTCCGGGCGAGCGATGCGACCACGCCCGGCCCCAGCTCGCGCTCGACAACCGGGATCACCCGCTGCCGCACCCGGACGCGGGTGAAGGAGCTGTCGTCGTTGTGCGGGTCGTCCCACACCGGTACTTCCTCTGCGGAGCAGGCCTCGCGGGTGGTGATGCGGTCGAGTGCGAGCAGGGGGCGTCGGTATCGACCCCGTACCGGGGCCATCCCGCTGATCGACCGAGCGCCCGAGCCCCTGGCCAGTCCCAGAAGCACAGACTCGGCCTGGTCGTCCCGCGTGTGACCCAGCAGCACCGCCACAGCGTCGAGCTCAGACGCCACCTGGTCGATCGCGTCGTACCGGGCCGTCCGCGCAGCCGCCTCCGGACCACCCTGAGTTCCCACGCGGACTGCGCGGATGACCACCGGATCGAACGCCAGCTGAGCCAGGGCGTCGGCCGCCGACCGGGCCGCGCTTGCGGAACCGCTCTGCAGCTGGTGGTCGACCACGACCGCGGCCACCCGCCAGCCGGTCGTGCGGGCCTCGAACGCCGTAGCGGCGGCGAGTGCCATGGAGTCGGCCCCACCACTGGCTGCTACGAGCACGACGGCACCAGGGGGGACGTCCGCCAGACAGTCGCGCACCGCATGCCGCACCCTCGCGACGGCGGGGTGCGGACCAGTCATGAGACCGTCGCCACCCGCGCGATCCACTGCTCGGGTGCGTGCAGCTCGTCGCGGGTGGGCAACTGGTCGGGCGACTCCCAGACCTTGTTGAAGCCG
>JAHEKZ010000094.1:2176-3661 GCA_024644435.1 Actinomycetes bacterium | reverse complement strand
TGATCACCAGCACCACGTCCGCCTCGTAGGCCAACGCCGCTGCACCACGAAGGTGGTGAACCCGCATCCGGCGACCGCTCACGATGCCTTCTTTGTCAGAAGCCACCACGGCAAAGACAGCAACATCACGTTCCAGCGCCAGGTCTTTGAGTCCCTGGGCGACCGTGGTGATGCGGTCCTCTTCGGAGAGCGGGCGATCTAGTACGGGCACCTTCTGAAGGTAGTCAACGACCACAACTGGGGCACTTCCGGTTTCCGCAATCACCTGGCTGACCATGGTCTTGATCGCCGCGAGGTCGGTGACGCCGCCACTGGCGCGATGGATATGTAGCCGGGATGCGTACTTCTCAACGGCATCCACCGCCTCGGCCCCACCGGGTGCATGCGAGAGCCGCTCCGCCAGGCCGCCAGTGTGCCCATCGAGGCTCTCCATGGCCTCTCGGATGCGGCGCAGAGGTACCGCTTCGACGCCATAGCGGGAGGCAGCTTCGATGGCGACGAACCGCTCAAGAACCGTGGCCGGGTCATGCTCGAATGAGAAGTACAGACCGGTGCCGCCGCTCACCACGACGTTCCGCAGCATCTGGAGTGCCATCGTGGTCTTGCCCAAGCCTTGAGGGCCCCCGAGCAGGGTGAGCTCGCCGGCCCTGAGCCCCCCGGCCAGGTAGGTATCAAGCGGATGGAACCCGGTGGGCGTAACCCGAGCAGCCGCCGTCAGCCCGGCGTCAAGCCGACGGTCGGTCGCAGCTAGGACATCCCCAAGAGAAAACACCTGATCAGACATGCTTGAAATGGAAGCACATACCCGACCGAAAGTTGGGCCACTTGCCGACATCCAGCCCATTTGGCCCATGACACACGACCGCGATCAGCCTCACCGCCGGGGATGGTGTGACACCGTAATCCCGTGACGCGAGACCGGGTATTGGGCCAGCTCGACACCAACCGCGTCGAGATCGGCGTTCGGGCAGCGGCGCTGGCACTCATCTACACCGTGACGGTGCTCACGGGCACCGCCAACGAACTCCTTCTTCAGCTCGTGCTCTTGACTGTTTTGGCCCTCGCAGCGGTGCTCCCGGTACGCAGCCGAGCGATGCGCAAATGGAGGCCCGTCGTCGAGGCTGGGCTCGCAGCGCTGATCATCGGCACGGTCGAGCCCTACGACTCGTCCCTCCTGCCGTACTTGGTCACCCCCGCCCTGTCCGCCGGTCTGATTGGTGGCTGGTCGCTGGCCATCATCACGTCCGGCGCGACCATCACCTTTCTCATGGCTCCCGGCGCCCTTGGCCCTGGAGGCCCCGTTGGCACCGACTTCCTGATCGACGCTGTCCAGTGGTCACTTCTGGCACTGGCCGTGGGGCTGCTGGCGGCGTGGGTCCGACGGATGCAGATCGAGGTGCCCGGGGACGCCGAGAGCTACCTAGAAGCGACCCGCCTGCTCACCCAGCTGCGAGATCTCTCACGGGAACTGTCGGGGGGACTCGA
>JAHEKZ010000094.1:0-2076 GCA_024644435.1 Actinomycetes bacterium | reverse complement strand
TGGGCGAAATCACCACACTTGCTGTGCATCTCGAACTCTCCGAGTCACCCGGCCGGCTGCGTCCGGCCGTGGAATCGGAGATCCTTCGCATCGCCCAAGAGGCGATCGCGAACGCGCGACGCCACAGTCACGCACGCAATTTGTGGATCACGTGCCAGGTGGACGCACCTGCCGTGTACTTGCGGATTGAGGACGACGGTCGCGGCCTGCTGCCTCCCCGGGAAGACAGCTTCGGCATGTCGATCATGAAGGAACGGGCCGAACGGGCCAGCTGCTCGATCAGCATCGCACCGCGACGAGGTGGAGGTACTACCGTGGAGGTCAGGTCACGACCGGCCACGCGCCGGGAAATTCGAGCCCAGAGGCACAGGCGGGAAGGCGGGCATGACGACTCGCGTATTGCTCGTTGATGATCACCAGCTGATTCGTGAGGGTCTTCGCCGCGCATTCGAGCGGTCCGGCGACTTCGAGGTGGTCGGCGAAGCATCGTCCGTGGCTGACGCTGAAGCGCAGCTTGGGTCCCTTGAGCCCGATGTCGTGATCTTCGACGTCCGCCTTCCAGACGGGAGTGGGCTTGATGCCGCCCGGGCCGCCAGAGATCAGAACGCCGACCTCGGCATCGTCGTCCTCACGATGTATGCCGGGGACGAGCAGCTCTTCGGGGCCCTGGACGCTGGGGCCTCCGCCTTCGTCCCCAAAGACGCGCCGGCTGAGGATGTCGTGATCGCGGCACGGCACGCCGCCAGCTCCCCACGATCTTTCACTGCCCCAGATCTGGCCGACGCCATGCGCCGACGGATGTCCCCCACCGGGCCGCAGCTCTCGCCGCGTGAGAAGGAGGTGCTGGATCTCCTGGCGGAGGGCCTGGGTGTCGCCCAAATCTCGCGGAGACTGTTCATCAGCGACTCCACGACCAAGACCCACATCTCGAAGTTGTACGAGAAACTGGGCGCGGGCAACCGCGCCCAGGCGATCATGGCTGCCCTACGCCTGGGCCTTATCCAAGCTCCCGATGTGGAGCACTAGATCACCTTGTGCGGTTACAGCCGTTCACCCGTTCGGGGGTCATCCGATCGGCCAGGGTTTTCCGGACTGCCAGCGGATAGTGAGTGGCGCCTGTCACCCTCATTCTTGTCATACCGGGACCTGAAGGGGGGCCCGGGCGAACCGATCACTCGGGGATCTCATTTACATCAGGTCACGGAAGGAATCATCACATGATCCGCAGCATCCGCAAGCACACCGACATCGCCACGAACGACGAGGGCGCCTCGGCCGTTGAGTACGGCCTCCTCGTTGCCGCCATCGCAGCTGTCATCGTCGTCGTCGTCTTCGTTCTGGGTGGCTACATCCAGGGCGCGTTCTCTGACACGTGTGACGAGATTGCCGACAACCAGGGCGACGGCGCCTGCGCCACCACCTGATCCGTCTGAAGTGCAAAGGGGCGGTCGTCCGATCCGGGCGCCCGCCCCTTCTTCTTCATCCAGGGAGGTGGAGCTCAATGAATGACGACTCTGGCGCAAGCGCGGTGGAGTACGGACTGCTGGTCGCCGCGATCGCCGGTGTCATCGTGGTGATCACCTACGTTCTCGGCAGCTACACGCAGGGACAGTTTGACGGAGCATGTGACGATATCGCGGCGCGCGTGGACAGCAGCACCTGCGACGCCGGCTGACCGAGCCGCTATCAGGATTCTCAGCGTCAGTTGAGCAGACTCCGCAACCGCTCCACCTGACGCTCCCACGACCAGTCGTCCTGCACCCAGGCTCTCCCCCGCTTCCCCATGGCCGCGCGCAAAGACGCATCGCCCAACAGTCCACTGAGCCGCTCCACCAGCTCGGCCGGCGCCCGCACCCCCGCCGGCACCACCCACCCAGTCTCCCCCGCCAGCACGGCATCAGGCGCCCCTCCGGAGTCACCAGCCACCACCGGCAACCCCGTCGCCGACGCCTCCAGGTAGACGATCCCCAGGCCCTCGACGTCGAGTCCCCGTCGGCGAGTACGACAGGGCATCGCGAAGACATCCCCAGCGGCATAGTGCGCCGGTAGCTCGGGCCACGGAACGGCGCCCGTGAA
>JAHEKZ010000093.1 GCA_024644435.1 Actinomycetes bacterium | reverse complement strand
AAGACGGAGAACACGCGTGCCTGCCATTTTCGACAAGCTCATGCGTGCGGGCGAGGGCAAGATTCTCAAGCGCCTCGTCCGTATCTCTGAGCAGGTCAACGCCATCGAGGAGGACTTCGTCACCCTCACCGATGCCGAGCTCCGCGATGAGACCGACGTCTTCAAACGGCGGCTGGCCGACGGTGAGACCCTGGATGACCTGCTCCCCGAGGCCTTCGCCGCCGTGCGAGAGGCAGCCAAACGCACGCTGGGCCAGCGTCACTACGACGTGCAGATCATGGGAGGGGCCGCCCTTCACCTCGGGAACATCTCCGAGATGAAGACTGGTGAAGGTAAGACGCTGGTCTCCACCCTTCCCGCCTACTTGAACGCCCTGGCCGGCGAGGGCGTCCACATCGTCACGGTCAACGACTACCTGGCCGAACGTGACTCCGAGTGGATGGGCCGGGTGCACCGGTTCTTGGGACTGGACACCGGTGTGATCCTCGCCCGCATGCGTCCTGCAGAGCGACGCGACCAGTACGGCTGTGACATCACCTACGGCACCAACAACGAGTTCGGCTTCGACTACCTGCGCGACAACATGGCATGGGCGAAGGATGACCTCGTCCAGCGTGGCCACTTCTACGCCATCGTCGACGAGGTCGACTCGATCCTCATTGACGAGGCGCGAACTCCGCTGATCATCAGCGGCCCGGCCGACGCCAGCTCGAAGTGGTACGGCGACTTCGCTCAGCTGGTGAAGCGTCTGCGAGCCGACGACCACTACGAGGTTGACGAGAAGAAGCGCACCATCGGCATCCTCGAAGAGGGCGTCGAGAAGGTCGAGGACTACCTCGGAATCGACAATCTCTACGAGTCCGTCAACACCCCGCTGATCGGGTACCTCAACAACGCGATTCGTGCCAAGGAGCTGTTCAGGAAGGACAAGGACTACGTCGTCATGAACGGCGAGGTGCTCATCGTTGACGAGCACACCGGCCGCATGCTCGCGGGGCGCCGCTACAACGAAGGGCTCCATCAGGCGATCGAGGCAAAGGAGGGTGTGGAGGTCAAGGCTGAGAACCAGACTCTGGCGACCATCACGCTCCAGAACTACTTCCGCATGTACGACAAGCTCGGTGGCATGACGGGCACGGCCATGACCGAGGCCAACGAGTTCCACCAGATCTACACCCTGGGCGTGGTCCCCATCCCGACCAACCAGCCCATGGTGCGCGCCGATGAGGCCGACTTGGTCTACCGGACGGAGGACGCCAAGTTCAACGCGGTGATCGACGATCTCGTTGTGCGCCACGAGAAGGGTCAGCCCGTTCTGGTGGGAACGACGAGCGTCGAGAAGTCTGAGACCCTCTCAGGCCAGCTGCGGCGTCGAGGCGTTCCGCACGAGGTCTTGAACGCCAAGAACCACGAGCGTGAGGCGCAGATCGTCGCCCAGGCCGGACGCAAGGGTGCGGTCACCGTCGCCACCAACATGGCTGGACGCGGTACCGACATCATGCTGGGCGGAAACCCCGAGTTCATGGCGACTGCCGAGCTGGCCCAGCGCGGCCTGTCCCCGGCCGAGGACGCCGAGACGTACGAGGCGGCCTGGCCTGATGCCTTGGAGAAGTCGAAGAAGTCGGTGGCGGCTGAGCACGAAGAGGTGGTCGGGCTCGGTGGCCTCTACGTGCTTGGAACTGAGCGCCATGAGTCGCGCCGAATCGACAACCAGCTTCGTGGTCGTTCCGGACGCCAGGGCGACCCCGGCGAGACCCGCTTCTACCTCTCGCTCGAGGACGAGCTCATGCGCTTGTTCAAGGGCAATGTGGTCGACGCCTTCTTGACGCGCTTCAACATTCCGGACGATGTTCCGATCGAGGCCAAGATGGTCAGCAACGCCATCAAGAGCGCACAGGGGCAGGTCGAGTCGCAGAACTTCGAGACGCGCAAGAACGTCCTGAAGTACGACGACGTTCTGAACCGTCAGCGCCAGGTGATCTACGCCGAGCGGCGTCGCGTGCTCGAGGGTGAAGACATCCACGACCAGATCGAACACATGCTCGCTGACACGGTCGAGGACTACGTCCGTGGTGCCACGTCAGACGGGTTCCCCGAGGAGTGGGACCTCGACCAGCTCTGGACGGCGCTCAGGACGCTCTACCCCGTGAGCGTCACGGTCGAGCAGCTCGAGGAAGCCTCCGGTGGCGACCGGGCAGCTCTCTCTGCCGAGTACCTGCTCGGCGAAATCCAAGCCGATGCCTCCGAGGCTCTCCAGGCTCGCGAGGACGGGCTCGGTCATGATGCGATGCGCGAGCTGGAGCGACGTGTCGTCCTTTCGGTGCTGGACCGGAAGTGGCGTGAGCACCTGTACGAGATGGACTACCTACGTGAGGGCATCGGATTGCGCGCCATGGCGCAGCGTGACCCGTTGGTGGAGTACCAGCGCGAGGGATTCGACCTGTTCGCGGCCATGATGGATGGCATCAAGGAAGAGTCCGTCGGCTTCATCTTCAACCTCGAGGTCGAAGTTGAAGAGACTCCCGACGAGACCGCCGCTGTGCAGCCGGACGATTCGATGCCTTTCGCGGTAGTTCCTGAGATCCATGCGAAAGGCCTGGATGAAGAGCACCGCCAACAGCCGCTGCAGTACAGCGCGCCGACCTTGGATGGCGGCGGGGCCACCGCGGTCTCCGGTGACGCACCTGCGTCGGGTGGCGAGTACGCCGGCACGCCACGGAACGCACCGTGTCCCTGCGGGTCTGGCAAGAAGTACAAGAAGTGTCATGGGGCGCCTGGTCGCTCCTGAGCATCTGTGCCCTAGACGCGGAGTCGCTACCGGGTGACGCTGAGTAGCGGGCTGATCCAGGGTTAGCCCAAGTGGGGGATCGCAGTGGCTACGGAGAGCAACCAAGATGGTTGGAGTCTCGGGGCCACACGATCCTCAAGGGGGATACATGCGTCTGAAGAAATTGCTCGCCGCCGGTGCCGCGCTGGCGATGGCTGGCGGAGTCATGCTCGCCGTCCCGGCCAACGCCACTAGCGGAGGCAACACCGAGGGGTGCACCCCCGGTTTCTGGAAGAACCACACCGAGTGGAAGTCGTACGACGACGGCACCAGCGACACCGCTGACGACAACTACCCGGACACCACGCTGTCGCACATGCTGCGATCGCCGAATGGGTTTGGAGTGGACTACACGTTCCCGAGTGTCTACGGCGACCTCGGTGCGGTCACCATGCTCGATGCCCTGTCGCAGGGCGGTGGATCGACGCTTCGTGGTGCGGCGAACAACTTGATGCGCCACGGCGTCGCGGCGTACCTCAATGCGGATGCGGGTATCGACTACCCCTTCCGTCGCTACACCCCTGGGGTCAACGGTGAAGAGCCGCTGGTCGACCTGATTCAGGGCGCACTGGACAGCCAGAAGCGCAAGCAGATCCTGAGTCTGAAGAACGATCTGGCGGCAGCGAACGAACTGGGCTGTCCGCTCAGCTAGCTTCACTGCGGTAACGCAGGTGTCACAGCCCTCGACTGGGTCTATGCCCAGTCGAGGGCTGTGCACATCCAACGCTCCTTTCGCCGTTCAAGGCGGAGGGCCAGGGCGCGACACCGGTCCCCACCGCCCGTGACAACTGACACTTCGGCTACGCCCGGCCGGGGATGGCAGACGTGTACCGATCGAACATGCTCGGGGTTGCGTCCGCGCGGGGTGTGCGGGTC
>JAHEKZ010000012.1 GCA_024644435.1 Actinomycetes bacterium | reverse complement strand
CGTCCCACAGGTGCTGGTACCGCTCGGTCCAGCTGGACACCTCTTCGAGTCGAGCCACCTCCAGCGTGCATGGGCGCTGCTGGGCCCGACGGCTTCTGCTGACCAGCCCAGCACGCTCGAGCACCTTGATGTGCTTGGAGATGGCCGGCAGCGTCATGTCGAACGGCTCGGCCAGCTCGTTGACAGTGGCTTCCCCCGTAGCCAGACGCGCCAGGATCGCGCGTCGAGTCGGGTTCGCCAGCGCCGCGAAGGTCTCGTCGAGCCGGTCCTCCTGCAGCGCCAGCGCCACCACGTTCTCCTTAGTTAACTGATTAGATAATTAACCATAGCGGAAGTAACACGGGACGTCTATGGCCAGGCCCTACGGCCCGATCCGAGGCGCAAGGGCCGCGGCCTGCGTCAGAGGTACCGGTCGATGGTGGCCTTGATAAAGGGGTTCAGCACGTCGTGGGTGTGCCCGTAGACCGAGCCGTGTCCCATCTCCGCGAACTCGTGGTAGATGCCGTTCCCCGCCTGCTCAGCCAGCTCCTGGCCATCCTGGGGTGGCGCCTGGATGTCTTCGGCGAACGCCACCACGTGCATCGGCACCATGCACCCGGGCAGCTGCTCGGTCTGGTCGTAGAGCAGGCACGACTCCCATTGCGGGATCAGCGACTCCTCGTTCGCCTCGCCGGAGAGCCACTCTTCGAGGTCGGCGCGCAGCCTGGGCCAGAGCTCGCGGTCGCCGAGCACCTTGGCGGGGTAGAGCATCGCCGCGTAGTGCGTCACGGCGAACATGCCGTCGAGACGTCCGCCGGCCTTGCGAAGGTCGATCTCGGCCTGCTGGAAGTCCCAGCCCCAGCCGATGCTTCGCGACCCGGTGCCCATGACTATCGCCGACCGCAGCAGGTCAGGACGATCGATGGCCACCTGCTGGGCGATGGCACTGCCGAACGAGATGCCGACCAACGACACCGGCGGCTCGCAGACCTCTTCGATCAGCGCGATCGTGTCGGCGCTGAACTTCTCGAGCGGCCACGGCATGGGTTCGGCACACGTGGTCTGGCCGATTCCTCGGTTGTCGAACGTGGTGTTGCGGAAATGGGGTTCGAAGAACGGCATCTGGTACTTGTGCCAGTCGCTTCCGAGGCTTCCGCCGCCCGCTACCCAGACGACGTCGTGCCCCTCTCCGAACTGCTCGTAGTGGATTGCGGCACCCGGAACCTCACACCTCGGCATTAGCCATCCCTTCGTCGTCATCGACCACCAGGCGACGCACGACCAGGTCGGCCAGGAGTCGCCCCCGCAGAGTCAGGAGCACCGTGCCCGACTCCCACGCGGCGGGGTCGAGCAAACCCTCTCGCACCATGGACGCGGCAGCGACAAGTGCCCCCGGCGACAAGGCCTGGCACGCGAGGCCATCGCGCAGCCGCACCTCCAGCAGCAGCCTCTCCAGCTGACGCGTCGGCTCGCCGAGCACCTCGCGGGCCAGGGCCGGGCTCTCTGCCGCAGCCATCCGCTCGGCATAGGCACGCGGATGCCGCACGTTCCACCAGCGCACTCCGCCGACGTGGCTGTGCGCGCCAGGACCGAAGCCCCACCAGTGATGTCCCTTCCAGTAGGCCAGGTTGTGCCGGCTGGCAAGATCGGGCGAACGTGCCCAGTTCGAGACCTCGTACCACTCGTAGCCCGCAGCGCTGAGCAGCTCCTCGGCCAGCTCGTACTTGGTTGCCTGGTCGTCGTCGTCGGTCGACGCCAGCTCGCCTCGGTCAATGCGGCGCGCGAGTGCCGTGCCCGCTTCGACGATCAGGGCATAGGCGCTGATGTGCTGCGGTTCCAGCGAAACGGCGGCGTCCAGCGACGCGCGCCAGTCCGCCAGCGACTCCCCCGGCGTTCCGTAGATGAGGTCGACGCTGATGTTGTCGAATCCGGCCGCACGGGCTTCCGCGACCGCCTCACGCACTCGACCAGGGGTATGGGTCCGGTCGAGAGTGGCCAGGACGTGCGGCACGGCACTCTGCATGCCGAAGGAGATGCGATTGACTCCGGCCTCCCGCAGGGCGACCAACTGCGCCTCCGACACCGACTCCGGGTTGGCCTCGGTCGTGATCTCTGCCTCGGGGCCCAGTCCGAAGGACTCGCGGAGGGCCCGCAGGATGAGCGCCTGGTCAGCGGCCCTCAGCAGGGTGGGCGTTCCGCCACCAAAGAACACGCTGGACAGTGGCGGGGCATGAGGCACGACCTGACGCGCGAGTTCGATCTCGGCCAGGATGGCACCCACGTACTGCTGCTCGGTCGCCCCGTTCAGCTCGCCTGCGGTGTAGGTGTTGAAGTCGCAGTACCCGCAGCGGGTGGCACAGAAGGGAACGTGCACGTAGGCCGCGAAGGGCACCGACCCGACCACGCGAACCGCATCATCGGGCAGCCGGCCGTTGGACGGCGCAGGCTCTCCCGCGGGTGACTCACTGGGCATGACGTCAGTGTGTCAGCGAGATACGCCGACGCGTCAGATCGGCGTCGTGTCACCGGGGACGAATGCCGGACCGTGGCCCGGAATGATGCGCACAGGCTCGAGCTGTAGTACGCGCTGTCGTGAGGCACGGAGCACATCGGCATCTGGCGCGAACGGGTCGTCGAGTGGGCCCTCCGCTGACCACCAGAGGTGAGTCAGTACGACCAACCCGCCATCGGTCTGCACAACTGTCGAGATGTCCTGGTCGGTGTGGCCGCGCGTCTCGAGCAGCGTGGTGTTCGGGCCAACGGCGTAACCCTCAGCCTCGCGGTCCTCCCAGACGTCGCCGTGATAGATCGCCTGGAAGTCGTGGAACCGGGCGCTGGGGAAGAGCGCCGCATGCAGGGTGTGGTCGAGGTGGTGGTGGCTGAAGACCACGTCGGTGACCGCCTCAGGCTGCACCCCTAAGGCTGCCAGCGGGTCGAGGATGAGACCTCGATCGGCCACCATCCCCGGGTCGACCACGATGATCGCGTCCCCGTCGCGGATGAGTGTCACGGTGCCGGCCACCCGGTCATCGGCGTAGCCCTCGACGATGACGTCCACCTGCGCGCTCATGAGGACGCCGCGTACATGTCGTCGAGCACGTCTGAGTACATGTGTTCCACCACTCGGCGTTTCACCTTCTGGCTCGGGGTCAGCTCCCCCGTCTCGACCGTGAAGTCGTGGTCGAGCACGCGGAACTGCTTGATTGTCTCCCAGCGGTTCAACGAACCGTTGAGCTCATCAATCCGCTCCTGCAGGTGTACGCGCACCTTGGGGCTGCTGGTCAGATCGAAGTAGTCATCGGAGAGTCCCTCAGACTCGGCCCATTGGGGGGCGGTGTCGGGGTCGAGGGTGATCAGCGCGCTCGCGAAGTTCCGCTTGTCGGCATGCACCACGACGTGACCCACGATCGGGCTCGAGGCCTTCAGCCGCGACTCGATGACCGAAGGCGCGATGTATTTGCCGCCGGAGGTCTTGACGAGATCCTTCTTCCGATCGGTGATCCGAACACGCCCGCCCTCGTCGATCTCACCGACGTCGCCGGTGGAGAACCAGCCGTCGGCGTCCAGAACTTCCGACGTCTGCTCGGGCATTCGGTGGTACCCACGCATCACACCGGGGCCCCGCACCTGGATCTCACCGTCGGATGCGATCCGGATCTCGCTTCCGGGGAAGGGCTCGCCGACGGTGCCAAACCGCCAGTTGTGCGGACGGTTGATGCACGTGCCGGCACTCGTCTCAGTGAGGCCGTACCCCTCCAGAACAAGCAGGCCAGCCGCCTCGAACCACTCGGCGACCTCGCTGCTGAGCGCCGCGCTACCCGAGACCAGGTAGCGGATGTTTCCCCCGAGCCGAGTCCGGACCTTCTTGAAGACGACGGCGTCAGCGATGGCGTACTGCACCTTCAGCAGTCCCACCGGCTCGAGCCCTGCCTGGCGGCGCCGTGAGACCTGCAGGCCCACCGCGAACGCCCACTGCGCAATCGCGGCCTTGGCGCCACCCTCGCCGACGGCGGTCTGGATCACCCTGGCCCGCACCTTCTCGAAGATACGAGGAGCACCAGCCATGAACGTGGGCTTGACCTCAGCGAGGCCATCGGCAATCTTGTCGACCCGCCCATCGACCGCCGTCGCAAATCCGATCTGGAGCATGGCCGCGAGGAGAACCTTGCCGAACGAGTGCGACAGCGGCAGCCAGAGGAACTGCAGGTCGTCAACGGTCAGGATCTCGACGGCATCGATGCAGGCCCCCTCGTACGTCCAGCACGACTGGCTCAGCTCGACACCCTTGGGGCGCCCGGTGGTGCCTGAGGTGTAGATCAGCGTGGCCAGGGCCTCGGGGGCGATCGAGGCGATGACGACGTCGACCGAGCCAGGGTGGTCGCGCAGATGCTCGGCTCCGAGCCGCGCCAGGTCGCGCCACGACATCACCCAGTCACCGTCGCCGTCTCCATCGATGACGATCACCTTGTCGACCTTCGGAAGCTGATCGCGTACGGCGGCAAGCTTGGCCACCTGGTCGGCGTTCTCGGCGAAGATGAACCGGCTGTCGGAGTCGGAGATGATGAACGCCACGTCCGACTGCTCGGTGGAGGGATACACACTCGTCGTGGCGCCTCCGGCGCACATCACTGCCAGGTCGGCGAGGATCCACTCGTACCGGGTCGAGCAGATGAGCCCGACCCGCTCTTCACGCTGCAGGCCCAGAGCGAGGAGCCCGGCTGCGAGGTCGAACGACTGATGGCCCACCTGCTCCCAGGAGAGGGCCTCCCAACCCCGCCCGGTGGGGAACCGCAGAGCCTCGCGGCGTGGCGTGGCCGCAACCCGGTTGACGAGCATTTCCGCGACCGAACGCGCGGGGCGGGGGTACGTGGCCTCCGCGTTGCCGGTAATCGGCATCGTCATGCAGTCCTCCGTTGATCAACGTGTGGCCAGCCTAGGGAGCCAGGGGCGTCCGCACCACCGGACCCACGCACTGACATTCCCCTTTCCGCCCTCACACCCCACACCATTGCGGAAGTTTGCTGGGGCTATAGCCCCAGCAAACTTCCGCAATGGTGGAATTGGGGCTACTTCTTCGGAGAGGTGTCCTCGTTGGAGAGGGCAGCGATGAAGGCTTCCTGGGGAACCTCGACGCGGCCCACCATCTTCATGCGCTTCTTCCCCTCCTTCTGCTTCTCCAGGAGCTTGCGCTTACGGCTGATGTCGCCGCCGTAGCACTTGGCCAGAACGTCCTTGCGGATGGCGCGGATGTTCTCTCGCGCGATGATCCGGGCCCCGATGGCCGCCTGGATCGGCACCTCGAACTGCTGACGCGGGATCAGGTCTTTGAGCTTCTGCGCCATCGCGACGCCGTACGTGTAGGCCTTGTCCTTATGCACGACTGCACTGAAGGCATCGACCGTGTCGCCGTGCAGCAAGATGTCGACCTTGACCAGCTCGGCCACCTGCTCACCGCTCTGCTCGTAGTCCAGCGACGCGTACCCGCGGGTGCGTGACTTCAGCTGGTCGAAGAAGTCGAACACGATCTCGGCCAGCGGCAACGAGTACCGCAGCTCGACGCGCTCTTCGGAGAGGTAGTCCATGCCGAGCAGCTGACCGCGTCGGCCCTGGCAGAGCTCCATGATGGTGCCGATGAACTCAGACGGTGCCAGCACCGTGGCCCGGACAACGGGCTCGTGCACGTCGGCGATCTTGCCGATCGGGAACTCGCTGGGGTTGGTCACCACGATCTCGGTGGCGTCTTCCATCACGACGCGGTAGACGACGTTCGGCGCCGTCGAGATCAGCTCGAGGTTGAACTCACGCTCCAGTCGCTCGCGCACGATCTCGAGGTGGAGCAGGCCGAGGTAGCCGCAGCGGAAGCCGAACCCGAGCGCCGTCGATGTCTCGGGCTCCCAGACCAGGGCGGCGTCGTTCAGCTGAAGCCGCTCGAGGGCGTCCCGCAGCTCGGGATAGTCGGACCCGTCGACGGGGAACAGGCCCGAGAAGACCATCGGCTTGGGATCACGGAAGCCCGGAAGCGCCTGCTTGGCCGGCTTGGGGGCGTCGGTCACCGTGTCACCGACGCGAGACTGTCGGACGTCCTTCACGCCGGTGATGAGGTACCCCACCTCGCCGACTCCCAGCCCTTGGGTCGGGACCGGCTCCGGTGAGATCACCCCGATATCGAGCATCTCGTGGGTCGCGCCGGACGACATCATCTTGATCCGTTCGCGCGGTGTGAGGCGCCCGTCGATGACCCGGACGTAGGTGACCACACCGCGGTAGGTGTCGTAGACCGAGTCGAAAATCATGGCGCGGGCCGCGGCGTCCGGGTCGCCGACCGGCGGCGGCACGAGCGTGACGATCTCGTCGAGCAGCCGCTCGACACCTTCGCCCGTCTTGCCCGACACCCGCAAGCAGTCCTCCGGCTCACAGCCGATCAGGTGGGCCAGCTCGTCGGCGTACTTGTCAGGCTGGGCCGCAGGAAGGTCGATCTTGTTCAGCACCGGGATGACCCGAAGGTCGTTCTCCAGGGCCAGGTAGAGGTTGGCCAGCGTCTGCGCCTCGATGCCCTGGGCAGAGTCGACCAGCAGTACCGCTCCCTCACAGGCCGCCAGCGACCGGGACACCTCGTAGGTGAAGTCGACATGGCCGGGGGTGTCGATCATGTTCAGGATGAAGTCGGTGCCGGTGGGACCGGTCCACGGCAGCCGCACGGCCTGCGACTTGATGGTGATCCCGCGCTCACGCTCGATGTCCATCCGGTCGAGGTACTGCGCGCGCATCAGCCTCTGCTCGACGACCCCCGTGGCCTGCAGCATGCGGTCAGCGAGGGTCGACTTGCCGTGGTCGATGTGCGCGATGATGCCGAAGTTGCGCAGCACCGAGGGGTCGGTGGACGCCGCTTGCGGCACTCGGCCGGGAGGGGTCGCGGGCACGCACATTCCTTCTGAATCACTCGGGGGCGTCGCGGTGGACACCCCATGGTCCCACGTCGGCCGCTGATCGTCGCGAAGAGCCAGTTTGGAGGCCGGGCCGAGTGGCCGGTAGCCTATGCACCCTGTGTGGCCGTCGGCCCGCACCGACCCACCAGCACGACCCCGATAGATAGAGGCAGAGCTCACCGTGGCGAACATCAAGTCCCAGATCAAGCGCAACCGGCAGAACCAGAAGGCCGAGGACCGCAACAAGGCCGTCAAGTCTGAGTTCAAGACGGCCATCCGCAAGTTCCGCGAGGCCGCCGAGTCAGGCGACCGCGCCGAGGCAGAGACACTGATGCGCCAGGCATCGAAGCTGGTCGACAAGGCCGCGTCCAAGGGCGTCATCCACAGCAACCAGGCCGCCAACAAGAAGGCCCGCATGGCCTCGCGGCTTGCCAAGGTCGCTTAGTACTTTCCTCCGACGAAGGTCGGAATCACTGAGAGCCGCGGATTCCGCGGCTCTCAGTCAATTGCGCCGAAAACGACGGACCCGGCCGATGCCCTCCCTGCGGTGGCGCTCAACGCTGACCTCGGGCGCGCCCGACGGCGATCAGCATCCGTTCGAGGGCGAACTCGGGGTCGATGGCTCCGGTCTTGACGTCGGTATCGGCAACGGCGACCGCGGTGATCGCCGAGGCCAGTCCCGGCTCGGACCAGTCGCGAGCCAGCGCCCGTAGATCCTTCACTTTCCAGGGCGGCGCTCCGGACAGAGCGGCGACGGAGTCGGCCGGGGCTCCCCTCGGCGAGGTGGCAACCAGCGCCAGCTGCCGGAGGGACCGCCCGCACGCGGCGGTGACCAGGACCGCCGGGACACCGGACTCGCGTGCGTGCCGCAGCAGCCCGAGCGCCTCGGCTATGCGGCCCGCCAGCACCTGGTCGGCGATGTCGAATCCTTGAACCTCGACTCGGCCGCCGTAGTAGCGCCGTACCGTCTCTTCATCGAGGAGTCCGCCCACGCCGAGGTCGCTCACGAGCTGCGCACAGGCACCCGACAGATCACGCAGCTTGGTACCGACAGCATTGATGAGGACTTCGATCGTCTGCGGGTCGGCATGGCATGGGAACGCCGCCAGCTCGGTCTTCACGAACTCCGCCCGGTTCTGCCGTAGCGCGTTACCTGACGGCGAGGTGGGCGTCTTGATCGTGGCAGCGCCGGCCTTCTTGGCCGCCGTCAACACTCCTTTGCCGCCATTGCCGCCCCCGTGGACCAGCACCACCATGGCATCCGGGTTCGGCGCCGAAAGGTATGCCATGACCTCGTCGAGGGACGCTGCCACGTCGGGGTTGGACAGCACGAGGTTCTCGACCCCATCGACCACCACGAGAGGGGTGCCGCCGAACAGTGACGGTGACGTTGAGACCCCGAGCTGGCCGGTCTGGAGCGTTCGGGCCGAAAGCGTGACGATCTCGATGTCGTCGTCTCCAGCGCTGGCGATCAACCCCTTGAGCGCGCGGTCGATGAGCAACTCTTCGTTGCCGGTGATCACGGTGAGCGGTGTGATGGCCATCGGGGTCAGCATCTCAGACCCCTCCGACCAGCCTCAGCCGGAGTCACCCAAGCGACACGACCCGGAGGCCGTCGGAACCATGCACCACGGCCACGGTTCCGTCGGTGTCTGTCCTCGCAACCAGCGCCCCGAAATCCTGAAGCAGACCGACCAGCTCTGACGAGGGGTGGCCGTAGGGGTTGTCGTCACCGACGCTGATCGCCGCCACCTGACCCCCCACGGCGCGCAGGAAGTCTTGGTCCTGGTAGCGCGAGCCGTACCTCACGGCGGGACTGTGTCCGGTAGTGACAGTCGAGGTTACGACCCGCGCCTATCGGCACTTCTAGGGCGGTGGAGCTCTTGCCTAGGGAGCGGCCCGCGCGGCTGACATTGTCCGCGTGGCCACTAGCGGCAAGCCGCGTCGACGAAGATGATCTGGTGGTGATCAAAGACCGGACACGTCCCTCGGTCGCGGTCTCTGTTGCCTTCGTCGCGCTGGGCGTGATCTGGGGCACGAACTTTCTGTTCATGAAGTGGGCTGTGGAGGTCATAGAACCCGCCCAGATCGTGCTCCTTCGCGTCTTGTTCGGATTCCTGCCGGTCCTCCTCGTGACGCTAGTCCGCCGTGACCTCTCGCGTGAGCATCTCCGCTTCGCTCCGCACTTCCTCGCCATGGCGTTGCTCGCCACGGTGATCTACTTTTTCTGCTTCGCGGCTGGGACGCAGCGGCTGCCATCATCCATCGCTGGCGCGCTTAGCGGCATGATCCCGCTAGTTGCGTTCATCGCGACGAGCATCTTCCTCCGCACCGAGCCGGTGACCCGTCTGGCGCTAGTCGGTGTGCTGTGCGGCCTCGGAGGCGTCGTACTGATCGCGCGGCCGTGGGACGCGGCCTCCGGGATCGACGGTGTCGGGGTCGCTTTCATGGTGCTGGGCTCGGCGAGCGTAGGTCTGTCGTTCGTCTACGCACGGCGCTTCCTCAGCAGGCTGGCGATTCCGCCCACGGCGCTGACGACTTATCAGATGGTCATCGCGTGCCTGATTCTCCTGATCGTCACACCGAAGGCGGGGCTCACCGACATCGTCGACGTGCCGCGCGCCTTCTGGGGCCTCGTCCTCGGCCTCGGTCTCCTCGGCACAGGCATCGCCTACCTCTTGTACTACTCGCTGATCAATCGACTCGGTGCGGTAACCGCATCGAGCGCCACCTACATCCCGCCGGTGGTCGCCTTCGTCATCGGCATCGTCGTCGCGAATGACCCCGTCGTAGTGTCCGACTTCCTGGCCCTTGCCCTGATCCTGGCAGGAGTCGTCCTCGTCCGGATCGGTTCAAGGCTCCGTCGCAGCTGACGGGTCCCTGCCGCGAGTATCGGGCTACAACCGACCGCCCTCGAATGCCGGTTATGGCGCGCCATGCTCAAGGATCATCGACGAGTCGCAACCAGCCGTCTTCGACAACGACGGCGATCGAGCCGTCTTGGTCGGTTCGACCGACGAGAATCCCCGCACGCAAGAGCGACGCCAGAAGGTCGGGATCAGGATGCCCGTACGTGTTGTCGGCGCCCACACTCACGACAGCGACTCGTGGAGCGACCGCATGCCAAAACGTTTCGTCCTGATACTTCGATCCGTGGTGCGGAACCTTGAGAACATCCACGCGCGGCAGCACCCCCTCAGCAACGAGTGCCGCTTGAGCCTCCGGTTCGACGTCACCGCTGAGCAGCACGCTGACTCCAGACACCTCGACCAGCAGGACCACTGATGCGTTGTTCGGTGCCGATCCCTCGGACGTCGTCACCTCGCCCGGCCACACGACGCGCCACGAAGCCTCACCCCAGTGCCCGGTCTGGCCCACCACTGCTTCGGTCACCGCTACACCCCGTGTTGCCGCGGCCACCTCAGCTACTTGGTCCGAGGGCTCACGAAGAGGACTGACCAGCACCGAACCAACCGATCGCCCGTCGATGACGCCGGACACGCCACCGACGTGATCGGCATGGAAATGGGTGAGGACGAGCAGCGGAACGCGGTCGACACCGAGCCGGTCCAGACACCGGTCGACCAGGTCAGGGTCAGGCCCGGCATCGACGACCAGCCCCGCGCCGTCGCCCAGGTTCACCACCACGGCATCTCCTTGACCGATGTCACAGGCGACCAGTACCCACCCCGGTGGTGGCCACCGCCCCGGTCCCCACAGGAAAGCGACCACGGCTGCCACCCCGACCAGAGCCAAAGGAATGACCAGGTGCGCCCGCCACCAGCTGAATCGGACGCCGAGGTGCCCGAGACCTACAGCCAGAGTGAGCAGTCCGATCCCCAGCAGACCACCACCCCAGCCACCAGGCCACGGCATCGTGGACACCGGCGCGACGGCGGCCCGGTGGGCCACAGCGGCGATCCACACCGCTGGCCACTGGCCGCACCAGGCCAGTAGCTCGGCCAGCTTGGGCAGAACCGGAGACACCACGGCGGCGCTGGCACCGAGCACGGTCGCTGGTGCGACGGCCGGCGCAGCCAGAAGGTTCGCCACCACCGACAACAGCGCCACCTGGCCGGACAACGCCACGACCAGCGGCAAGGTCGCCACCTGTGCTGCGAGTGCGACAGCCGTGGCCTGGCGGACGGCTGCCGGCCACCGACCTGGTAGCCGGTCGCTCCAGCGACGGCCCAGCAGGACGAGTCCCGCGGTTGCCGCCACCGAGAGCGCGAACCCCCATGACCTGGACAGCCACGGGTCCGCCAGCAGCAGGACCACAACACTGGCCAACAGCGTGCGAATCGCCTGCGGTCGACCGGCAACCCCGACCGCGACCAGTGCGATCGAACCCATGACGGCGGCTCGCAGCACGCTCGCCTGCGGTCGCGCCAGCAGGACGAACCACACGACCACCACGAGCCCCATGCCGACCAGGGCGTACCCCCGCGCACCCGCCCACCGCGCTAGCAGCAGGGCGGCGCCAACCACGATCGCCACATTGGCTCCCGAGACAGCCGTCAAGTGGGCCAGCCCGCTGTCTCTCAGGTCGGACGTCAGCAGCGGAGTCATCGCGCTGGTGTCGCCGACGACCAACGCCGGCAGCAGCTGTTGGGAGACCGATCGGGTGCCCTCGACAGCGTCGCGCAGACCGTGACGCATGACATCGGCCGCTTGGACCGGCGGTGGAGCCGATGACTCGAGGTGCGGCGACCCACGAGCGAACACGAACGCCGCCATAGGGCGCGTCGTGGGTGCAGGACGCAGCGAGCCCGACAGCGAGACGGTGTCGCCCCAGCTCACGCCGCGCCAACCGTCGCCATCTCCCACGACCAGCACCGAGACCCGCGCTGCGACCGACTCGGTGCCGACAATCACCTCTTCCGCGCGCAGTGTGACCCGCACCTGCAGGGCTCCGGACCCACCGAACGACTGCCGATGGCTGAACTCGGGATCGGCGGTGACCACGCCAGACAGCTCGACGTCTCGATGCTGCAGCGCCCACGCGTGGACGGGTCCAGCATCACGCTGGGCAACCCGCAGGCCCATCGATGCCAGCCCGAGGAGCACCAGCGCCAAGCCCACCAGCACCTCAGGCGTCAGCCGTCGACGAACAGTGAACAAAGCGGTACCGCCGGCGGCAACGGTGACGAGAGTCGCCAGCGGCGTCACGAGAGGCCCGAACCAGGACCCCACCCACAGAGCCACCGCGGGGATGGCGAGCCGCAGGTCTTCGGCGCGTTCGCGCACTAGACCCGCACGAGCGACGCCAGTTCGGCGAAGGTCGTCGGCCCAATGCCCGATACCTGCTCGAGCTGGTCAACCGACGTGAAGCCACCGTTCTGCGTGCGCCAGTCAACGATGGCGGCAGCCAGCACCGGGCCGATGCCCGGAAGCGTCTCGAGCTCGGTCGCGGTCGCCGTGTTGAGGTTCACCAACCCCGGCGCGGCTGAGACCCCGGGCGGCGCGGCCTGGCCAGGCGACCCACGCCTCGGAACGATGACCTGTTCACCGTCCATCAGTACCTGAGCGAGGTTGAGCGACCCGGTATCGGCCCTCGATGCCTGACCGCCGGCCGCCTTGATGGCGTCGACCACTCGCGACCCGTCAGGGAGCGTCACGACTCCAGGACGCCGCACCGCTCCGTCGACGTCGACCACGACGACGACCTCACCGTTGCCCGACATCGCCGGCGACGGTTGCACCAACACACTCTGCGGATCTGAGCCGGTCGCAGAGGTCCCGGGGATCGGGGAATCCGCCTGCGGAACCAGGGTCCCGCGCGGCCACCCGGCCACGACGACCACCAGGCCACCGGCAACGGCCGCCAGCGCGAGCGAGACCAACCCGCGGACTGCGGCGGGGTCCAACCGCCACGCCGGGCGGCGAGGCTCGGGGAGAGTGTGCCGCGACGGCTCTGCGACACGTGTCTCAGGCGGTGTCGGGGACGTGGCCACCGGCCGACCGCCAGCTGCCGCGACCAGATCGGCGTCCGTCGGAATCCATCTGGGCATGGCCGCCTCCAGCCGGGCGCGGGCCGCCGCTCCGTCGGGGCGCCTGTGTCCTTTCATGGCGGGACCGTAGGAGGGATGCGCCTGGGCCACCTGCCCCCTGGTTGTCACTGTGGACACATGGTGGACGTCGGGCCTGGGGACGAGGAACCTCCAGGCGCCGGACGCTCCTGCCGATCCTCCATAGATGCGCCTGTGGATCGTTCTCGTGCTGCTCGCCGGTTCGGGAGCCGCGGCAACGCGGCACGCCATGGGGCACCGTCACGCCCTTCTGATTCCGCTGCTCCTGGTGCCTGCGCTCATTCTCGGCTGGCAGGAGTGGAGCTTCCGTAGCGACCAGGACGTCTTTTCGGTGATCGCCAGCGAGATCGCCGGGCGCGACGTCCGGGTCGAGTGCCAGCGGTTCACCGGAGCGCTGCTCGACCCCACGGCGGAAGCCGGGTACGTGCAGTTCAACCCCGACGGGACCCCGGCGGACACGGGCCGACTCGAGCGCGACGCCTGCCGAGACCTTCGCGCGTATATGCACGGCAACCGTTCGGACCCCACGATTCAGCACGTGATCGCCATCCAGGTGCTGGCCCACGAGGCGTTCCATCTGTCGGGAATCCGCGACGAGTCCAAGACCGAGTGTGCTGCCATCCAACGAATCGACGACGTGGCAGCGGGGCTAGGCGCTACGCCCACGCAGGGGCGCGCGATCGCCGAGCGCTACTACGCCGAGGTCTACCCGCGGATGCCGACCGCGTACCGCAACGACGAGTGCAAGCAGACGGGCGCGCTCGACGCTTCACCCAACGACGACGAGTGGCCTTAGAGACGACGGCGCCCAACGGACACTTAGCAGCGGCCCACGGGGGCACGATGAGACATCTTGCAGGGGTTACTGCTGCCAGGGCGCCGGAAACCGCTGCACCATCAGACCCCGACTCACCGCGGGCATACGGCGACGGCGATCATGCCCGGGCCGACGTGCGCTCCCACCACTGCTCCGACCTCACCGACCGTGACGGCAACGGCCCCGCCGGCGCTCTCTTGAATGCGAGCGGCCAGCGCGTGAGCCCGCTCGGGGTTGGCGAGGTGCTGCACGGCGACATCGGCCGCGCCCTCTCCGACGCGCACCAGTGCGAGCTCTTCAAGCCTGGCCATGGCCTTCGCGGTCGTTCGCACCTTCTCGAGGGGGGTGACGTTGCCATCAACGAGATGCAGGAGCGGCTTCACCGACAGCGCTGACCCGACCAAGGCTGCCGCCTTGCCGATTCGGCCTCCTCGGCGCAGGTACTCAAGGGTGTCGACGTAGAACAGCACCGATGCAGACGCACAGCGGTCGCGTGCGATCTGCTCGACGCGCGCCCCATCGGCTCCGGACGCCGCAGCCTGGGCAGCAGCTAACACCGGAAAGCCCAGACCCATCCCGATCGAACGACTGTCGACCACGCGTACCGGGATCGACACCTCTTTGGCCGCTAGCTCTGCCGACTCAACCGTGGCCGACATGGCGCCGGACAGATGCACCGACACGATCTCGTCAGCACCCTCGAGTGCGAGTCGCTCGTATGTCTCGACGAAGGCAGTCGGCGAGGGGCGCGACGTCGAGATCGGGCGCCACTCCCGAAGCGCCGCCGCGATGGTGCCAGAGGACACATTCGTCTCGTCGGACGTCTCACCGCCCACGACCACCTGGACGGGCACCACCGCGACTCGCGCGGCCGCGGCTTGGGCCGAAGGCAGATAGGCAGTGGAGTCGGTGACCACCGCGACAGAGTGGCTCATGCCGGCACGATGTTGACCAGCTTCGGGGCCCGGACAATCGTCGTCCGTACCTCGCGTCCATCGAGCGACCTCTGCACGTTGGGATCAGCGAGCGCCAGCTGGCGAAGCGTGTCCTCGTCGATCGACGGAGGCACCTGGAGCCGCGCGCGCACCTTGCCTGCTACCTGGACGACGCAGGTCACCTCGTCGTCCACCAACAGCGACTCGTCGACTGCCGGCCAGCCGGCCAGGGCAACCGCTGGCTGATGTCCCAGCCGCTCCCACATCTCTTCCGCGGTGTACGGCGCCACCAGCGAGAGCATGATCGCCACCGCCTCAGCTGCTTCGCGCACCGCCGGGTCGTCGGGGCCCGGACCGGAGTCGATCGCCTTGCGCGTGCTGTTGACCAGCTCCATCGTGCGGGCGACCATCGAGTTGAACCGGAACGTCTCGACGGCGTGAGCGCCTTCGTGGAGAGCGTGATGGGTGGCTTTGCGCAGGGCCACGTCACCGCTCGCCGGATCGGCCCCCACCGGCGACGTCACATCACCAGAGAGCCGCCACGCCCGGGCGAGAAACTTCCGAGACCCTGCTGGTGAGACATCTGACCAGTCGATGTCGTCCTCGGGCGGCCCGGCGAACACCATGCTCAGCCGGATGGCGTCGACACCATTGTCGACGAGCTCGTCGGAGAGCCGCACGAGGTTGCCGCGTGACTTGCTCATGGCAGCCCCGCCCATCACCACCATGCCCTGGTTCAGCAGTCGAGTGAACGGTTCGGTGAAGTCGACATAGCCAAGGTCGAACAGCACCTTGGTGAAGAACCGGCTGTAGAGCAGGTGAAGGATCGCGTGCGTCACGCCGCCGACGTATTGGTCGACCGGCATCCACTCCTTGGCCCGCTCGACGTCGAACGGTGCCGTCTCGAGGTTCGGGTCGAGGAACCGTAGGAAGTACCACGACGAGTCCACGAACGTGTCCATGGTGTCGGTGTCACGCAGTGCGGGACCTTCACAGGTCGGGCAGGGCACATTGACCCAGTCGGTCGCCGCCCCCAATGGCGACGTCCCCTTGGGCTTCATGTCGAGGCCCTCGGAGGGTGGCAAGGTGATCGGCAGCTGGTCCTCGGGCACCGGAACCTCGCCGCAGTCGAGGCAGTGGATGATCGGGATGGGAGTACCCCAGTACCTCTGACGTGAGATCAACCAGTCGCGCAGGCGATAGTTGACGGTCGGCTCCCCGCGCTGCTTCTCGTGGAGCATCTCGATGATGGTGCGGATGGCCACGGCCTTGTCGAGACCGTCGAGCGGACCCGAGTTGATCATCGCGCCGTCGCCCGTCGTGGCCACGCCGGTGCCAGCCGGGTCGTCCTCACCGGTGTCCACCACGGTGACCACGGGGAGGTCGAACGCCCGAGCGAAGTCGAGGTCACGCTGATCGTGAGCGGGAACGGCCATGATCGCGCCGTGTCCATAGTCGGCCAGCACGTAGTCGGCCGCGTAGATCGGCAGTCGCTCACCATTCACCGGGTTGACGGCGTAGCGCTGCAGAAACACCCCGGTCTTCGGGCGGTCACTGGACAGACGGTCGATCTCGGACGTCTGCCGCACCTGCTCGAGGTACTCGGCGAAGGCGAGGCCGACGGGCTCCGGAGCGCTTGACGCCAGCTCAGCGGCGAGATCTGAGTCGGCGGCCACCACGAAGAAGGTGGCCCCGAAGAGGGTGTCAGGGCGCGTGGTGTAGACCGTCACCGGCTTATCGCGGCCCTCGATCTCAAAGACCACGTCGGCCCCACTGGATCGACCGACCCAGTTGCGCTGCATCAGCAGCACCTTCTCAGGCCACTGGCCCTCGAGCTGGTCCATGTCGTCGAGCAGTCGGTCGGCGTAGTCAGTGATGCGGAAGTACCACTGCGTCAGCTTCTTCTTGGTGACCGGGGTGTCGCACCGTTCGCACAGGCCACCGACCACCTGCTCGTTGGCGAGCACCGTCTGGTCGTTCGGGCACCAGTTGACCAGTGAGGGCTTGCGGTAGGCCAGCCCCTTCTCGAACAGTCTCAGGAAGAGCCACTGGTTCCAGCGGTAGTACTCGGGGTCGCAGGTGTTGAGCACCCGATCCCAGTCGAACGAGCAGGCATAGCGTCGCATGGACGCTTTCTGGGTCGCGATGTTCTCGTAGGTCCACGCCGCAGGGTCGACACCCCGTTTGATGGCCGCATTCTCGGCCGGTAGCCCAAAGGCATCCCAGCCGATGGGGTGCATGACGTTGTAGCCGCGCTGCACCCAGTACCGCGCGACGACGTCACCGAGCGCGTAGGCCTCCGCGTGACCCATGTGCAGATCACCGGACGGGTACGGGAACATGTCGAGCACGTACTTCTTCGGCCTCGCGTCGCTGGGGTCTCCGGAGCGGAAGGGCGCCAGCTCGTCCCACACGGGCAGCCATTTCTCCTGCGTTGCCAGCACGTCGTAGCCCTCTGCGGGCTCGCGAGTGGGAACGTCTGGGGCTGCGGTGGAGGGCGTGTCGGTCACGACAGCACAGGTTAGTCCCCGCGCGCACGTTCTTGCTGACCGCCCGCACCAGCTAGGGGCTGCGGCCGGCAGATCAGGAGTTCGGCTGCTGCTCTTCCTCGGCCGTTGCGGCAGTTCGTGATCGCGGACCACCTCGTCGCAGGGCCCGGCGCAGGTACATCTCCTGGTCGGCCTTGCCGAGCAAGGTGTCGAGCGTCCCCGAGTCCCAGGGTGCGAGCATCGAACCGCCGGCGCAGACCTTCGGTTCCCAGACGTCCAGTGGTACCGGGGGGCTCAGCAGGACACGCTCGCGCAGCCGGCGCTCGAGCTCCATGGGGCTCATCCCTGGCCCTGGGCCGATCACGCAGAACTCGTCGCCTCCCCATCTGGCCACGATGTCGGTGCCGCGCGTGATGGAGCGGAGGGCATCGGCGATCGCCACGACGACGTCGTCACCAGCCTCGTGGCCGGACACCTCATTGACGTGTCGGAGCTGGTCGATGTCGACGTACACGCAGTGAACGGCATCTCCCGAGCGCCGGGCGTTCTCGACGATCTGCTGGCCCATCATCGACAGACCCTGCCGGTTCGCCAACCCCGTCAACGGATCACGGACCGAGGTTCGGGCGGCAGTCGCCGAGATGTCCGACAGCTGCTCAGCCATCCGTCGGCGGCTCACCGACGCGGCCACTGCAGCCACGGTGAGGACACACCCTGCCCCCAGCCAGCCGAGCGGCCATTCGGGGAGGTTGGCCGCAGCCAGGCCCGCCAGCCAGCCGACCCAGACGGTGTAGACCGCGGCGACCACCCAGCGCGTCGACATCAGACTCGGCCCGATGATGGCGATGGCGGCGAAGACCCCCAACGACCAGGTCACGTCGTCGGACAGCACGAGCCCCAGGACTCCCCCGCCAGCCGGAACGAGCACCATGCTGACGGCGACCACTTCGGGCAGGGGCAGCTCATCTCGCCAGATCCAGCTGGCGAGAGCGAGCAGCGCCACCAGGACCGCTGCGGCGGCGAGGCCGACCACCGCGGCGGGCGCGAGGCCCGAGAGTGACGCGGCCACCGCCAGCCCGATCAGCGTGAGGGTGGTCAAAGCGCCCAATCCGGGCAGGCCAGCTCGGACGGCGTCCTCGAAGAGGGCGTCGTCCGGCTCGTCCGGACCCGAGATGGTCACCGTTGGTTTGTCGTCAGACATCGATGTCACCTTGACGCACACCGCCTAGGGTGCGCATCCGATTGACCTGAAGTCCACCCGGATGGAGGCAGTTCGCCGTCCATCGGTCACGCCGGCTGGTGCTGAGTGACGCAGTGGATCCCGCCGCCGCCTCGGTGAAGGCGGTCAACGTCGAGCTGCACGACCTCGCGACCGGGGAAGGCATCTCGGAGCGTCTGACGGCACTGGCGGTCTCGCTCTCGATCGCCGAACTGCGCCGTGATCACCGCCCCGTTGGTCAGGGCGAAGTTCACGTACGAGTCGAGGAACGAGCGTGACGATGACCGCACCTCCCGTGGCCCTGCCATGTCGATGATCTTCAGTGGGCGCCCCCGCGCGTCCTTGGCGCGGGAAAGGATCCGACGCTGCTGCCGCGCGTCGTCGGCCCAGATGTCACGACGCGAGTCCGGGGGCACCTGCACCATGACGACGCCCGGGCTGACGAAGCGGCTGGTCGCGTCGATGTGGTCATCGGTGATGTCTTTGCCTCGAAGGCCGGGGACCCAGATGATCTTCTTGGCCCCGTACTCCGCGAGCAGCTCCCGTTCGATCTGGCCCTTGGTCAATCCCGGGTTGCGGTTCTCATTGACCCAGCTGCTCTCGGTCGCCATGAGGGTGCCGTCGCCGTCGCACTCGACGCCCCCTCCCTCCCCGACGATGCCGGCCACCTCGAGCCGCGCCGAGGTGCGCCGGGCAACCCGACGAGCCACCTCGGCGTCATCAGCGTGGATCTGTCGGTCACCCCACCCGTTGAATCCGAGACTCAACGCCCCGAGGGACCCGTTTCGGGCCAGACGGAACACCGGGCCTGAGTCGCGCATCCAGCAGTCGTCGACCGGCACGGTGTCGATCACCGTGACCCGGTCACCGCAACGCCGTCGTGCCTGGCGAGCGGCGTGAGCGTCTCTCGCCAACATCACGACCGGCTCGTACCGTGCAATGGTGCGAGCGATGAGCGCGACATCATGTTGCACTCCGGGAAGCCAGTTACCCCAGATCGCCCAGCTCGACGGCCAGGCCATCCAGGTGCGGCGGTGCCGGACATCCTCCCCAGGGACACGCCATTTCCGCTGCAGCTCGCGTCTCGGGGCGCTGTCGGTCGCCGTGGCGGTGACGGGAGGACCGCCCACGGAGCACGCCGCAAGCGATCCGGCCGCCACCGCGAGGAACGTTCTGCGGGAGAGCGGTCGCGCACTGCGGTCCCAGATGCGGTCAGCGTCCTCTCGCCGAGTCATCGAGCCACCTTCAACAGATCGCGAGCGGTCGACAGCACGAGATCGAGCAGGTCATCCCTAGTGGTGGTGCCATCGCCGAGTGCAAGCTGCACTGACAGCCCGTCAGTCAGTGCCGACAGCACCGACCCAACCCGCTCCGGGTGGTCGGCGCGGAAGGCACTCCGCTCGATGCCGTAGGAAATGACATCAGCCATCTGGCCACGCCACCAGCCCTCGAGCTGAGCTTGGACCTCGGCCACGCTCTCATCGACCGCCGCACTCGCCCAGACCTCGAACCAGAGCAGCCAACCGGGGTCACGCGGGCCCTCGGCAGCGGCGAGCTCGACGAGAGTGACCAACCGGCTCCAAGGGTCGATGTGCCGAGCGAGCGCAGCCGTCACGTCTGACTGGAACTGCTCCTCGCTCTGTCTGATCGCCCGGATCAGCAGCTCGGTCTTGGACGGGAAGTAGTAGGTGACGTGACCAACTGACATGCCTGCGCGTTCAGCAACATCCGCCATCCGGAGCGACGCCAGCCCCTGCTCACCGATCAGCTCGGCGGCCGCCGTCACGACGGCTAGCTCGCGTTCGGCGCCCTTGCTTCGTCGCTGCGCCACCGTGCCCGCCGATCAGGCCCGGGCGGGAGGGCCGACCGGGATCTGCTGCGTGATGCAATGCGGGCCGCCACCGCCCTTGGCGATCACCTCACCGGGCACTCCCACGACCTCGCGGTCAGGGTGCAGACCCGCGATGAACTCCAGCGCCGCCGCATCACGGCCTGCGCCGCTGATGGGGACCACCACTCCCCCGTTGGCGATGTAGTAGTTGCAGTAGGCCTTCGACTCACCCGGGCCGGCGTCCAGGATCGTGACCTCGATCCTGCGGCCGGCAGCATCGGTGGCGCCCTCGAGCGCAGCCAGGTTGCGACGTCCGTTCTCGTACTCCGAGGCATCCGGACTGCTGGGCGCCTCGAGCACGATGCGCCCGGGCGCCACGTACTGCGCTATACCGTCGATGTGACCATCGGTTCCCTCGGGCCCGACGTCGAGGCTCTGGCCGAGGGGCAGCCAGATGACGGTGGAAACCCCGAGGTAGTCGCGCAGGCCCTGCTCAATCTGGTCGCGCGTCATCGAGGGATTGCGGTTCGGATTGAGGAGGCACTGCTCAGTGGTGAGCACCGTCCCCTCTCCGTCGACGAAGAATGACCCTCCCTCCAGCACCATCGGAGAGTGGAACAGCGGTACGCCGAAGTGGTCGGCCACACGCTCGGGCACCATCGCGTCGCTGTCGTAGGGCTGCCAGCGCTCGCCCCAGGCGTTGAAGGCAAAGTCGACGATGGCCACCTCGCCGTCGTCATTGCGGACGAAGGTGGGCCCGTTGTCGCGCATCCACGAGTCGTCCAGCGGTGCCTCGAACGCCGTGACGCCGGCTCCGCAGAGGTCGCGCACCTCCGCGGCAGAACCCGGAGGACACACCATCGTCACGGGCTCGAACCCGGTGACCGCGCGTGCCACTGACGCGTAGTCGCGCTTGGCGTCGTCCAGCCGACCACCCCACAGCTCACGCCGTGCGGGCCACGACATCAGGCATCCGGCGTGCTGATCCCACTCAGCCGGCATGGCAAACCCTGCTGCAGCCGGGGTTCCGTCGAGAACGCGGACCATCAGGCACTCCTCGGGTGGACGGTGTGAGTTTCTAGTATTTCATCCTAGAAACTCACATGCCCTTCCGCAAGGGGTCACCCACCAGATCACCCGGATGAACCCCTCGACAAATACGTTAGTGCTCGCTAACGTATTGCCGTGATCGACCCGCTGTCCGCCGCTGCCGAGCCCTCCAGGCGACGCATCCTGCAGCTGCTGGCCGCTCGGTCGATGACCGTGACCGAGATCGCCGCCGAGTTCACGGTGACGCGTTCGGCTATCTCCCAGCACCTCCTGGTGCTGGCCGAAGCCGGTCTCGTCGAGGCGGAGAAGGTCGGTCGCCAGCGGATCTACCGGGTGCTGCCCGGCGGACTGCAGCGGCTCCAGGCCGAGATCGACCGGTTCTGGACCCGTGAGCTCGACCAGCTCGTCGACGATGCCCACACCATCAGGAGAGACTCGTGACCTATTCCAAGACCGTGGTTCTTCCCATCAGCCCGGACGAGGCGTACGCCCTCATCACCGAACCTGAGCGACTGCGTCGATGGCAGACCGTGTCAGCGGTCGTCGACCTTCGTGCCGGTGGCGACTACCGGTGGACGATCACCCCCGGGCACACCGCATCCGGCACATACCGCGTGGTTGAACCCGGCAAGCGCATCGTCTTCGGCTGGGGGTGGGTGGGGAGCGACTCCTTGCCGCCCGACACGTCAACGGTCACGATCACCGTCGAACCGGGCGCGGGGGGTGGGTCGCAGGTGACGCTGACCCATGAGGGTCTCGACGGCGAACAGGCTCAGGCACACGCCACTGGCTGGGACCACTACCTCGAGCGACTCGACCGCATCGCCACTAGCGGCGACGCGGGTCCAGACGAATGGGCAGCCATGCCGGAGTCGCTCGACCCACTGACAGCAGCCGAGGCATCCCTCGCAGCGCTGCAGCCAATCCTGCGCAACCTGACGCCGGACGACCAGTCCAAGCCCACGCCCTGCGACGACTTCACCTGCCATGACGTTGCCGAGCACCTGATGACGTCAATGGAGCGGCTCGGGGCGATGGCCGGGGTCACGGTGACCAACCCCGAGAGCGGATCGCTCGAGAACCGCGTCTCGGTGATGGCTGCTGAGGCCATCGAGGGGTGGCGTGCAGTCGATCTCAGCGGAACCATCCCAGGTCCGGGCGGTGGAGAGATGCCCGCATCGATGGCGGCCGGAATCCTGTCCATGGAGATCGCCCTCCACGGCTGGGACATCGCACAGAGCAGCGGTCAGCCCTTGAACCTCCCCGACGACTTGGTCGCCTACCTCCGCGGCATCGCAGAGACGCTCGTACCCGGTGGCCGCGGAAGCAACTTCGCGGACGAAGCAACGCCAGCTGAGAACGCCAGCGCGCTCGATCGACTCGCGGCCTACACCGGTCGCGCCCCATTGATCATCTAGTCCACTCGCTCCACAACACCAAGAGAGGTTCACCATGACCAAGTACGTCTTCATCTACCACGCACCCATGCCACCCGCCGATGCGACGCCACCCTCCCCCGATCAGATGGAAGCAATGATGGGCGAGTGGCATGCCTGGGCAGGCCGCGTCGGCGACGGCATGGTCGACTTCGGCACCCCGCTCGGCTACGGCAAGAAGGTGACGACTTCTGGCACCTCCGACAGCAACAACGACGTCGTGGGTTACTCGATCATCGAGGCGTCCGACATGGACGCAGCACTCGCGCTGGCCCAGGGGCACCCGCACCTGAACATGCCGGGTGGATGCGAGATCGAGGTACACGAGGCGCAGCCGATCCCCGGCATGTGAGCCGTTGCCGCGTGGGCCGGCCAGCTGACAACGTCGTTCTCACGTGGTGGAGCTACGGGGATTCGAACCCCGGACCTTCTGCATGCCATGCAGACGCGCTACCAACTGCGCCATAGCCCCGCGAAAGCACTAACTCTACCGGGGGCCGATCAGCGCACCAAACTGGCCCAAGGCGCCGAAATCCGGTTGTTCACGACCGGGTTTCGGCGTCAGCGGTCATCGCCGAGGACGACCTGCGGCAGGCTTCCGGCATTGTGCTCGACCAGTCGCCAGCCCGTGCGTCCCTCCTCGAGAACCGACCAGCAGCAGTTGGCCAGTCCCCCGAGAACGCGCCAGTGATCGACCGGTAGACCGAGCATTCGCCCGATCGCGCCGCGGATCGTGCCACCGTGCGACGCCACCACGGCGAGGCCACCCTTGTCGAGCTGCTCGGCGGCAGCACGCACCGCTACCTGCGCGCGATCGCCCACCTGACTCCGAGTCTCGGACCCACCAGCTGGAACGTCATCTCCAGCCAGCCAGGCGATGTACATCGGGTCGCTCCTGAGATCGTCTGCGAACTGCCCTTCCCACACACCGCCGTGTGTCTCACGCAGGGCGGCGTTGCGCTGCACGGTGAGTCCGGTGCGGGCGGAGAGCTCGGCAGCGGTATCGGCCGCACGCACCAGGTCGGACGACACGATGAGCTGGGGCTTCAACGTGGCGAGCTGCTCTGCCGCCCTGGCCGCCTGAGCCCGACCGACGTCGTCGAGGGCCACATCCGTCTGCCCCTGAAACCGACGCGAGTCGTTCCACTCGGTACGGCCGTGCCGCCACAGGACGACGCGGCGGCGACGAGCCCCGGGGGTGAACTCGACGCTCAGTTGGTCACCTCGACGGCTTGGTCGAGCGGGATCAGCGGGCAGTCGGCCCAGAGCCGCTCGAGGGAGTAGTAGGCCCGCTCTTCCTCGTGCTGAACATGAACTACAACATCGAGGTAGTCGAGCAGAACCCAGCGGTTCTCACGCTCACCTTCGCGGTGGGCCGGCTTCTGCCCGAGGTCGGAGAGTCGCTCCTCGATGGCTTCGACGATTGCCCGGACCTGCCGGTCGTTCGGTGCCGAGCAGAGGACGAACGCGTCTGCCAGGGCCAGCTGGTCGCTCACGTCGAAGGCCACGATGTCGACGGCGAGCTTGTCAGCGGCAGCAGACGCCGCTTCCTGTACCAGGCGGACGGACGATGAGATGGCGGTCACTCGACTCCTTGATGAGACTGGCGTGGTGCCTCTACCTTCTCACGGCTTGAAATCAGCTCCCAAAATCACAATGACGTCGGCGATCGAGCTGCCTTGCTCGGTCACCTGCACAGACGAGGTCGGGACGCCCAGAGTCGACGCGACGTCCTCGCCGAGAGCCTGCGATGCCGGTGTCGTATCAGGGATGAGAACCAACGTCTGGTCTCGACCGAACTGGTTCGCGTTGCCCCCGTTGAAGAAGTTGTAGCCCTCATCGCGCAGCAGCTCGGCAGCGTCCTGCTCGAGCCCCGGTGTGCCGACCCCGTTCTGGACGAGCACGACGATCTCGTCGCCCCCCGCATCCGGCGGAAGCGAGTCGGCGAGCAGCCCGGCTCGTAGCCGGCCCAGCCCCTCCGGCTCGACGATGAGCGCCGGATTGCGGCCACCAGTCTCGAGCGGTTTCACGGGGAGCGACTGGTAGCTCGTGTCGCCACCGCGACCGATGTCTCCGTAGCCGAGCAGGAAGTCCGCAAGGCTCTCGGTGCCGAGCGTCGCATTCTCGGTCGCGCCCACGTCGTCCAGTGTCGCGAGCAGCTCCTCGCGTTGGTCAGGAAGACGCTGGGTCGTCGAAGCGAGCACCTGGCCGAAGCGAGCCAGACGTGACTCCTCGTTCTCTTCCGGGGCCAGGTACGTCGCGAAAGCCACGGCTTCCTTCGGCCCCAGAAGCTGCCCGTCGCCAGCACCCACAACCACAAACTCCTGGCCACTTGGGGTCTTGGCGATGATGTCGGTGTCGACGTCGACGAGAACCCCGTCGGCCGCCTCGACCAGCTGGCCGAGCATCGCGTCCGAGACCTGCCACGTGTCATCCACCACGACGTCGAGCGTGTCGGCCAGCGAGGTACCGGGCGCACCCGTCTCACCTAGTTGCACGGTGTCGCCGAAGGGCAGGGCCCCCGGTGTGGGACCTTCGACGAAGAGCCGCGACGGCACGAGCACCGAGCCAGCAGTGGCGTTGTCGACGTCGTACACCATCAGCGCGCCGGACGTTGCGGGGTCGCTATCGGTCGCCAGCGTCATCGTGAGCGTGCGCTCGGTCCGCTGGTCTTGCAGAGGAGCCGCCGTCTCGTCACCACGGTTGGTGAGCCACAGCACGAGAAGGGCACCCACGACGACAACACCCACCACCGCCAGTGCCGTGACGATCCAACGCTGCCGCGCCTTCCGCTGCTGCGCCTCGCGCCGCTGACGCAGCTGTCGACGGGACTGTGCCTCCACGGCCTTCGACTTCGAACCGCCTGGCAACACGGTCGCAGGACCGGGCCCCGGTCGAGATGCGCCCCCGAGCCGCTCGGAGAGCGAGACGTCGTCCTGGGGACGTCTCGAGGTCGGCGCCCTGCCGGGCTCCCCCTTCGCGGCCTTCGACCTACCAGTCTTCTTGTCCGGGCGATGCCGGTGGCGATCGCTCATGCGACCTCCTGCCGATAGAGCCCACGCTTGCTCACGTAGCGCGCCACCCCGTCGGGCACCAGGTAGTCGATCGGTCGCCCTGCAGCAACTCGTTCTCGGATATCGGTCGACGAGATAGCCAGCGCGGGAACCTCGATCAGGCTCACCTCGCCTGCCGGTAGCCCAGGGTCGGCTAGGGGGTGGCCAGGACGCGTCACGCCCACGAAGTGGGCCAATGCGTACAGCGCATCGACGTCCCGCCAGGTGAGCAGCTGGGCCAGCGCGTCTGCACCGGTGATGAAGTAGAACTCGTCGCTGTCGGGGTAGGAGGACCTGAGGTCGCGCAGCGTGTCGAGGGTGAACGTGGGCCCCTCTCGGTCGATGTCGACCCGACTGACGGTGAATCGCGGATCAGAAGACGTGGCGATGACGGTCATCAGGTAGCGGTCCTCGGCCAATGAGACAGCTCGGTCTGACTTCTGCCACGGTGCACCCGTTGGGACGAAGACCACCTCGTCGAGATCGAACGAGAAGGCGACCTCGCTGGCGGCCACAAGATGCCCGTGGTGAATGGGGTCGAAGGTGCCCCCCATGACACCGATCCGCTGCATGGAGGCGACCCTACTGTCGAGAGCCGCGCGTTGACCCGAACTGCCCGGGCGGCCGGCTCGGTGTCGCGATCAGCGGTCGGGGTTGAGCCGCGATACGGCAAAGAGAAGGATGCTGAACAAGAGGAAGGTACCGATCCCGAGAGTCAGGGCGAGGGGCAGACCGGAGGCCTCTTCCTCGGCCACGGTCTCCGAGAGCTGGATCAATGCGAGCATGCGTCACCTCAGGTGCTGGAACGGGACGGGGTCAGCCTAGCGAAGACCCCGCGTCAGGGGCGGATGTGGCCGTCTCCGGTGACCACATACTTCGTGCTGGTCAGCTCCGTCAGCCCCATCGGCCCCCGTGCATGAAGCTTCTGGGTGCTGATGCCGATCTCGGCGCCAAAGCCGAACTCGGCGCCGTCGGTGAAGCGAGTCGAGGCGTTGACCATGACAGCTGCGGCGTCAACCTGGGCGACAAAGGCCCGCGCTGCCGACTGGTCTTCGGTGACAATCGCCTCGGTGTGCCCGGTCGACCAGCGGCGAATGTGCCCGATTGCCGCGTCCAGTGAGTCGACCACGCCGGCGGCGATGTCGAGCGAGTAGTACTCGTCGGCCCAGTCATCGTCGGTGACGTCGGCGAACCCGATTCCGCTCGCCTCTGCATAGGAACGCATCCGGGCGTCTCCGTGGATGGTGACACCGGCAGCCTTCAGCGCCTCCAGAGCTACCGGAAGGAACGCATCGGCGATATCTGCGTGCACCAAGAACGTCTCAGCGGCATTGCAGACGCTGGTCCGTTGTGTCTTGGAGTTGACCAGCAACGGGACAGCCTTGGCGATGTCGGCAGCCGCGTCGATGTAGACGTGACAGTTGCCGACGCCGGTTTCGATCACCGGAACGGTCGACTCCTCGACGACTGAGCGGATCAGACCCGCCCCGCCTCTCGGGATCAGCACATCAACCAGTCCGCGGGCGGTCATCAGGTGTTTGGCGGCCTCATGTGTGGTGCCGGGAACCAGCTGAATGCACTCGCGCGGCAGCCCGGACTCCTCGAGGGCGTCTTGCATGATCGCCACCAAGGCCAGGTTGGAGTCGTAGGCGGACGACGACCCCCGCAGCAGCACCGCATTACCCGACTTCAGGCCCAGACCGGCAGCATCCACTGTGACGTTGGGGCGAGCCTCGTAGATGATGCCGACGACGCCCATGGGAACGCGGACCTGCCGCACCTCGAGGCCGTTCGGAAGCGTGTAGCCGCGAATGACCTCGCCGACCGGGTCGGGCAGCTGCGCCACGTCACGCAGCGCATCGGCGATATCGGTGAGCCGCGCGCGCGTCAGCGTGAGCCGGTCGACGATTCCTGGGGCCGTTCCGGCGGCGACAGCGCGTTCGACGTCACCTGCGTTCGCCGCGAGGACGTCGCCGGCCCTGGCCTCCAGCGCATCGGCCATGGCGACGATGGCGACATCCTTGGCGGACCGGGTCGTCGGTCCGAGCACAGTCGACGCCGCTCGGGCGCGCCGGGCCACCTCAAGTACGGCGTCCCGCTCACTGGAGACGACGGCGTCAGGGCTGTTGCTCATCGCTCCAGGGTAGCCGTGGGGTCTAGAAGGGGTGGATGTCGCCCGATGCCAGACCGATGACGTCCGCATCGCTCGCACGGCGGCCTGGGCGCCCCCCAAGTCGTGCGTGGAACGCATCGCGCTCGATCACCTCGAGGCCGACGACCTCCCACGGTGGCAGCGCAGCGATCTCGCCGTACTCGGACCAGACCGAGAACGCCCTGGCCGCGATGTCGCGCACGTGCGCGCTCTCGTCCCAGTACCTGACCTCGGCGCGGTCGGCGGCATACCTGGCCGACAGCAGGAACTGGTGCTGCTGCGAAAGCCGCTCCAACGCCTCGCGGACCTCTTCGGTCGGGAGGGGTGGCCCGGCCGTGGTGATCACTACATGCCACATCCGCCGGGGGCCAGGTGCGGCGTCCTGGTCAGTCACGATGTGGGGCCTCCATCGTCGTCGGGCCGGCGACCCAGCAGCACCAAGTCGTCGCGGTGCACAACCTCGCGTTCGTAGGCCGTGCCAAGCTCCTGTGCCAGCTCGCGGGTCGAACGACCCAGAAGCGGGGGAAGCTCTGCTGCGTCAAAGTTCACCAGTCCCCGGGCCACAGCGTGGCCGTTTTCGTCAACCAGGTCGACCGGATCACCCGCCACGAAGTCTCCGTCGACCGCTGTGATGCCCGCGGGAAGCAGTGAGGCCCGTCGACCGGCGACCGCCCGCACCGCCCCTTCGTCCAGAGACAGCCGGCCGCGGGGTGACGCGGCATGGGCCAGCCAGAGCAACCTGGTCGGCGTGCGCCGCCCCGAGGCTGCGAACCAGGTGCCCACCGGCTCCCCCGCCAGAGCCGCGCCAGCGGACTCGGCGTGGGCGAGCACGACCGGGATTCCCGCTCCGGATGCAATTCGGGCAGCCGCCACCTTGGTGATCATGCCCCCGGTGCCCACGCCCGACCCTCGTTTACCGACATCGATCGCATCAAGCTCGTCTGGGTGACTGACCTCTGACACGCGGGACGCACCCTTGCGGGTCGGAGGGGCGTCGTAGAGCGCGTCGACGTCGGAGAGCATGACGAACAGGTCGGCATGCACCAGGTGTGCCACAAGGGCCGCAAGCCGGTCGTTGTCGCCGAATCGGATCTCTTCGGTCGCCACGGTGTCGTTCTCGTTGACGATGGGCAGCGACCCCAGCTCGAGCAGGCGGTACAGAGTGCGCTGCGCGTTGCGGTAGTGAGCCCGACGCACCACGTCCTCGGCCGTCATGAGCACCTGGCCCACAGTGACACCGTGCTCGGCGAAGGCCGCGGTGTAGCGGTGCATCAGCAAACCCTGCCCGATGCTCGCCGCTGCCTGCTGCGTCGCCAGATCGCGGGGACGGGTCTTCAGGCCCAGCGGCTCGAGCCCTGCCGCAATCGCCCCGGAGGTGACGAGCACGATGTCGGTGCCCGAGGCGCGACGCTCGGCCAGCGCTCTCACGAGCTCGACAACCCGCGACTCGTCAATGGCACCGTTCGGCGTCGTCAGAGACGACGATCCCACCTTGACCACGATCCGACTCGCCGCGGCCACCGCGTTGTGACGAGCCGGCACCTGCGGCGATCCGGCAGGGGTCACTGCTCGCGCTCCCAGGCCTCAACCCTTCGGTCGGTACCTCGCGGGCTCTGCAGCTGCTCGGCTCCGGCCTTCAGCTGCGGGGCGAAGTCGAAGACCACACCCTCCTCGTCGTCACCGATAACCACCTCGGCGCCGGGCTCGGCGCCCTTGGCCACCAGGGTCTCCTCGACTCCGAGACGCGCCAGCCGGTCGGACAGGTAGCCCACCGCCTCGTCGTTGCTGAAGTCGGTCTGGCGGACCCAGCGTTCAGGCTTGTGACCACGAACACGGAACCGGCCGTCCTCGACCGTCACGGTGAACCCGCTGTCGTCGACCGGCGTCGGCCGCAGCACGATGCGCGTGGCCTCGGGCTCGGGCAGCGAGGCCCGGTACCGCTGAACGATCTCGGCCAGCGCGAAGGTGAGTGGGCGAAGCCCCTCGTGGCTGACCGCCGACACCGCGTAGACCGGCCAGCCTCGTTCCTGCAGTTCCGGCGTCACCAGGTCGGCCAGCTCACGCGCCTCCGGTACGTCGATCTTGTTGAGCACGACGACCCGCGGCCGGTCGGCGAGACCGCCATAGGCCGCCAGCTCGTCCTCCAGCACCTGGAGGTCGGTGAGCGGGTCGCGGTGCGGCTCCAGGGTGGCGCAGTCGAGCACGTGCACCAGAACCGCGCACCGCTCGATGTGGCGCAAGAACTCGTGACCGAGCCCCTTGCCCTCGCTGGCACCAGGGATCAGGCCAGGCACGTCGGCCATGGTGAAGCGGGTGGAACCGGCCTCGACCACGCCGAGGTTCGGGATCAGCGTGGTGAACGGGTAGTCGGCGATCTTGGGGCGAGCGGCTGAGACTGCCGCGACCAGGCTCGACTTACCGGCACTCGGGAAGCCGACCAGCCCGACATCTGCGACCGTCTTGAGCTCGAGAACCACATCCGCGTCGGTACCTGGCTCGCCGAGGAGTGCGAAGCCGGGTGCGCGCCGGCGAGGTGACGCCAACGACGCGTTGCCCAGCCCGCCGTGCCCGCCTGGTGCGATGACCCATCGGGTGCCGTCGCCGGTGAGGTCGGCGATCACCTCGCCGTCGATACCGACGACGACCGTTCCTTCTGGAACGGGGAGCACCAGATCCTCGCCATCGGCCCCACTGCGGTGGCCACCCATGCCGGGTTTGCCGTGGCCGGCCTTGCGGTGGGGGCTGTGGTGGTAGTCGAGCAACGTGGTGACGTTGCGGTCGACGACCAGCACGACGTCACCGCCTCGACCGCCGTTGCCGCCGTCTGGTCCGCCGAACGGCTTGAACTTCTCGCGGTGGACCGAGGCGCAGCCGTTGCCACCACGACCGCCTGCCGCGTGCATCAGGACGCGGTCAACAAACGTGGCCATGGTGACCTGTCTCCTTCACACGCGTCGAAACACGAACGGCCTCACCCGAAATCGGGCGAGGCCAGACTTCGTGGCGTGCCGGGTGGCTACTCAGCCGAAACGATGTTGACGACTCGGCGCCCGCGGCGGGTGCCGAACTCAACGGCACCAGCAGCCAGCGCGAACAGGGTGTCGTCGCCACCACGTCCGACATTGCGTCCGGGGTGGAAGTGCGTGCCGCGCTGACGCACGATGATCTCGCCAGCGTTCACGACCTCGCCGCCGAAGCGCTTGACGCCCAGGCGTTGGGAGTTTGAGTCACGACCGTTGCGGGTGGATGACGCGCCCTTTTTGTGTGCCATGGCTCCTACTCACTTCCCCGCTGCGATGCCGGTGACCTTGACCTCGGTGTACTTCTGCCGATGTCCCTGCCGCTTGCGGTAGCCGGTCTTGTTCTTGAACTTCATGATGGTGATCTTGGGTCCCTTGAGGGCTCCGACGACCTCAGCGGTGACGGTGACGCCAGCAAGTGCCTTCGGGTCGCTGGTGACGGTCTCGCCGTCGACCACGAGCAGTGCCGGAAGGGTGATGGAGCTGCCGGGCTCGCCGTCGACCTTGTCGATCTGGAGGACGTCGCCGACAGCGACCTTCTCCTGGCGGCCGCCAGCGCGGACAATCGCGTACACCGCGAACTCCTCACGTCACTGCCAGTCGGCAGCGACACACTCGTGCGAGGCCACGGGGCCTCACTGTTGGTCTGTGCTCACACATTCAGTCTTCGAGGGCTCCACCCGGCTTTCACCGAGGGGCGCACACGCGGAACCGGGCGCACTAGCGCCGAGGCACCAGGGTACGGAGTGCCCCCACAGTGGGTCAAACCAGGGTCGTGTCCGACTCGGGCTCTGACTCAGCCGGCACCGCCGCGGGCTCTTCCGCGGCCGTCGACTCGGCCCCCTGATCAGGCCCATGATCAGCCTCGTGGTCGGCCTCGTGGTCGGCCTCGTGGACGCCGACCGTGGCGACCGCCACCTTCGCCAGAGCGGCCCTGACGGCTGCCTCGCGGGCAGCCACCTCCGGGTCCACCTCGGGAGTGACGGCGGCGGCAGCCTTGCCCCGACGACGGCGTGACGGCTTCTCGTCACCCTTCTTGGATCCGCCTTCGGCCGGCTTCTTGGCCGCGACGGGCTCAAGGGTGATGTGGCGTCCGCGACCGCCACACTCTTCGCACGTCGTGGAGAAGGCCTCGAGCAACCCCTGGCCCACCCGTTTGCGCGTCATCTGGACCAGCCCGAGCGAGGTCACCTCGGCAACCTGGTGCTTGGTCCGGTCGCGACCGAGGCACTCGACCAGCCGCCGCAGGACCAGCTCGCGGTTGCTCTCGAGCACCATGTCGATGAAGTCGATGACGATGATGCCGCCGACGTCACGCAGCCTCAGCTGTCGAACGATCTCTTCGGCGGCCTCGATGTTGTTCTTGGTGACCGTCTGCTCGAGGTTGCCGCCCGACCCGGTGAACTTGCCGGTGTTGACGTCGACCACGACCATCGCTTCGGTGCTGTCGATGATCAGGTAGCCACCACTGGGCAGCCAGACCTTGCGGTCGAGCGCCTTGAGCAGCTGCTCGTCGATGCGGTTGGCCGTGAAGACGTCGTCGGTGTCGGTCCACTTGGAGAGCCGCTCACCCAGGTCGGGGGCAACGTGCTTGACGTACTCCTCGACGGTGTCCCAGGCCTCGTCGCCGGACACGACCAGCTTGCTGAAGTCTTCATTGAAGACGTCGCGGATCACGCGGACGGTGAGGTCGGGTTCCTCGTGCAGTAGAGCGGGAGCAGTGGCCCCGGCGGTCTTCTTCGAGATCGCCTCCCACTGCGCCTGAAGGCGGGTGACGTCGCGCACCAGCTCTTCCTCGCTGGCGCCCTCGGCCGCCGTACGCACGATGACACCGGCATCGTCGGGGACGATCTTCTTCAAGATCGCCTTGAGCCGGGAACGCTCGGTGTCTGGGAGCTTGCGGCTGATACCGGTCATCGAGCCATCGGGCACGTACACGAGGTAGCGCCCCGGCAACGACACCTGAGCGGTCAGTCGCGCACCCTTGTGACCGATCGGGTCCTTGGTGACCTGCACAAGAACGGAGTCGCCCGACTTCATGGCGTGCTCGATACGCCGTGGCTGCCCATCGAGGCCAGCGGCGTCCCAGTTCACTTCGCCGGCGTATAGCACCGCGTTGCGGCCGCGACCGACGTCGACGAAGGCGGCTTCCATGCTGGGCAGGACGTTCTGCACCTTCGCGAGGTACACGTTGCCGACCATGGTGGAGGCCGACCGCTGCGCGACGTAGTGCTCGACCAGGACGTCGTCTTCCATGACGGCGATCTGGGTGCGGTCGCCCTGCTGACGCACGACCATCACGCGGTCAACGGCCTCGCGCCTGGCGAGAAACTCTGACTCGGTCAGGATCGGGGGGCGACGGCGTCCTTGCTCTCGTCCCTCGCGGCGGCGCTGCTTCTTGGCCTCGAGCCGGGTCGACCCCTTGACGCCGGAGATCTCATCGGACGCCTTGCGTCCCTCGCGCACGTGGACGACCGTGCGCGCCGGGTCCGCGTCAGATCCGTCCCCGTCGCCGCCAGAGCCCTTCCGCCTGCGTCGACGACGGCGTCGAGTCGTACCCGAACCACCCTCGTCGGGCTCGTCTGCTTCGCCAGAGCCCTCGCGGTCTTCGGCACCGTCGTCAGCACCGCCGTCGTCGGTCGATGACTTGCCCTTGCGACCGCGGCCACCACGGCGGCGGCGGCGGCGGGTGCCGCCCTCTTCGTCTCCGTCGCCGCCGGACTCGCCGTCGACGACAGCTCCATCTTCGTGCTGGTCGACGTCACCGGAGGCGTCGACGGCTGACTTCTTGGCTACCGTCTTCTTGGTGGCCTTCTTCTTGGGCTTGTCTGCAGCCGTGGGGTCAGGTGCCTTGAACAGGACGGACGGAGCGCCGGTCTCTGTCTCTGCCGCAGTGGCCTTCTTGGTGCTGGTCTTCTTGGTCGTCTTCTTCGCAGTCTTCTTGGCGGGTGCGTCGGCGACGGCATCACCATCAGTGGTGGAGCCGACTGACTTCTTGGCTGCCGTCTTCTTGGCCGTGGTCTTCTTGGCGGCCTTCTTGGCTGCCGTCTTCTTGGCGGCCGGCGCCTCGACGGCCGACTCGGCGCTCGGCGGGCCCGCTGGCCTGGCTGCGGCCCTGCGGCGGGAGCGCGGAGCGGATGTGCCGCTCGCTGCAGATGATTCTGTGGTGCTGTTTGTGGGCTCGTCGTCGAGCATCCGGGCAACTCCTGTCAGACCCGAGCGGCGCACCGCCACGGGTGAAGTCTTCGGCCCCTCGAGGGGCGATGAGGCCTACCGCGGGTGCGGGTTGGCCACGACGGCGTCGTCCACGCTGGCACGGTCGGCGGCTAATGGATCGGCAACCGTCCCGCTCTCCGGGTCGAGGGGGCCTTGCGCCAGCCGGGTCACCAGGGGTGGGACCGGCGGCGTCAGGTCCGCCACCTGTCGCAGGGCGGTGAGAACGTCGTCGGGTCGTACGGCGGGTGTGGCATGCCGTACCACCACGCGCAGTATCGCACAGGGGGCCCCAGAGCTGGTGTGGCCGCTTTCGGCGGCGAGTCGAACGATGGGCCCTCTGGCGTCGAAGCGCCGGGGGCCCGACTTCATCATTCGCTCGACCTCCACCTCGGCCTCGGCCATCAGCGCAGTGACCGCCTCACCCGCCTGACCTGCGGAAACGTCAGGCAGCTGAATCTGCCACTCCGATGCCTGCAGGACGTCAGCCAGGGCCCCAGGACCTGCCTCGACGACGTCGACGACGTCGAGACCAGGTGGCAGCGCAGCGTCCAAGGAGGCTCGGACCCGGTCGGGGTCGAGCCGCTCGGTGACCGAGATCTCGAGGTACTCCGCCTCGCTGGCAGCGCCCATGGCGGCCGCTCCGGCGTATGAGATCTTCGGGTGCGGGGTGAAACCAGCGCTGTAGGCCATCGGTACCCCGGACCGACGCAGGGCGCGCTCGAGGGCCCGCTGGATGTCACGGTGGCTGGTGAAGCGCAACCGGCCGCGCTTGGCGTACCGCAGACGCAGCTTCTGCACCGCAGGTGCGTTGTCGCGCTGCGGAGGTTGACGAGACATCAGCGGTCGTTCATCCGCGAAGCGCCTCGACGCCGGCCCCGATGGCGGTCAGCGGAAGGAGCTGCTTGCCCGTCGGGCCGATCTCGATGTCGGTGCCCATCTGGGGGCAGACGCCGCAGTCGAAGCACGGCGTCCACCGGCAGTCTTCGACCTCGACCTCGTTCAACGAGTCCTGCCAGTCCTCCCAGAGCCAGTCCTTGTCCAGACCGGAGTCGAGGTGGTCCCAGGGAAGGACCTCGGAGAACTCACGTTCCCGAGTCGTGTACCAGTCGACGTCCACCGGCCCGTCGGCCAACGCCAGGTCGGCGCATCGCATCCAGCGCTCGAAGCTGAAGTGCTCGCTCCACCCGTCGAACCTTCCGCCGTCGCGCCAGACTGCCTCGATCACCTGTCCGACACGGCGGTCGCCGCGCGACAGCAGCCCTTCGACAATGCCGGGCTTGCCGTCGTGGTACCGGAACCCGATCGCCTTGCCGTACTGCCGGTCGTCGCGGATCACATTGCGCAGCTTCATCAAGCGCGCGTCGGTGGTCTCATGATCGAGCTGTGCTGCCCACTGGAAGGGCGTGTGGGGCTTGGGCACAAATCCACCGATGGACACGGTGCAGCGGATGTCCTTGCGTCCCGCGACCTCGCGTCCGGTCTTGATCACCTCGCGCGCCAGCTCAGCGATCTGCAGCACGTCATCGTCAGTCTCGGTCGGCAGGCCACACATGAAGTAGAGCTTCACCTGACGCCAGCCGTTGCCGTAAGCCGTCGTGACGGTCCTGATCAAGTCTTCCTCGGTGACCATCTTGTTGATCACCTTGCGGATGCGCTCGCTGCCTCCCTCGGGGGCGAAGGTCAGGCCCGAGCGACGGCCACTGCGGCTCAGCTCGTTGGCGAGGTCGATGTTGAAGGCGTCGACCCTGGTGCTCGGTAGCGAGAGCGAGGTGTTGGTCCCCTCGTAGCGATCGGCCAGCCCCTTCGCCACCTCCTTGATCTCGGAGTGGTCAGCACTGGAGAGCGAGAGCAGCCCCACCTCCTCGAAGCCGGTGGCCTGAAGAGACTGCTCGACCATCTCGCCGATGCCGGTGATGCTGCGCTCGCGCACCGGCCGGGTGATCATGCCCGCCTGGCAGAACCGGCATCCCCTGGTGCACCCGCGGAAGATCTCGACACTGGCACGTTCGTGCACGCTCTCGGCCAACGGAACGAGCGGCTTCTTGGGGTACGGCCAGGCATCGAGATCAGTCACGGTGTGCTTGCTGACCCGCCACGGCACTCCGGGCCGGTTGGGCATCACTCGCTTGATGCGGCCGTCGTCGTGGTACTCGACGTCATAGAAGGCGGGTACGTAGACACCGCCGGTCTGGGCCAGGCGCATCAACAGCTGTTCGCGACCACCGGGTGACCCCTCGGCCTTGAAGTCGCGGATCAGTGCGGTGATCTCCAGAGCTGCCTGCTCACCGTCGCCGATGACGGCAGCGTCGATGAACTGTGCGATCGGCTCAGGGTTGAAGGCCGCGTGACCACCCGCGAGCACGATCGGGTGCTCGTCTCGCCGGTCACGTGCGTGCAGGGGGATACCGGCGAGGTCAAGTGCGGTCAGCATGTTGGTGTAGCCGAGCTCGGTGGCGAACGACAGACCGAACACGTCGAAGGCCCCCACCGGGCGGTGGGCGTCCACCGTGAACTGCGGAACATCGTGCTGACGCATGAGTGCCTCGAGGTCGGCCCACACCGAGTAGGTGCGCTCGGCCAGCACGTCCGACTGCTCGTTGAGCACCTCGTAGAGGATCTGGACGCCTTGGTTGGGCACGCCGACCTCGTACGCGTCCGGGTACATCAGTGCCCATCGGACGGTCGTGGACTCCCACGGCTTGCTGACGGCGTTGAGCTCTCCGCCCACGTACTGGATCGGCTTCTGCACCAACGGCAGCAGCGCTTCCAGCTGGGGAAAGACCGACTCGACGGTGTCGGCAGACCCGGCCGGTGCAACCGCGTCAATCGGCTCGGCCGACATGAAGGACCTCCGTGGGGGTGGGGACCCGACCAGCGTACGCGGCCGACCCCAACCCCGCCGAGTGCACAGTCAGATGACACAAATCCGCGCCGAGTGCACACCTGAGTGACACAGGACGAACGAGGCTGGTCGGAAGTGTCAACCAGGTGTGCACTCGGCGCGTCAGAGCGTCCACCAGGTGTGCACTCGGCGAGCTGGGGGGTCAGCGCAAGGCGCGTCTGAGGTGGACGTTCTCGAGCAGCCCAATGGCCATCCAGTTCGCGAACATACTGGTGCCGCCGTACGAGACGAATGGCAGCGGGACGCCCGTGACGGGCATGATCCCGATCACCATGCCGATGTTCTGGAACATCTGAAAGGCGAACCAACAGACAATGCCCGTTGCCATGAGGGTGCCGAAGAGGTCTTCGGCCCGCACCGCGATCCGCAGTGCGCGCCAGAGGACGACCGCGAACAGGGCAATGATGCCGATGCTGCCGACGAAACCCATCTCCTCGGCAACGACGGTGTAGATGAAGTCGGTCTGCTGCTCAGGGACAAACCCGCCCGCCGTCTGGGTTCCGTGGAAGAGACCGGCACCGAATATCGAGCCAGCGCCGACGGTGATCCTGGCCTGGTTCGTGTTGTAGCCGACACCCTGAGGGTCGAGGTCCGGGTTCGCGAAGGCCAGCAGGCGGTCGATCTGGTACTGGTCGAGCACGCCCACCTGTACCGCGATGAATGCGCCAACAACGCCCAACACCAGCAGCGCCACCAGCCACGAGATCCGCGTGCCGGCCACGGCGAGAATGCCGAGGACGATCATGCCCATCACCACGGCTGTGCCGAGGTCGGGCTGCAGCATGACCAGCCCGATGGGAACGGCGGCGATCAGCAGGGCAAAGGCGACGTCGGGGAGCTGCGGTTCGGTCTCACCATCGCGGCGCTCAGCCAGCAGCATGGCCAAACCCACCGCCAGCGCCACCTTCATGAACTCTGACGGCTGGATGGTGAAGCCGCCGGGCAGCTGGATCCAGGCCTGGGCTCCGTTGATCTCCGTTCCCACGACCAGGACCGCGACGAGCCCGATGACCGAGGCGATGTAGACGAACGGGGCGTACGCGCGCAGGGTGCGGTAGTCGAAGAGCATGGTGGCGAAGCCGAGCAGCAACCCGATCATCAAGTTGAGCAGATGGCGCTTGAAGTACGCCTGAGGGTCCTCGCCCGCCGGTACCACGCGAGTCGCGGAGTAGACGAAGACTGCACCCGCCACGCTCAGCCCGAGAGCGGCGATGAACAGCACCCAGTCGAACCGGCGCAGGATGGAGTCTCGCCCCATCGCGCGTGCACGCAAAGACCCGCGGCGACGTCGGGGCGAGAGGACGGTCTGCGGGTAGCCCAGTGTCATGGGGTCTCCCGCCTACGCCGTCGGCCGTTCTTCTTCGACTTCTTGTCGTCGGTGTTCGCGGCCGGGATGCCGCTCTCGGACGAGCCGGGCAGCCCGTCATCCTTGGGCAGGTCGATGGTGCCGTCGGCGTTGACTGTGGGCAGCGTCTTGATGGGGTTGCCGTCGGGGACGATGGCCTTCTTCGGGTTGACCTGCAATCCCTCGATCCCGAACAACGCCTTGTAGATCTCGTTCACGCTCGGGGCAGAGGTACCTGAACCCGTGCCACCTTCGGGAACCATCATCAGGACGACGTACTTGGGGTCGTTCGCCGGCGCGTACGAGGCGTACCACGAGGTGGTCGCCTTGCCCTCGACCTGGCCGGTACCGGTCTTGGCGGCCACCGGGATCTTGTCGAGCGGAAACGTGGTGTAGCGGTAAGCGGCCGAACCGGAGACCGGGACGTTCGCCAAGGCGTTCTGGATGTACTGCACGGTCGTGTTGGACGCCGGAACCTTGCCCTGTGCCTTGGGCTTGAAGTTCTTGACGACCTGACCCTCCGGCGAGAGCACCGCTCTGGCCACCTGAGGGCGGTAGAGCGTGCCCCCGTTCGCGATTGCGCCGTAGGCATGCGCGACCTGCAGCGGGGTGGCGAGTACGTCACCCTGACCGATGGCAGCCAGCACCGCGTCACCCGGGCGCAGCAGGTATCCGTCGACGCAGTTCTCCTTGGCGATGGCCCGCAGGTAGTCGTTGGCCCGGTCCGCAGCGGAGGCCACCTCGTCGAAGTTGCAGTAGTAGTTCTTGTTGTCTTCCCAGTACTGCTGACGCCACTCACGGTCGGGGAGGCGTCCGGCGGCCTCTGACGGCAGGTCGATTCCGGTGGTCGAGCCGTACCCCAGACCGCGCGCGGTGTTCATGAGGTACTCGGGAGCGTTGGGTCCGGCGTCCTGGCCGCCCTCTTCGACGTACATCCGGTAGGCGAGGCCGTAGAAGACGGTGTTGCACGACACCTCGATGGCACGGGCGAGTGTCATCGACTCGGTCATGCCGGCCTCGAAGTTCGAGAACGTCTGCGTCGATCCGGGGACCGTGAACTGGTCCGAGCACTGGTACGGGCCATTCAGGCTGTACCCGGCGGCGGCCGCAGCTGCCGCCCCGACGATCTTGAAGGTTGAGGCCGGTGCGTACTCACCTTGGATCGCCCGGTTGATCAGCGGGTTTCCTGCCTTCTCGCTAGAGAGCCTCGCGAACTGGTCGTTGGTGACTCCCCCTACCCAGATCCCAGGGTTGTAGTCGGGATAGCTGGCCATCGCCACCACACGACCGGTGTCGACCTCCATGACGATGGCCGCTCCGGTCTTGGCGGGAAAGGCCCGATCCTGCCCGTTCTCACCGGGGGTGTTCGCTCGCTTGATCGCCGCTTTCAGCTGATCTTCGACGACCTTCTGTACGTGGGCATCAATGCTGGTGACCAGGTAGTTGCCCGGCGTCGCGTCACGCTCGGCCACCGTTCCGGTGACGTTCCCTGCCGAGTCGACAGCGAGCTTCTTGACCCCCGGCTTACCGCGCAGGAATCCGTCGTACACCTGCTCGAGACCACCGCGTCCGACCAGGTCGAAGTTGGTGTAGGTGCTGCCGCGGCGCCCTTCCTTGGCTTCGGCCGCAGCGAGCTCGTCGGCAGAGATCGGGCCGATGTAGCCGAGCAGCTGTGCGGCCCTGGCACCGAACGGGGCCGGGTAGTCGCGGATCGCTGTCATCTCGGCGGCGACGCCAGGGAACTCTTCGCCGCGCTCCATGACCTGCAGCGCGGTGTTGGCGGGAACGTCCTCGGCCACCGGGATGGGCTGGTAGGGCGAACCGTTCCAGCACACGGGTGGTTCGGCGGCACCCGGGGCCCCACAGAGCGTCAGCTGTCGGTCGAGCCTGCGGTAGGGGATGTCGAGGACGCGGGAGAGCTTGCGAACCACTTGATCGCCGTCGTCTGGCAGGTCGAGCAGCGTCGAGCGGTCGACCGAGACCACCAGCGACGTTCGGTTCTGCACGAGCGGACGCCCCTGGGCGTCCAGGATGGCTCCGCGGACAGCCGGGGTCACGACCTCGCGGATGCGGTTCTCGGACGCCGCCGCCTGGTACTCGGCACCGGCCACGACCTGCATGTACCAGAGCCGGCCACCGAGAGCCGCGAGCAGTGAGAAGACCAGCACCTGCAGCACCACGAGACGCGTCCGGGAACGGTCTGTCACGGTGGTCTCCAAGCGGCATCGGTCAGCGGTGCGAGCGGTGTCCCCATGCTCTGACGCTCGTTGCCACGGGGCCGTTCCTCGGTGTGACGGTGATCGGTGTCACACCACACATTCATGCACAGCGGTCGCTAGATGGCCGCTGGGTTGAGAGCAGTTCGACGCGCCAATGCCATCACGCCAGGAATCACAAAGGGAGCCAACAACAGATCGTACAGAACACTGGACACCGTGGTCGAAACGACGAGCTCGCCGGAGACCCGCGGATCCCCGAACAACAGGCCCACCCCGGCGAAGAGCAGGGACGACAGGGCGGCCAACCCGGCCACCGCACCAAGGATGATCAGCACAGAACGACGGGCGTCGATCTGGATCTGGCCCGCCAAATATCCGATGATGCAGAAGACGAGCGCCCACCGCCCGAACTCGGTGGCCGTGGGCGGCAGCAGGTCGACGAGCAACCCGGCACCGAACCCGATCGACGCGCCCGCCGTCGGGCCCACCACGATCCCCAGCGCGATGACGACGAGCAGTACCAGGTCAGGCTCGGCTCCGGGCAGCGGAAGTCGGTTCACCACGGTGACCTGCAGCACGGCCGACGTGACCACCAGGAGCGTGCTGAGCAGCACCCGCCCTGTCGTCATGGTCTCGACCTCATGGTGAAGGTGAGGGACTCGGCGAGGACGACGCGTCGGTCGTGGGGACGAGGGCGTCACGTGGGTTGCGCCTCGGCGGCTCGATCACCACACCCACCAGGTCGAGGGAGGTCACCTGGGCGAAGGGCTCGACCTCGGCCAGGCGAGACAGACCCCCGGGTGTGGCGATGACGCTGGTCACCTGACCGATCGGGACACCCGGCACGAAGGGGCGACCGTTGGGGCTGCCCAGAGTGACAACAACGTTGCCCTCCTCCACGACCGCTTGGGGGTTGTAGAGCTCGAGGCCCATCTGCTCACGCCCGTTGCCTCGCAAGAAGCCGGTCTCGGTGGACGCGGCCAGGCGCGCACCGACCCCGAACTCGGGGTCAGTGAGCAGCAGGATGGTCGCGGTTCCGGGCCCGGCCGCGATCACCCGTCCCACCAGTCCGTCGCCGTTGAGCACCGTCTGGTCGCGCTTGATGCCATCACGCGTGCCGGCGTCGACCGTGACCGTTCGCGCGTAGCCGTTCCCCGCTGCCACTGCGATCACCTGCGCAGGCACGATCTCGTAGTCGCCGAGTGACGACACCCGCAGGAGCCTGTCCAGCTCGTCCAGACGCGACTGGTCGAGCGGAGCGGTGAGCAGCTGCCGGCGCAGCTCGTCGTTCTCTGCCTCGAGCGCGTCGATCTTGTCTGCAGTGGAGTTGATCGACGTGATGCCGTCGATGAAGTCGGCAACCGGGTTCACCACGGACGCCGCCGCGCGCTCGATCGGACCGAAGACTGACGAGGCCGACTCACGCAGGCGATCAAGGATCGATCCCTCGCCGCCGCGGGCATCGAGGGTGATGAAGGTAAACGCGGTCAGCAGCAGAACTGCGAGCACGATCCTGGTTCGGCGGGTATCCCTCATCGTCAGCGCAGCCTAGGCGACCGTGATCGGGGCGACGCCGAGGGCAGACGCCGGGTCAGCGCCGCGGTTCGGAGATCAGGACCTGCTGCAAGGCCTCGAACTCCTCGACGCACTTGCCCGACCCCATGGCCACGGAGTCGAGGGGGTCGTCGGCGATCAAGATCGGCATGCCGGTCTCGTGCTTGAGTCGCTCGTCGAGGCCCTTGAGCAACGCGCCGCCACCGGTGAGGACGATGCCGCGGTCCATGATATCGCCGGACAGCTCGGGCGGACACTTGTCGAGGGTGGTCTTGACCGCGTCCACGATCTGGTTGACCGGCTCTTCGAGCGCCTTTCGGATCTCTTCGGCCGATACGACGATGGTCTTCGGCAGCCCAGAGACCAGGTCACGTCCGCGGATCTCAGCGTGCGGCTCATCAGGGATCGGGAAGGCTGAACCGATGGCCATCTTGATCTCTTCTGCGGTGCGCTCACCGAGGAGCAGCGAGTACTCCTTCTTCACATAGTGAATGATCGCGTTGTCGAGCTCGTCGCCGCCGACGCGAATGCTCTGCGCCGTCACGATTCCGCCGAGCGAGATGACGGCGACCTCGGTGGTGCCGCCACCGATGTCGACAACCATGTTGCCCATGGGCTCGTGAACCGGAAGACCGGCACCGATGGCCGCAGCCATCGGCTCTTCGATGATGTAGACCTTGCGGGCGCCCGCGGCGTAGCCAGCGTCTTTGACCGCCCGCTGCTCGACGCCGGTGATACCGCTGGGCACGCACACGACGATGCGAGGCTTGGCGAGGTGACGCCGCTTGTGCACCTTCTGGATGAAGTAGCGGAGCATGCGCTCAGTGGTGTCGAAGTCGGCGATGACGCCGTCCTTGAGCGGACGAATGGCCACGATGTTGCCGGGCGTGCGGCCAATCATCTTCTTAGCGTCGGCACCGACGGCCAAGATGCCACCTGACGTCTGGTTGATCGCCACGACGGAGGGTTCGTTCAGCACCACCCCACGGCCGCGGACATAGACCAGCGTGTTGGCGGTGCCAAGGTCGACGGCCATATCGCGGCCGATGAAAGACATGTTGCTCATGAGAGCCTTCCGAGAACGGGGAAACGCGCCTTACGGGACGCGGCAACGGGCGGAGCGTCAGCGGCCCACGATACCCGCGTCGGGCCCCTCCCCCAAAAAGTGCGAAAAAGTCTCGACCTGACCTAAAGGGATGGAAAAAAGAGGGCTACCTCGCGGGCAGCCGACTCGGGCGAGTCGGAACCGTGCACCAGGTTCTCCTGCATCACGTTCGCCAGGTCGCCGCGAATCGTGCCGGGGGCCGACTTGATCGGGTTCGTGACGCCCATCATGGTGCGCCACGCCTCGATGGCGTCCGGGCCCTCAATCACGGCCGCCAACAGCGGCCCGCCCGTGATGAAGTCGACCAGGTCACCGAAGAACGGCTTGTCGGCGTGCTCGCCGTAGTGCGACTCGGCGGTCGTGCGGTCGAGCGTCCGCAGCTCTGCCGCGACCAGGGTGTAGCCCTTGCGTTCGATCCGCGAGATGACCTCGCCGACGAGACCACGGCGGACGCCGTCCGGCTTGACGAGGACAAGGGTGCGCTCAGACACGAGGAACTCCTGGGACTGGCTGAGTAGGGCCGGCGATGCCGACCAGGACGGGCGAAACTCTAGCCAGCGGGCTCTGGCGGCGTCGCCTCTGGGTCATCAATACCGGCCCATCGCTCGGCGTGCAGCTCTTCGCCGCGACGCCCGACCCGCAGTCCCACCACCCACAGGGCTACGAAGAGCCCACCCACCAGAAACATCGCGTGGACGACGAACCCACTGGCCAACACCAACCCCTGCACGACCCAGCCCGCACGGTAGCCCCACGGCCTCGAGAGCGATCCGGCCACGATGAGGCAGAACACGGCAAGCACAAGTCCACCGGCGATGGCAACGGCTGGCTCCACTCCACCGAGCGTGATTGCGACCGGGATCGCGAGAAGAACAATCAGTCCCTCAAAGGTCAGGACGCTCGCCGCAATAACGCGCATGTGACCAGTCTCCCCGCTCAGCGCCGCGAGCGCAGCAGGGCGCGGGCCTGGCCCACCACCGTGACCGACCCGGTCACCAGGACGCCGACCCCGGCGAGGTCGCCGGAGTCCTCCGCGGCGGTGACGGCCCGCTCCAGAGCGTCCGGAAGCGAGTGCTCGACGATCACCCGGTCTTCGCCGAAGATGTCGGCGGCCAGCTCACCCAGGTCGTCGGGGTCGATGGCGCGTGGCGAGTTCGAGCGAGTGATCACCACTTCGGCCAGCAGCGGCTCGAGCGCCGACAGGATGCCCTCGGCGTCCTTGTCGCTGAGCACACCGACCACCCCGACCAGCCGGGTGAACGTGAATGCTCCGAAGACTGCCTCGACGAGTGCCTCCATCCCCTGGCGGTTGTGCGCGACGTCGAGGATCACTGCTGGGGTGCGTCTGATCACTTCGAGGCGTCCGGGGACGGCGACCGCCGCGAAGCCCTCTCCCACGGCATCGCCATCGAGGGCTCCCGACGCCCCGCCAAGGAACGCCTCGACGGCGGCAAGGGCGCAGGCAGCGTTGCGCGCCTGGTGCTCACCGTGCAACGGCAGGAACACGTCCTCATAGGTTCCGCCGACGCCTCGTAGGGTGAGGAGCTGACCGCCCACCGCCACCTGACGGTCGACCAGTCCGAAGTCGACGCCCTCGCGCAGGACGACTGCGCCAACCTCCGCAGCCCGCTCCAGCAGCACGTCCGACACCACGGGATCCTGCTCCGCGATCACCGCCACCATGCCCGGTTTGATGATCCCGGCCTTCTGGCCGGCGATCGTGGCGAGATCGTCCCCGAGCCAGTCCATGTGGTCCATGCCGATCGGCAGCACCACGCCGACGGGAGGCGTGATCACGTTGGTGGAGTCCCAGACCCCGCCCAACCCCACCTCGATGACCCCCACCGACACCGGAGCATCCGCGAACGCCACGAATGCCAGCAGAGTCAGCACCTCGAAGAAGGTCAGCGCACGCCCACCATCAGCCTCAACGATGGCGATGTACGGCGCGAGATCTTCCCAGGCTGCCAGCAGCCTCCCGGAGTCGATCAGCTCGCCATCGAGCCGAATCCGCTCACGGATGGTCTCCAGGTGGGGGCTGGTGAAGCGCCCGGTCCTGAGACCGTACGCGGTCAGCAACGAGTCGATCATCGCCGTGGTGGAGGACTTACCGTTCGTCCCGGCCACATGTATCGCCGGAAAACTACGTTCGGGACTGCCCATCAGATCGAGGACGGCACGAACTCGGTCGAGGGTCGGTTCGATCTGGGATTCCGGTGCCCGGCGGATCAACTCGACCTCGAGGGCGAGCAGCCCCTGAGCCTCTTCATCGGAGGGCTGGTCGGGAGTCTGCGCGTCTGGGGTCACGGGGGTGAGTCTAGGGAGAAGGCCCTCTCTACGATTGCCTCCCATGGAGCCGTCGAACACCACCAGCGCCCGCGTTCCCGACAAACCGTCGATCGACGGCATCGAGAGCGCCTGGCAACAGGTCTGGGACGAGCAGGGCACGTACCGCTTCGACCGCACCAAGACCCGCGACGAGATCTACTCCATCGACACTCCCCCGCCAACGGTCAGCGGCTCGCTCCACGTCGGGCACGTCTTCAGCTACACCCACACCGACGCGATCGCCCGGTACCAGCGGATGTGTGGCCGTGAGGTCTTCTACCCGATGGGATGGGACGACAACGGCCTGCCCACTGAGCGGCGCGTACAGAACTACTACGGCGTCCGGTGCGAGCCCACACTTCCGTACGACCCCGACTTCGAGCCGCCGGCCGAACCGGGCAAGCAGCAGATCCCGATCTCACGGCGCAACTTCGTCGAGCTCTGCGAACGGCTGACCGTCGAGGACGAGCAGGTCTTCGAGGCGTTGTGGCGCCAGCTCGGGCTGTCAGTCGACTGGACGATGACCTACCAGACGATCGACGAGCGTGCCCGCGGCGTCTCGCAGCGCGCCTTCCTGCGCAACCTCGATCGCGGCGAGGCGTACCAGGCCGAGGCTCCCACTCTCTGGGATGTCTCGTTCCGCACCGCGGTCGCCCAGGCCGAGCTCGAGGACCGCGAGCGCGACAGCGCCTACCACGCCATCACCTTCCACCGACCCGATGGCGACGTCATCACGATCGACACCACGCGTCCCGAGCTGATCCCCGCGTGTGTGGCGCTCGTCGCCCACCCGGACGACGAGCGGTACCAACCACTGTTCGGCAGCACCGTTCACACGCCGCTCTTCGGCGTGGAGGTCCCGGTCCTTGCCCACCCCCTGGCCGACCCTGAGAAGGGCACCGGCATCGCGATGATCTGCACCTTCGGCGACCTCACCGACGTGATCTGGTGGCGCGAGCTCAACCTGCCCACCAGGGCGATCATCGGGCGCGACGGACGCGTGATTGCCGACATCCCGGACGCCATCGCATCCGCCGCCGGACGCACCGCCTATGCACGCCTCGCCGGGTCGACCGTCTTCACCGCCAAGAAGACAATCGTCGAGATGCTGGTCGAGAGCGGCGACCTGATCGGCGAACCACGACCGATCAAGCACCCGGTGAAGTTCTTCGAGAAGGGTGACAAGCCTCTCGAGATCGTCAGCACCCGGCAGTGGTACATCCGTAACGGCGGACGCGACGAGCTGCTGCGCGAGAGTCTCCTGGCCCGTGGCGCCGAGCTGCACTGGCACCCGGCGCACATGAAGGTGCGCTACGACAACTGGGTCTCCGGTCTCAACGGCGACTGGCTGATCTCGCGCCAGCGCTTCTTCGGAGTTCCCCTGCCGCTCTGGTACCACCTCGACGCCAACGCCGAGCCCGACTACGACCACCCCATCGTTCCCACCGATGACTCGCTGCCGATCGACCCGCAGTCGCAGACGCCCCCTGGCTTCACCGAGGACCAGCGTGGAACAGCCGGTGGCTTCATCGGCGACCCCGACGTCATGGACACCTGGGCGACGTCTTCCCTCACACCCCAGATCGCCGGTGGATGGTCGTACGACGACGACCTGTACGCACGGGTCTTCCCGATGGACCTGCGCCCACAGGCACACGAGATCATCCGCACCTGGTTGTTCTCGTCGGTCGTGCGCGCCAATGCCGAACACGACGTCGTCCCGTGGAGTGACGTCGCCATCTCAGGCTGGATCCTCGACCCCGACCGCAAGAAGATGAGTAAGTCCAAGGGCAATGTGGTGACTCCTATGGATCTGCTCGACGAGTATGGGTCTGACGGCGTCCGGTACTGGGCTGCCAGCGGCCGGCCAGGAACCGACACGGCCTTCGACGTCGGTCAGATGAAGGTCGGCCGCCGTCTGGCGATCAAGGTGCTGAACGCCAGCAAGTTCGTGCTGGGGGTCGGCGCCGATCAGTCACTGGCCTTCGATGTGTCGGCGATCACCGAGCCGCTCGACCGCGCGCTCATGGCCAGGCTCGCCACTGTCGTCGACGACGCCACCCGGGCATTCGACGACTACAACTATGCGCGGGCCCTCGAGCTGGCCGAGTCGTTCTTCTGGTCGTTCACCGACGATTACGTCGAACTGGTGAAGGAGCGGGCCTACCGAGACGCGTCCGATGCTGGAGCCCGTTCAGCGCGCGCAACCCTTGCCACGGCTCTGTCGGTGCTGCATCGGCTCTTTGCACCGGTGCTGCCGTTCGTCACCGAAGAGGTGTGGTCATGGTGGCAAGACGGCTCGGTGCACCGGGCATCATGGCCAACGGCCGACGAGGTACGGGCAGTTGCGGAAGGCGGCGACGTCGCCCTGCTCGACACGGTCTCTACCGTCCTGGGCGACATCCGCAAGGCGAAGTCTGACGCCAAGGCGTCGATGCGGACCGAGGTCACCCGGGCCGAGGTTCGAGGGACAGCCGAGCAGGTGGCCCAGCTGCAGCAAGCCCACGGAGACCTGTCAGCTGTCGGGAGGATCGCCGTGCTCGAACTGGTCGAGGGCGCATCAGACGAGGGCGCGTCAGAGCTGTCGGTCACCGTCGAACTCGCCGACAACTAGCGCGACTGGCACGAAACTGCTGATTCGGCGGCGCCTCAGACGGCGTTTTCGTGACTCTCGAGCGGTCGGGCGCCGGCGGGAGGCGGCAGGAGTCGGGGCGGACTAGGCCGACTTCTCGCGACGCTCGCGCTTGGACTCTTTCTCGCGCTGCACCAACGTCGGGTACACGTGCTCGAGGACGACGTCGCGCGTGATGACGACGCGCGCCACGTCGGCGCGGCTCGGCACCTCGTACATCACGGCCAGGAGCACCTCTTCGAGGATCGCCCGCAGACCTCGCGCACCAGTGCCGCGCATGATGGCCTGCTCCGCGATGGCCTCCAGAGCATCCTCGGTGAACTCGAGCTCGACGTCATCGAGCTCGAAAAGCTTGACGTACTGCTTGACGAGGGCGTTCTTCGGTTCGGTGAGGATCTGCTGGATGTCTTCCGGGCGCAGCCTCTGGACAGCGGTCAGCACCGGCAGGCGTCCGATGAACTCGGGGATCATGCCGAACTTGCCGAGGTCTTCGGGCTTGACCTGGCCGAAGATGTCCTTGGCGTCGCGCTCGGCCTTGCCTTCGATCTCGCCGCCGAAACCGATGCCCTTCTTGCCAACGCGCTGGTTGATGATGTGCTCGAGACCGTCGAACGCACCACCGACGATGAAGAGCACATTGGTGGTATCGATCTGGATGAACTCTTGGTGGGGGTGCTTGCGTCCACCCTGCGGCGGTACGGACGCCGTGGTGCCTTCGAGGATCTTCAGCAGCGCCTGCTGCACGCCCTCGCCCGACACATCGCGAGTGATCGACGGGTTCTCGCTCTTGCGGGCGATCTTGTCGATCTCGTCGATGTAGATGATCCCCTGCTCGGCCTTCTTGACGTCGTAGTCAGCGGCCTGGATGAGCTTGAGCAGAATGTTCTCGACGTCCTCGCCCACGTACCCGGCCTCAGTGAGCGCGGTGGCATCGGCGATGGCGAACGGGACGTTGAGCATCCGCGCCAGGGTCTGCGCCAGCAGGGTCTTGCCGCAACCTGTCGGGCCGAGCAGCAGGATGTTCGACTTCGCCAGCTCGACGGAGTCATCGGTCTTGCGTCCGGACTCGCCGGCTCGCAGACGCTTGTAGTGGTTGTAGACGGCAACGGCGAGCGCCTTCTTCGCGGTGTCCTGGCCGATGACGTACTCACCGAGGAAGTCGTAGATCTCGCGCGGCTTGGGCAGCTCGTCCCAGGTGACCTCGGTCGACTCTGACAGCTCTTCTTCAATGATCTCGTTGCAGAGGTCGATGCACTCGTCACAGATGTAGACGCCTGGCCCAGCAATGAGCTTCTTGACCTGCTTCTGGCTCTTTCCGCAGAAGGAGCACTTGAGCAGATCGCCGCTCTCACCGATGCGTGCCACGTGACTCCCTTGCTCGGCCGGCTCCGACGACTTGGAGAACTAAGGTCATGAACAACTGTGCTGGCGTCCCGGAGGGCGTCGCACCCGACGACGGTACCCCGTCGGAGCGCGCTTTACCCGCTGTCAGGCCGGGCGAGTCGCCCAATCAGCCCCGAACAATCACACGGACGCCGCGCTCTTGCGGCTGCTGATCACCTGGTCGACGATGCCGTACTCCTTGGCGTCGTCGGCGGTGAGGATCTTGTCGCGCTCGATGTCCTTGCGGACGTCCTCAGGAGTCTTACCGGTGTGCGCCGCGAGGATGCCTTCCATCTCTTCGCGCATGCGCAAGATCTCGTTCGCCTGGATCTCGATGTCCGACCCCTGTCCACCACCCTCGGTGTAGGGCTGGTGAATCAAGATCCGGGAGTGCGGCAGCGCCGACCTCTTGCCGGCACTGCCCGCAGCCAGCAGAACAGCGGCCGCAGACGCAGCCTGGCCGAGGCACACAGTGTGCACGTGCGGCTTGATGAACTGCATCGTGTCGTAGATAGCCGTCATGGCCGTGTAGGAGCCACCGGGCGAGTTGATGTAGATCGAGATGTCGCGGTCGGGGTCCATCGACTCGAGGCAGAGCAGCTGCGCCATCACGTCGTCTGCTGACGCGTCGTCGATCTGCACACCGAGGAAGATGATCCGCTCTTCGAAGAGCTTGGTGTACGGGTTGTGCAGGCGCTCACCCTGCGCAGTGCGCTCGCGGAACTCAGGAAGGATGTAGCGCGCCTGCGGAGCAGAGCGAATGACGTCACTGACAGTGGGGCTGGCGCTCCACAGTCTGTTGGGGCTGCTCACGGTGGTGGGGTCCTTCCGTCGAAGTCGAGTCGAAGAGCGCAGGGGGTCAGGCGTTGGTTCCACCGCTGCCGGCGACGTCACGCGCCTGGCTGACGACGTGGTCGACGAAGCCGTACTCCTTGGCCTCGTCGGCGGTGAACCAACGGTCGCGGTCGGAGTCGGACTCGATGGCGTCAAGGGGCTGGCCGGTGTGAGTCGCGATCAGCTCGGCCATCTTTTTCTTGGTGTAGAGCATCTGCTCGGCCTGGATCTTGATGTCGGACGCCGTTCCGCCGATGCCGCCGGACGGCTGGTGCATCATGATCCGCGCGTGTGGCAGCGCGTACCGCTTGCCCTCGGCCCCAGCGCAGAGCAGGAACTGCCCCATGGACGCCGCCAGCCCCATCGCCACGGTGGCGACGTCGCACGGGACGAACTGCATCGTGTCGTAGATCGCCATGCCGGCCGAGACCGAGCCACCTGGGGAGTTGATGTAGAGGTAGATGTCCTTCTCGGGGTCCTCAGCTGCCAGCAGCAGCATCTGGGCCGAGAGGGCGTTGGCGATGGTGTCTTCCACCTGAGAGCCCAAGAAGATGATGCGCTCACGCAGCAGTCGCTGGTAGACGGAGTCGTCGAAGCCGTTGGCCTGAGACTGGGGAGCCCGCGCCTCGGGCAGGGACAACCCCGGGTACGGCAGTGGGAGGCCAGTTGTCGCGCTGTCGGTCACGAGTCCACCTTTCACATCAAGGACGTACGTCGACCCTAACGTCGGAACACCCCGACGCCATCCGAAGTGCCGGGGTGTTCGCTGACGGAAGAAAGCGCCTAGGACTGCGACTCGGCCTCTGACTCTTCGCCGGTCTCTCCTTCGGCCGTCGCCTCTGCCTCGATCGCCGCCTCTGCGGTCTCGGTGTCATCAGAGGTGGCCGACAGCTCGACGAGCTCTCCAGCGGAGTCACGGACCGTCGCCTGTTCCAGGACGACGGACAGGGCCTTGGACCGGCGGACATCACCGACGATGGCCCCGACCTGACCGGCCTGGGCAACTGCCTGGGCGAACTGGTCAGGGGTCATGCCGTACTGCGGAGCCTGGCGGATCAGGTACTCGGTGATCTCGGCCTGGCTTACCTCGACGTCGTCGCGGTCGGCAAGGGTGTCGAGGACGATGTCGCGGGTCAACGAGTCGCGCACCTGGGCCTCGAACTCCTCCTTGTGGGCCTCGTCGCCGTGGCCATCGCCGAAGTGGTCGCCCAGGGCACTGGCGACGACGCCTTCCGGAAGTGGCACCTCGACAGCCGCGATCAAGGCCTCGAGCACGGCGTCTCGGGCGGCCATCAGCTGCTCAACCTTCTTGCGAGGCTCGATCTCGCTGCGCACCGTGTCGCGGAGCTCGTCGAGCGTGTCGAACTCGCTGACCGTCTGAGCAAAGTCGTCGTCCAGCTCGGGAAGCTCGCGCTCGCGGACCGAGACAACGGTGACCGTGACCTCGACCTCCTGGCCCTCGTGCTCGCCGGCATCCGGCGTCACGAGGAAGGTGCCCTCCTCGCCCTCCTTGAGGCCGATGACGGCCTCGTCGAGGCCGGGGAGCAGACCCTCGCTGCCGGCCTCGTACGTCAGCCCGGCGGCCGAGAGGTCTTCGACCGGCTCGCCGTCCTTGGTGGAAGCCAGCGTGAGCGACAGCATGTCGCCGGTGGCCGTTCCGCGGTCGACCGGCTTGAGTGTCGCGAAGCGCTCGCGCAGCTGGTCGAGCTCGGCGTCGATGTCGGCGTCGCTGACCTCAGCGACGTCAACCTCGACCTCGAGCGACTCAAAGTCGGGGAGCTCAATGGCGGGTCGGATGTCAACCTCGGCCGTGAACGTCAACGAAACGCCATCAGCGAACTCGCCAATCTCGACGTCGGGCTGGCCGAGCACCTTGAGCTCGTTCTCCGTGACTGCATCTCCGTACGCCTTGGGGAGTGCCTCGTTGACCGCCTCGTCAAGTACCGCACCGCGTCCGACACGTTGGTCGATGATGCGAGCCGGCACCTTGCCCTTGCGAAAGCCTGGGATCGTGACCTGGGCGGCGATCTTCTTGTAGGCGGAGTCAACGCTCGGCTGTAGCTCGTCGAAAGGAATCTCGACTGACAGCCGCACTCGGGTCGGGCTCAGGGTCTCGACGTCGCTCTTCACGTGCCTGGTACTCCTTGGTCGCCCGGGCCGTTGCCGGGTGATGTCACAAGAACCGGTCGGCCCTGTGGTGGTCGGGGCGGGGAGACTCGAACTCCCGATCTCCTGCTCCCAAAGCAGGCGCGCTAGCCACTACGCTACGCCCCGTCGCGAACGGCTAGTCTAGACGCCAGCCTCCGAGTACCTCACGTCGGTCGATCGGTGGCCCCGCGGGTGTAGCTCAATGGTAGAGCCCCAGCCTTCCAAGCTGGCCATGCCGGTTCGATCCCGGTCACCCGCTCCATGCATCGCCGCCAGACCCCCGTAGCACCAGCCGACTAGTGGGTCGACCGATCGATCCGCACGGTCTCCCCGTCACGG
>JAHEKZ010000092.1 GCA_024644435.1 Actinomycetes bacterium | reverse complement strand
ACCTGGACTGGCTGTGCTGGGTCGGACCGGATCTCGACCCCGTTGCACTGTGGCGGGTGAAGATGGGGAACCTTCGAGCCATGATCACCAACTTCACGTCCGTAGGCGTCGAGCGCGTGGTCATCGCTGGAGCCCTCTTCGACCTGGGTGAGCGCGAGATGGTGGCAGCAGCAGTCGAACCGGCCGACCTCCAGGTGGTGCGGTTGGAGGTACCCAGCCACCAGGCGCTCGATCGCATCCGTCGCCGTGATGTCGGACGGGAGCTGGCTGAGCTGCTTCACGACTCGCCCGCTGTGGCGAGTGCCGTCTATTCGGCCGGAGTGGAGGATTCGTCGGTTCCGAATCACGATGGGGTGCCGATCGAGGCAGCCGCTCAAGAGGTGCTTACGACCGTAGGTTGGTGACGCCCCCCTACCGCTTGGGTGAACGCCGCCAGGCGGTCAACGAGTGAATCTCCCACCCGCTGTAGAAGTGCCAGGACTCCTTGGTATGACCGGGATCCCAGAAGACGAACCCCTGAATGTCGATCAGGATGTCGCCGCGAGGCCTGGTCCAGTTGGTGCGGTTCCGGAACTTCTTGTCGGTCTCCACGTGAATGCTCGACATCTTGACGGTGCGGCGCTTTGGGACGCTCGGATCGACGAGGTTGCAGGTCCAGTCGCCATCCGCGTTGATCTTGTGGCAGTCGCCAACCTTGACGCGGTTCAGCTGCACGAAGGTCGGAACACCATTCTGTTTGCATGGCGGGTTGAAGGATCGGCGATCCGGTATGCCGGGCTTGAACTGGCCCCCTCGGTACGTTGCGCCACCGTTGTTGTTCTTCTTCTTCCCCAGCACCTGGCGAAGGGTTGCCACGGTCGCCCGACACGTGACGTGGTTGTTCCACGACTTGCGCGTCGCACGAGCAGATATGACTGTGCTGAGCGTGCGTGACGCGCCGGCAATGGAGGCCTCGCTACTGCTCCGCGGGCCGGTGTGACTGCCGCTGGCGCCGCTTGCCGGAGCGACCAGCTGCAGACCGACCAACAACAGTCCGAAGGCCGTGGCCAAGGTGATGGCTGATCGAACTCTGACGCGGAGTGCTGAGGATGTCGTCACCGGGGAAAGCCTAGGCGATTTCGCAGGCCGATCGGGCGGCTTGCGGTGAATGCCCGCCCCGCCCAGCTACTCGGGCTGGTTCCCCGACGCCCCGCCGAGCATGTAGGGCGTGGTGTAGCCGATGTACATCAGGTGAGCCAGCAGTCCCTCTGTGGCGTGGGGAAGGTTGTGGCAGTGGTCCAGCCAGATGCCCGGGTTGTCGGCAACGAAGGCGATGTCGTACGTCTCGCCGTCGCGAACGTTGAGGGAGTCAACCCACCAGGGGCTCCCCGTGGCTGGTTCACCGTCTCGGGACAGCACCACTGCATGGTGACCGTGCAGGTGCATCGGGTGCACTTCACCACTGTGGTTCTCGATCGTCATCCGAACGATGTCGCCCTCAGCTACCGCGAACATTGGAACGTCGGGGTACATGTGGCCGTTGACCGTCCACCACAGTCCTGGTTTGCCATCGAGCAGGCCAGGTCGGCGATCGACGACATACTCGAAATCACGGGTCGCCGTGCCCGGGTCGAAACCGAGCGGTGCGGGGGAGCCGTAGTCGAGGAAGTCGACGAAATCGGTGGGGGCCGCCGTTTTGGTCACCGCCTCGGCTCCGGGACCGAGAAGGATGGCGGTGTTCCCGCCGAGCTCGACCCGCGCTCCGGAGTCAGGGACCACGATCTCGAGGTCGGCGCGTCCGCCGGCCGTGACCAGGACCGCCTCTCCACTCACCGTGTCGGGCTGGTGGATGTCATAACCATCGACTGCGACTACTCGGTACTCGGCTCCGCTGACCCAGACCGACATCGGGCCGTTGTCGGTGTTGATGACGCGCACCCTGGCGGTCTGCCCTGCCGCCGCGTCGACTGCAACGTCGCCCTCAAAGCCGTTGACCGTACGAACTCCGTCGTAGATGTGCACGAGGGCGGGCAGATCTACGACCTCGTTGCCTTTCGGCTCACCCCTCACCGCCGGGCTGACCACGAGTGGTCCTAGGAGGCCGCCCTTGACCTGCTCATGAGAGATCTGATGCGAGTGGTACCAGTACGTCCCGACCTGGTCGGCATAGAAGCGATAGGAAAAAGTGCCGCCTTCCGCAACGGCGTCTTGGGTGACACCTGCTACCCCATCCATCGCGTTAGGGACATCCACGCCGTGCCAGTGCAGCGCGACTCCGTCGGGCACTGACTCGTTGATGAGGTTGACCTCGACCAGGTCTCCCTCGGTGGCGCGGATCGTGGGCCCGGGGGACTGCCCGTTGACCGTGTATCCGTCGACCTGGCGGCCGGACGCCAGCGTAAACGTCTCCTTGCGCACCGTCAGGTCGACGCTGACGTCGGGCTTGGCGTCCGCAGGAACTGTCAGCTCGGTGATGCTGATTGCATCAGACTCCATGTGCCCGGTCTCGCCGTGCTCGGCCTGCCCGTCGCCATAGTCCATGTACCCCATCGTCATGACGGAGTACTCGTCGGGGAGCAGACTGGACCACCACAGCCATGCCAGGGGAACGACGATGACTGCAGTGGCCACCGCAGCGAGAACAAGTCTCGACCGCGTCGTCACCGTGAAGTTCCTGCCTCAGGTGCTGGGGAAGACTTCAGACCGAGTGGGAAGCCGCTGCGGTGCCGGATGCGGGCTGTGAGCTCGACGTGCCAGCACGCTTGCCAGCCATGACAGCAAGCGAGAACACCAGCAGCGCGTTGATCCCGTGCAGAATCCCCAGGCTCGCAATCTCGTGACCGAACAACCCGAGAGTTACCTGGACGATGACGGCGATGAGCACGAAGCCGGCCCACTTGACGCCGCCCGGGACCCTGGCGAAGAAGGAGAGGATGAAGAAGATCAATGCGATGAGCGGGATGAGCATCATTCCGTTCATGCCGTGGATGGCGAACCCGATGACGCCGGGGAAGTCGGGCTCGCTCTCGATGGCAGCCTTGTCCAGCACCCCGCCGTCCTTGTCGATCCAGATTCCTAGGCCGAAGAGTGCATAGGCGACGGCGGCGGCCTGGATGGCGACCTCGGCGGCGATGATGTAGGCGAAGACTCGATAGGTGGTCCTCATGTGACCCTCCGTGGGTAGGGCATCACTGACTGGACGACAACTTCCGCGAGAAGTTGACCATGAGGAACGCTAGAGGCTCGGGAGATCCGTGACAAGCGATTCGCGATCTCTTGACATCCTGCCCGCCCCCATCTGTGGCAGCCTGGCGCCATGACGCTCGGGGACTGGCAGTCGCCACCGGCCAATCGTTGGTCGTTCCAGCACATCGACGAGATGTTGCCGACCGTGACCCTGGCACGCGGGAGCGGCCCGGTGTTGCCACTGGTCGAGGCGACGCCGTCCGTGGGCGCCTCCTTCGATGGATTCCTCGAGCGCACATTCACTGATGGTTTCCTCGTGCTGCGTGGGCGCGAGATCGTCACCGAGAGATACCTCAACGGAATGGGTCCGGACACCCGGCACCTTCTGCAGTCGGTGTCGAAGTCGATCTGCTCGGCGGTCTTCGGGCGGTACGTGTCCAGCGGCGCCGTCTCGGTGGATGCAAAGGTTTCGCACTACCTTCCGGAGCTGTCCGAGTCGGGCTACGGCGACGCCACGGTTCAACAGGTCCTGGACATGACAGCTGCTGTGCAGTACATCGAGG
>JAHEKZ010000053.1 GCA_024644435.1 Actinomycetes bacterium | reverse complement strand
GCACTATCACCCACACCGCCGTGGTCAGCGACAACCCGGCGGACTTCACACCCCGGGTGTTGGGCGACTCAGTGGTCTCCCAACCCACAGTCCTGGCGCTCGCCGAACGTAAAGACGCGATCTTCGCGGGCGGGCGGTTCCAGTCGGTCGCGAGCTCCGATGGGTCTGCGAATTTCGCGCGTGACAACCTGATGAGCTTCTCCGCCACGACGGGCGCGGTGAGGCCGTTCGCCCCCGTCGTTGACGGCACCGTCTGGGCGATCGAGCCACGGGGCAAGGCGATCTACATCGGCGGGAACTTCACCCACGTCAACGGCGTTGCGCGGCCGGGGTTGGCCAAGATCAACGCCATCAGCGGGCAGGTCATCCAGAAGTTTGCACCACAGTTCTCCCCGGGCACGATTACCGAGATTCGCATGGCGCGCGGCCGACTCATCGTCGGGGGCGCGTACCAGGGAAGACTGAAGGGTCTTGACCCGAAGACCGGGCACGACACCGGCTACATCTCTCTCGCCGTTCAGGGCAGCGTGGCCGGCAACGCTGGCGACACCGACGTGTACCGTTTCGCTGTCAGTCCCAACAAGCGCCGTCTGGTGGCGATCGGCAACTTTACCTCGGTCGGTGGTGCCGAGCGTTGGCGTGCAGTCATGCTCAACCTGGGCAAGAACCGCGCCAAGCTCAACGCCTGGTCGTACGCCCCCTTGAAACGCCCCTGCGCAGCCGGTTCCATTCCGAACTACCTCAAGGACGTGGACTTCGCGCCGGATGGGTCGTACTTCGTCCTGGTGGCGACTGGATTCGTCCCGCAGTCAGGCGGGATCGGCACAGACGTGTGTGACGCGGCTGCGCGGTTCGACATGGGTATCCCTAATCCGGCCGCGCCCACCTGGATCAACTACACCGGTGGCGACACCCTGCACTCGGTAGCCGTCAGTGGGGCCGCCGTCTACGTCCAGGGCCACCAGCGGTGGCTCGACAACCCGTACGGCGCCGACTACGCAGGCCCAGGCGCCGTCGATCGCCCCGGAATCGGAGCGATCGACCCATCAACGGGGTCGGCGCTGTCATGGAATCCCGGCAAGACCAGGGGCGTGGGTGGCAAAGACATGCTGCTCACGACGTCCGGTCTGTGGGTCGCCAGTGACGGTGAGTACTTCGGTGGCGAGTTCCGCCCACGCATCGCATTCGCGCCGCTGCCCTAGCGCCGCCCTTGCGCTGCGCTCAGTCGTCGGGCTCGACGCGGCGTCCGCGCTTGGTCTGTGCCCGCCGCTTCTTCTGTGACAGCCTGCGCTCCACCGAGCCACGTGACGGTTTCGTCGGACGCCGTGGTCGTGGTGGCGGCGCGGTCGCCTCCCGCAGCACATCAGCGAGGCGCCGCTCGGCAGCCCTGCGGTTGAGGTGCTGGCTGCGTTCCTCCTGTGCCGTGATCTGCAGGACCCCGTCGACGAGCCGATCGCCCAGGCGTTCAAGGGCACGCTTTCGCCAAGCGGCCGGAAGCGATGGGGAACGTGCCACATCAAACAACAGCTCGACGCGTGAATCAGTTGTATTGACCGACTGACCGCCTGGACCGCTGGAGCGGGAGAACTTCCAGCGCAGCTCGTGCGCGGGGATCACCACCGGGCCTCGAACAGGTACGTCACTCATGGCTACTCGGGTCACTCTTGAGTGAACAGGATCTCAACGAGGGTCCAGAACACTCCGGCGACCAGCAGAGCAATGATCAGCCAGATCAGAGTAAGACTCAGCCAACGTCTCCACCCTCGTAGCCGTCGGACACCCATGGCGAAGTCGCCGTACATGCCAATCTGACCCATCGGGGTGTACTGGTCATCACGCTGAGACCCCACGAGCTTGGCCCAGTCTGAACTTGTCGGCAGTGGCTCATCCGGCTGTCCGTGGGGGGCCATGACCACGATGATGTCAGAGGGCTAGTGGTGAGTCGCTAGTTGCGCCCGCGACCGACGACGTCGGAGGCCAACTCGGCCCTCACCATCGCGCGGGTGGCTGGGTCGAGGTCATCCAGCTGCGACCGGATGTCCGATGCCGTCTCGTCTGCCAGCTGCTTACGGCGCTGTGCCTCCCTGCCGACCGCGACGGCCGCGGCCACCAGGGCTGCCAATGCGATCACCGTGAGCACTCTGCGTCCACGACGAGCCATGTGCATCCTCCGGGAGCGTTCGGGGTCGATCTGTTCACCGGCCACCGTACGCCCCCGGCAACGGGGTCAGGCGCCAGGTGGACGGTAGTTCGCCGCGATCTGCGTGGCGGCGTCTACCTCGCCCGGAGTGAGCAGCACGACGGTCTCGTAGCTCGAGAGCGTTCCGGCGGAACCGACAGCGGCCGCGATCGCCGCCGCCGTGGTGTTGTCGGGGATATCGGCTGTGACGTAGACGTCGTCGCTGCCGAAGCTGAAGTACATCGACTCCAATGAACCACCGAGGTTCTCGAGCATCGACGAGATTGCCTTGACGCGCTCAGTGCCGCCCTCCTTGACGACCCCTTTGATTCCCTGCTGGCTGTACGAGCCCTTGATCATGTATTTGGCCATTGCGGCTCCTTCGCTGGGTTGCCACCCAGGCAACTGGTAGGGACCGCAGAGGTCAATAGTCGGCCGGCGAGATAGGCACCATTGACCAGTCAACGTTCCAAACTGGCCTGTGAGACTTCAACTGGCGAGCGCTTCGTCCAGGCGCTCGTAGCTCTGCCGGACGCCGGACTCCATGCCGCTAGCCACGAAGGCGTCCCTGCCCTCGAAGGAGTCGACCAGTGACGTTGCCACGAGCCGAGTGCGCCCGCCACCTAGGCCTTCGAGGGTCAGCCGCTCGAGGGCGACGCTGTCGGGAAAGCCCTCGAAGCAGAAGGTCTGCACGATGAGCTCGTCCGGGCGCACTTCGTGGAAGCACCCGTAGAAGCCGAACTGGTCGTCACCGCGGCTGTGGACGTAGCGGTACGAGCCACCAGTGCGGCAGTCGTAGTGGTCGACGGTCATGACGATGTCGCGCGGGCCCAACCACCGGACCAGCAGGTCGGGGTCGGTGTGCGCCCGAAAGACCTTCTCGGGTGCGGCGTCGAACACCCTGGTGATGCGGACCAGTGGAACGATGGGGTCGGCGACGATCTCGGTCTCATGCGTGCTCATCTGATGCTCCTGCGTCGATGTCTGGACGGTCGGGAAGGTCGGCCAGCTCGCTGACCGTGGCGTCGCCGGTCGTCAGGCGGGCGACCATGTCGCGGCGGGTGAGATCGGCGAGTGCGGCGAACACCATCGACAGGGGGTCGGCCACGGGATTCTCCCTCATCAACCAACAGGTTGAGCACGAAGGTAGCCGGCCTCCACGTGAAGTCAACCGATTGATTGAGGACTTCGAGCACGCCCAAAGGGGTGGCTGGCGAAGAGCCGGGTGACTGCTCAGTGGACGTGTCCAGCTGCGGTCGCCGGGGCCGATCCCGCCATCAGCGCACCGCCGAACATGACCTGCCAGAGCACCACCGGGTAGGCGATCCACCGTTCGGCGCCACCGACCCCCAGGCCAGCTGTGATGCCGTCGTCGTGCTGACCGAACAGCACGAGCCCCAGCAAGACAACGACGCCCAGCGTTAACGACGCCCATCTGAGAGCTCCTCGCTGGGAAAGGCCCCCCGCGATGCCACAAACACCGCCAGCCACGAAAGAGGTCACGGCGAACGAGACATGCACGAGCCCTCCGTCGCTGCTCGGGAAGAGTCCGACGCCGAGCGTTCCCACCCCGTTGAGAAGAACGACCCAGCCGAACACGAGTCCACAGGCTGCCCGCAGCAAGAGCGAGCCCGCTGTGATGGTGGCCAGTCCGGCGAGCACCATCGCTGTTGTGAAGATGTAGCCCGACGGTTGCAGGATGCCGCCGTCCGCCGTGCGTTGGCCCAAGTCGCTGATCTCGTTGATCGCGGTCGAGTACTCGTTGGGGTAGAGGGCTTCCGCGGTGATGATTCCCATGAGGGTCAGGGCTCCGGCCGCGGTGAGAAACACCCCAGCGGCCGAACGCTGTCTTGAGGGATCCACGACACGTCCCGTCTACCGTTTGCGGTGGGGCATTCCCCACTGGGCCCACCCTTGCAGGTGCCTTCCACGTGTGGTGAGAGGCTAACCGCGGAGGTCCACTCATGAGCCACGACGACACCGTCCCCGTCGGCCCGCCGGACGCGCGGCAGACGCCGCGTTTTGCGGGGCCGGACACGTTCGCCCGTCTACCGCGGATGTCCGACGTCCCGTCGGCGTCCGTTGCGCTGGTTGGTATCCCGTTCGACGCCGGCGTCTCGTACCGGCCCGGCGCGCGCTTCGGTCCTGGCGGCATTCGCGCCGGCTCGAAGCTGCTCCGTCCGTACCACCCCTTCCTCGACGTCGAGCCGTGGAACGTCCACCAGGTGGTGGACGCTGGTGACATTGACTGCAACCCGTTCGACATTCCGGCCGCCGTTGGCGCCGTCGAGCGCGCGGCGACCGAGCTACTCGGCCAGGTTGACCGGATCATCACGCTCGGGGGCGACCACACAATGTCGCTGCCGCTCCTGCGCGCGCACGCTGCCAAGCACGGCCCGATCTCGCTGGTCCACTTCGATGCGCACCTCGACACGTGGGACACCTACTTCGACATGCCGTACACCCACGGGACACCGTTCCGACGGGCCGTCGAAGAAGGCGTTCTGGCTCTGGGCACCTCCGCACATGTGGGAACCCGCGGGCCCCTGTACTCGACGGGCGATATGGAGCAGGACCGTGACCTCGGGTTCGCGACGGTCACGACGATGGAGGTGGCCGAGCGCGGCGTCGGCGACGCCATCGACCGCGTGCTGGAGCGGGTGGGAGATCGCCCCGTCTACCTGTCGGTCGACATCGACGTCCTCGATCCCGCCCACGCTCCCGGAACGGGCACACCAGAACCTGGCGGCCTGACGACGCGCGAGCTGCAACAGATCCTGCGTGGACTTGCGGGCAACGCCACCATTGTGGGAGCTGATGTCATGGAGGTGGCGCCGGCGTATGACCACGCCGAGCTGACCACCATCGCAGCGGCCAACGTGGCGTACGAGTTCCTGGGGCTCTTCGCCGGCTGAGAACCGAGGCACGTGATCCGGGATCGTGGCAGAGTTCAGGTATGACCTCTGGCGACAACACCCCTGAGTACGTCCGCGTCAACCGAGCCAACTGGGACGAGCGGGCCGCAGCCCACGCGGCGTCCCCCGACTACCGCGTCCAGCGCTTCCTCGACGACCCCAGCTACCTGTCGCAGGTCGTCCGGTTCGACCTGCCGCTGCTGGGCTCGGTCGAGGGGCAGCGGGGAGTTCATCTGCAGTGCCACATCGGCACGGACACGCTCTCGCTGGCTCGGCTCGGAGCCCAGATGACGGGGGTCGACTTCTCCTCCCGCTCACTGGAGGAAGCCAGGCGGCTGGCCGATGCGGCCGGCACGTCCATCGACTACCTCGAGGCGAATGTGTACGCGGCGCCGAGCCTGCTGGGCTACCACGGCTTCGACTTCGTCTTCACGGGCGTCGGCGCCCTGTGCTGGCTGCCGAACGTGGCTGAATGGGCTCAGGTCGTCGCCGACCTGCTCAAGCCAGGGGGTCGGCTCTTCATCCGTGAGGGCCACCCGATGCTGTGGGCCATCGACGAGTCACGTACCGACTGGATCGTCGTCGACTACTCGTACTTCGAGACCGAGCACCCACTGGTCGACGACGACGACGGAACCTACGTCGAGACCGATATCGAGTTCCGCAACAACCTCACGCACTCGTGGAACCACGGCCTCGGCGAGATCATCACCGCTCTCACGGCTGTGGGAATGCAGATCACCGGGCTCGTCGAGCACGACTCGGCGCCGTGGGACGCGCTACCGGGTCAGATGGCCTGCGACGACGCGGGTGAGTGGCGTCTCGCCGAACGGCCGGACCGACTCGCCTGCACCTACACCCTTCAGGCCGTCAAGGTCTGACGCGGACGCGTGCGGCGTCAGACGTCGAGTACGCGCGCGAGCAGGAAGCCGTCGTAGCCCTTGCTGCCCACCGTCTGGATGGCGGTTGCGCTGACCCGGGGCTCGTCACGTACGGCCTCGTACAGCGCCCGCGTGCCCTGCGTCGCCGGATCTGTGGCTGTCGGGTCTGTGACAGCGCCGCCGCGCACCGTGTTGTCGATCACGATCAGTGATCCGGGGCGGCTCAGCTGCACGGCCCAGCGGAAGTAGTCGGCGTTGCTCTCTTTGTCGGCGTCCACGAACGTGAAGTCGAACGGTGCGGTGAGCGTCGGGAGTGTGTCGATGGCGGCGCCGATGCGGATGTCGACGAGGTTGCCGACGCCGGCTCCGTCGAGGTTCTGTCGGGCGACGAGCGCGTGCTCGCTGGAGTACTCGCAGGTGACGAGCTGACCGTCGCTCGGCAGGGCGCGCGCCAACCAGATCGTGCTGTAGCCGCCGAGTGTGCCGATCTCGAGAACTCTGCGTGCGCCGATGGACGACGCCAGCAGCATCAGCAGCTTCCCTTGCGGTGGCGAGACGGCGATCTCAGGCAGCCCACCCGCTCGACTGCTCGACAAGGTGTGATCGAGAACCGCGTCGCTGACACCGAGATGATCGCCGATGTACCGGTCAACGTCGTTCCACGTCTGTTCGTCCATGGGGCCTCCTGTCGAGTCGCCATGTCCACGCTAACCGCATCCATTGCCCGCGGCCATTGCCTCGGCAGCCTGCGTGGGGTAAGCAGGCGCGATGACCTCCATGATGGCCGCGGTCTTCCGCGGCGCAGACCAGCCCATTTCCGTGCAGTCGGTCGAGCTAGCGCCTCCCGGGCCGCACGAGGTGGAGGTCGCCATTGCCGGTGCGGGCGTGTGCCACAGCGACCTGCACATGGTGCGTGGTGAGTGGGAACACCGGACGCCGGTCGTTCTGGGCCACGAGGGGTCCGGAGTCATCACAGCGGTCGGAGAGGGCGTCACAGACCTGTCCGTCGGCGACCACGTTGTGCTGTCGTGGGTGCCGTCGTGCGGCGAGTGCCGCTTCTGTCTCGCCGGTCGCGTCGCGCAGTGTCAGAAGTCACTGGAGGTGATTGCGGCAGGTGGCACCCTGTTCGACGGAACGCCACGGCTCACCGCCGACGGTGAGGCGTGCTACCACTACCTCGGCGTCTCGTCGTTCGCCCAGCGAGCCGTTGTTCCGGAGTCGGGTGCCATCAAGGTGCGACGCGATGCTCCGCTCGACGTGATTGCACTCGTCGGGTGTGCCGTTGCCACCGGTGTCGGCGCCGTGCGCAGCACCGCACAGGTGCCGGCCGGCGCCACGGTTGCCGTGATCGGGTGCGGAGGCGTCGGGCTGTCCTGCATCCAGGGTGCGCGCATGGTGGGCGCGAGCCGCATCGTCGCTGTCGACCTCGTGCCCGCCAAGCTCGAGCTCGCGCTGAAGCTGGGCGCGACCGACACGGTCGACGGACGATCAGGTGACGTCGTGGCCCGGTTGAAAGAGCTGGTGCCAGACGGGCTCGACTTCGTCTTCGACGCGATCGGGGCGATCGTGACGACCGAGCAGGCGATCGGCGCTCTGGGGATCGGGGGAGCGGCCGTCGTGGTCGGTCTTCCACCGGCCGGGCAGACCGCCAGCTTCGAACCGCTCTCGTTGGCCGAGTCGGAGCAACGGATCCTGGGGTCGAACTACGGCTCCTGCGTCCCGCACCGCGACATCCCTGACCTGATCGACCGCTACATGTCTGGCGAGCTCGACCTCGACTCCATGATCTCGGCGCGACGTCCGCTCGCTGAGGCGTCCGCTGCGCTGGACGACCTCGCCTCGGGATCAGCCCTGCGTCAGCTGCTGCTGCCGAACCCCGACCTGCTCTGAGGCTGACGCCGTCAGGTCGCTAGCGCTGCCCCCGCACCTCGAGCGACCCCAGCAGCGAGGCGGTGGCGGCCGCAACCTGGTCGACTGCCTGGTCGAAGGCCTCGCGGTTGTGCGCGGCCGGAGCTCTGAAGCCCGAGACCTTGCGCACGTACTGCAGGGCCGCGGCCCGCACGTCGGCGTCGGTCGGAACCTCGGTGTACGGGGGGCGGAGGGTCTTGATGCTTCGGCACATGGGGCCACCGTAATCCCGTCACCGTTTGGTAAGGACCCACTGGGAAGGGAGAGCGGGGCCGGTGTCGTTGCCCCGGTAACGAACTGCCCCCCCGCGAAGGAGCACCTGATGACCCAGACCGCGCCGGCCGCCGGTGACGCCAGAACCGACCAGTCAGCCGCTCGATGGCTAGCTCTGCCACTAGTCATTCTCGCTGTGGCTGTCGGCGTCTGGGTCGCTGGAGGAGTTCTCACCAACAACGAGACGATCGCGATGGGCCTCACCGGGCTGTGGCTGTTGCTCGCCGGTGCGGTGTCGGTGCTGCTCGCCCGGCGTCGGCGTTCCCTGGCAGTCCCGGTCCTGATCGGCTACGCCATCGCAGCAGTGGGGATTGGTGGTTTCCTCGGATACACCAGCATGGTCGACCAGGTGGTGAACGAGGATGTCGTCGTCGCGACCGATACTTCTGACCCGGGACTCAACACGCTGATCGCCGACGGGGCGTTCGTCGCTGACGCCCATCCCACGGACGGAACCGCCTCCGTGATCCAGACCGATGACGGCTTGGTCGCCACCTTGACCGATTTCAGCACAGACCCAGGCCCTGACCTGAAGGTGTACCTCGTTCCCAAAGGAGCTGACGTGGAGGACGGCGTCGACCTCGGAGCTCTGAAAGGAAACAAAGGTGACCAGCAGTACGTCGTCCCAGGATCGGTCAAGGCCGCGGACATTGCGGGCGGCTCGCTGGTGATCTGGTGTCGGGCCTTCACCGTGTCATTCGGTTCGGCTGCCCTGAGCAGCTAGTCGACGCGGACGACGCCATTCGGAGTGCTGAAGTGAGCAGCGACCAGACCCGCAGGACCGTCGTTGGGTGACACCCATTCGACCTCGACATTATCGAGGGGACTGCCGTTCAGTGAGCCGAGCCACTCGGCCACCGCGGCAGGGTCTCCGGCGATCTCGAGCTTGATGATGCGGATGTCGGTGCCGTTCCCGTAACCGGGACGCTCCTCGGGCTCGCAGTCCCAGTGAATGAAGAACGGCAGCTGCGGGTTCTCGAGCAGCTCGTTCACGCCGATCTGCTTCCAGCGCAGGTCGTAGCCGTCTGGTCGGCGACGGTGGCCCTCGACCGCCTCGCGTCCGAGCCGGCTCTCGACGGTGGCCATCTCGGCTACCTCGACGACCCAGCCGAGCCAGCCCGCTCCATCGGCGGAGCGTTGCTTGACAGCCCGACCGAAGGGAGCGGTGTCGGCCGCTGGGTGGTCGAGTGCGGCCACGACCTCGAGGTAGGCGCCACCGGCCAGGGGGAGCACGAAGTTGCGGGTACCGAACCGTGGGTGCACGCCACCGTCGGTGAATCCTGCGCCGAGGCACGACCCGAGCCGTTGCACAACCTCCGCGAGGTGGTTGGTCGGTGCTGCGTATGACAGGTGATCCAGCCGCATGTGGAGATACTGCCGAACGTCCTTTCCCACCTCGCACCCGGGGTCCGGTTCGGCGCTCAGCTGGTGCTGGTAGCGCCGTGATTCTGGGTGCTGGCGTCACCGCGTCCGTAGCGCACCGCAAAGGCGATATGACCCACCACCGCGAGCGTGAGGGCGAAGGCAGTCCAGTCGTGGACCCAGGTGGCGTCGGTGCGCGTCGAGGTGGGCCACGACCACAACCAGCCGGCCATGACCGTCCCGGTGCCGGTCAAGACGACGATGGCGCCCACGGTGAGGGCCGCGTTCAGCTTCTGGCCGGCGTTGAAGCGCGTGACGGGGATCCGTCCGCTACGACGGTCCCGTGCGCGCAGCCACGCAACGTCTGAGCTGGACCAGCGCTCAAGGCGCACCGCGTCGGCGCGAAAGCGGGCAGAGAGCAGCCCGAGTGCGAGGGGGAGTGGGGCAAGCAGGCCGACTGTCAGGTGGATCGTGCGCACCGTCTCTCGACGGCCGACCGCGATCGCCAGGGTGTCGATCCACATGATGGCGGCCGTGAGAATGCCGATCCCGATCAGCACGGCGAAGGCAGCATGCACGGCGATCTCGGCCGTCGAGAAGCGGCGCTCAGGTGATGGGTTCGTCGTTGCGTCCGTTGGACGATCCGACATAGGCGTCGACGTCATAGCCCCGCTCCTCCCAGTATCCGGGTTCGACGTTGTCGACCAGCTCGATCCGGCTCAGCCACTTCAGCGACTTGTAGCCGTACATCGGCACGACGAGCAGGCGGACCGGACCGCCGTGGTCGCGTGTCACGATCTCGCCGTCGAGGTGAGTGGCCACCATGACCTCGTCACGATCCACCTGGTCGAGCGTGAGCGACTCGGTGTAGACGCCGTCGTGAGAGTGGAAGGTGATGGCCCGGGCAGCACTCTGGACGCCGACGACGTCGAGCAGGTCGTTCAGGCGGACGCCCTGCCACGCAACCTCGTCGACCCGCCAGCCGGTGACGCACTGGAAGTCGCGGGTCCACCTGGTCTGGGGCAGGTCAGAGAGGTCGTCCCACGTCAAGGTCGTGCTGCGGTCGACCAGGCCGTCCACGCGGAGCCGGTAGTCGGCGGTCGTGAGGTCGGGCTGTCGGGCGGTGACGGAGTAGTAGCGCCAGCCTCCCTCTCCGGGTACGAGCTCGGCGAGGCCCGTCGGGTCGACTCTCCGAACCGGGGAAAGCACAGCGTCGATCGCGCTCTGCAGCGGTGCTCCCAGTGCCACGCCGATCGCGCCCAGTCCGATCACCGACAGCACGATGCGACGCCCGTAGGGGCGCTCTTCCGCATCAGGTGATGCCGTCGGCAGCGTTTCCACCGGTTCAGCATGCGCCGACTCGTCCTCATCTGCCAGGCAGGACGCGGCTCCTCCCGGTGTTTTCCCCAACTCGTAATGAGCGGGGCCATCCACAGAGCGACGCGTGACCGGACCACCAGAGCTGCGGCGAGGGCACGGTCTTGGACATGAGCCTTCCGATGCCAGCCTCCGATGAGCCCCTCCGTCTCCCTCAGCTGACGGGACAAGACCGTCCGGTCCTACGCGTGAGCGGGCCGGCAGAGATCGTCCAGGTGATCCCCTACCTGCTGGGGTTCCACCCAGAACGCAGCGTCGTCATGGTGGCGCTGCGGGCGAAGGCGATCGTGGTCAGCGCGAGATACGACCTGGCCGCCCCACCCGAAAGTGCGGAGGGTCTGTGCCGGTCGGCCGCCGATGCCGGCGCCGAGCGGGTCCTGGTCGCCATCTACGACGACGACTTCGCGGGCCACCCGCTCGATCACCGCGACTATCTCGGCTCGCTGCGCGTGCTCTTCGCCAGGCACGACCTGCGGGTGGTCGATGCCCTTGCGGTCGGAAGCGGGCACTGGTGGTCGTACCTCTGCACCGACGACGAGTGTTGCCCTGCCGAGGGCACGCCCCTGGACCCGGCCGGGGTCGCGGCTGCCGGCGCCGTTGTCGAAGGGCTGGTCGCCCTGCCGCGACGCGCGGACCTCGAGGCGGAGCTGGCGCCGGACCCTGAGCGAATGGCGCGGGTGCTGGCGGCACTGCTCGACCTCGGTGAGGTCGAGGACGACCGGCCCGAGGTGGTGCTACGTGCCGAAGACTGGACCGTGGTCAGGCGTTTCGTCGCTCGGGCTCGCCGAGGGGCCGGTCCTCCGGATGCCCGGGAGGCGGCCCGCGTCCTGTGGGCCCTGATGGACGTCGCAGTGCGCGACGCCACCGTTGGCTACCTCGCGAGCCGCCCGGAACCGCAGGTGGCCGAGGCGTGGCGCGACCTCGTCACCGTGGCGCCGTCGCCGTGGCGGTCGCCGGTCGCCACCGTCTACGCGCTGTGGTGCTTCGCCACGGGGTCGGGGGCGCGCTGCAACCTGGCCGTCGATGTGGCTCTGGAGGCCAATCCGTCCTACTCCATGGCTCGTCTGCTGGCCGAGGCTCAGGTGGGCGGGGTCAACCCCTTCGAGTTCCTGGCGGCGGTTGCAGGCGAGTGCCAGCTGGTGGGGCGACGAATCCAACGCAAACGGCACCCGTTGGGGCGCCGTCGCGCTGCCTGGAAGGGACGATGAGAGAGCGCGTCTGATGGCCGAGGTGGATTTCCGGGAGTACCGTTCGCCTGTGGCTGAGCAGTGGACACTTCTGACAAACCATGGCCGGGTGCTGCTGATCATCGCGGCCGACGCCGACGTCCGGCTGCGCGACGTGGCCGACTCGGTGGGGATCACCGAACGGTCGGTCCAGATGATCATTGCCGACCTCGAGGGCGCCGGGTACATCAGTCGTGAGCGCCGGGGTCGGCGCAACCACTACGTCGTCCACTCGGGCAAGCACTTCCGGCACCCGAACGAGGCGGACCACCGCGTGGGTGAGCTGCTCGACCTCTTCACCGACGATCGCACCGCCAGAGCCGGCCAGGAGCAGTCGAGCTAGCTCTCTCCTTTGCTGTGTGTGGTCGGGCGAGTGCACGGGGTTGCGACATTGCTCCGCACCGGTCGGCTGCCTGTGGATCGTCGGCCTCGAGCCGGGTGGCGGCCCTACCCTCCGGCCCATGGTCTGCAGAGTCTGGTCGCCGAGAACCGGGCGGGTGAGCGACGTGGCTCGACTCACGCCGGTGGCACGCTGGCTGGTGGCGTGTGCGGTACTCGCTGTCCTGGCCACCGTGATCGGCTCGGAGCCCGCTGGGGCCGCTCAGCCGTGCCAGGGCGCTCAGTGCGACGTTGTTGCCGATCCCGATCAGGCGCAGTACGTGGGCACTGGTGGGCTGTTGCTTCCGGCCGACAGCTTCACGGGCTCCGATGCCGACCGCACGGAAGCCGCCACCTGCCCAGAGTGCCGGTGGGCCCTGCTGCCGATGTGCCGGGGCGAGGGCCAGGCTGGTGACGTGGCCTGTGGGCCGGCCGCGGCGTCCTGCCCACCGGGTGAGTTCCGCCGGATCGTCCTCCTGCTGCGGCCGGGGGACACCGAGTGGCAGGAGGTCGGTTTGGTCTGTCTGGTCGGTGGTGCCCCGACGACGGTGGATGATCTGGCGATCGAGCTGGCCGACATCGTCGTCGAGGACGTCCCGCCCCTTGACCCCTCCGCCCAACCGTCTGGGGGAACGCTGATCGGGCTGCCGGCAGTCTTCACATCAGGGCAGCCGCGGTCGCTGGGGCAGCGACGTTTCGCCCTCGTGGGGTTCTCGATCGTGCTGGAAGGGCGGGCGTCCTGGTCGTGGAACTTCGGCGACGGCTCGACGCTCGCCACCGATGACCCAGGTGGGTCGTGGCCTCACATGGGGGTCGGCCACGCCTATCGGCATGCTGGCGTCTACGAAGTGGGTGTCAGCACCACCTGGGACGCCTGGTTCACCGTTGACGGACTGGGCCCGTGGCCGGTCGGGGGAGACCCAGTGGTGCAGGTGGCCGACCTGCTGGCCCTGGACGTCCATGAGGCCCGAGCTGAGCTCGTCGTCGACTGATGTCCTGGTCCGGGGCGCCCAGGTGAGGTAGCGTCCGGCCAGGCGCTCTGATGCACAAGGGACAACGTGGCCCGGTCGTCAGGCGGCGCTGTTGAGTGGCCGAGGAGGTCTGCATGGGGACGATCGTGGTGGGCTACGTACCGAGCCCTGAGGGCGAAGCGGCCCTTGACCGAGCTGTTGACGAGGCCAAGCTGCGGGGCAGCAGTCTGTTGGTTGTGAACTCCCAGCGCGGTGGTCGCACGGCCGACTATCACGAGGTCGCCCTCACGAATGAGCAGGTCCAGGTCATTCACGACCGGCTGCACGCCGCAGGGATCGAGCATGACGTCCGAGGATTGATCCGCGGCAAAGATCCTGCCGATGACCTGGTGGCCATCGCTGAAGAGGAATCCGCCGAGATGATCGTCATTGGCCTTCGCCGCCGTACCCCCGTCGGAAAGCTGATCATGGGCAGCAATGCCCAACGGATTCTGCTCGACGCGAGCTGTCCTGTGCTGGCGGTCAAGCGCGCCGAAGACTGACCATCGGCGGGGGAAGGTCAGCGCCTCAGCGGGTGTTGACTACAATGTCTATTGCTGCGCCTGTCAAGGGCAGGCCCCCGGGATCTGACTCATGGTCACACGAGGGTCAGCCTCCAGCCCGCGTCGCAGCAGCGGAAACCCGCATCCACCGTTACGCGTCCCCGCATGACGGCTGCCCGCACCCTGCAAGGAGGCAACCGCTCCTATGAGCGCTGCTCGTAAGACTGCCACCAAGACCCCGGCGAAGAAGTCTGC
>JAHEKZ010000091.1 GCA_024644435.1 Actinomycetes bacterium | reverse complement strand
ACGAAGGCCGGTCAGAAATCCGCGGTGGCTGCGACGGCCGCAGGTACCTACAAGTGGGGCCAGCCGCTGTGGGACTTTGCCTGGGAGGAGGGTCAGCCGTTAACCAGCCGGCCCAGCCGCGGAAGCGACCGCCGGGGTTGGTGGTTGGACAGAGCCACCGGTCTGGGCCGCGCGGCCCAGCACAACGGTGGCCTCCTGTTGGACAGTCAGCGCAACTGGTCGGGACGCGGAGACTTCGGCACCACATCAGCGACCCTCCAAGACAACGCGAGAACCTATGGGCGCTGGGAGGCGAAGATGCGCCTGAAGCGCCTCGAAATCGGCGCCAGGAACTACACCGCCAGAATCGAGCTCGTCCCCGCCCGTGCGGGTGACTACGCCTGCGGATCCCGCAATATCACGGTCGCCAGCGTGAAGATCGGCGCGTCGACCGTCGGCATCGGTGCTCGGAACGGCACACGAAAGTGGACGGCGAATCGAAAGATTCGGGTTGGCGAAAGTCGGGCGGTGGCGTTTGCCGTCGAGGTCGCTCGTGGGCACATCACGTGGTACTACAACGGTGGTGTGATCGGCACGGTCCGGAGCCGCGCGGCCGCGTCTGGCGTGCCGCTGACGATGCGCCTCAGTCTCGCCGGGGCCGGCAACCGCGAGATGAACAAGTCCACCTTCATCTCCGACTGGCAACGTGGATTCGACCTGCACAGCGGCAAGTCCGTGACCAATGGACAGTCCCTGCGGCGGGGGACGGCCTCCGGCGGCTGCTGAGCCCACGGCAATTCGCTGTCGCCCCGGAGTGCACTTGTCGCCGTGTGTTCGGTAGCCGCAACGTTGTTCTACGAGACGCTCGGTAGGGTGCCCATGTGAATGGTGAGCCCAATGACCTCGGTCAGGTGGTGGGCCTGCGAGTCCGCGACTGGTCACCCGCACAGTTCCCGTCTGGTGAAGACTTGATCGGTGTCTATTGCCGCCTCGAACGCCTCGTCCCCGACCGGCACGCCACCGACCTCTTTGAGGCAAACGCTGCTGATCCCACCCACGCGAACTGGACGTATCTTTCGTACGGGCCCTTTCCAACGTTGGACGCGTATCGTTCGTGGATGACCGACGTCTGTCTGTCGGACGACCCCATGTTCTTCGCGGTGGTCGACAGTCCGACCGGTCGCCCTGTCGGGGTTGCCAGCCTGCTCCGGATCTCGCCCGAAGACGGCACGATCGAGGTCGGGCACATCAACTTCTCGCCCCTGCTGCAACGCACCAGGGCGAGCACCGAGTCGATGTACCTGCTGATGGCTCGGGTTTTCGACGACTGGAAGTACCGGCGCTATGAGTGGAAGTGCAACTCACTCAACGCGCCATCGGTGGCCGCCGCGCGTCGGCTGGGCTTTTCGTACGAGGGCACGCACCGAAAAGCGCAGGTGAGTAAGGGGCGCAATCGCGACACCTCGTGGTTCTCGATCACCGACGACGAGTGGCCTACCATCAAGCAGCGGCTACAAGCATGGCTCGACCCGTCCAACTTCGATGACTCTGGCCGACAACTCACCTCGCTCGCGTAGCCCAGCGGGCTGGGGCGTGGGCCCCGACTAGCGCGTCGGTTCGGCGCTTGTACTTCACAACGGAGAGCTCTGACAGTGAAGCGATGGCAGGTGACATGGCAGACGTGAAGATCGTCCATGCCGACGGTGACCCGTTCCGCCGAGGAGTGACCATCGGGCGGGAGCTAGCCGATGGTCACGCACGGACCGTGGAGTTCACCCGGCGCTACTGTCGTCGACACGGCTTGGCGGATACCGATCTTGAACTGGTGCTGGCCCCGTATCTGGCGGCAGCGAAGGCGGCAGTCCCTCGCCTGGTTTGGCACCTTGAAGGCGTCGCCGAGGGCAGCGGCCTGTCGTTCATCGACGTGTTCGCGGTCAATGCATTCGAAGAGCTGTACGGCGTGTTGGAGATGTCAGTGCCCCCTGCTGAGGGAGTCAAGCTGAACGAAGCCATCGCGCCAATTCCAGTCGAGCGTTGCACCGACGTGATCGTACGTACCCCGCGGGGCACCATCCTGGGACACAACGAGCAGTGGTATGCCGGTGATGATGGCGGAATCGCAGTCATCGTCGAACGTCCGGACAGCGAGAACGAGATCGCAACCGTGACGCCGGTATCGGTCGGAACCCTGCCCCTCGTTGGTATGAATGCTCGGGGAGGGGCCCTGGGCCTCATGTCGCTGTCGGGTTCAGACGAGCGCATCGGTATCCCAAGGGCATTGCTGGCGCGAGACGGTGTCGAGGCCGTCGACCGGGCCGACGCTGTCCGCCGGGCCACTCGAGTGCCACGTGCCGGGGGATACGCCTACGCCTACGCCTTCGCTGGCGGTGACTCGCTTCTTCTCGAGGTGACTGCGACACGTCACGCGACCGCCGAGGGCCTCGTGCACACCAACCATGCATTGAGCGACGAGACGGCAAGCACTGCAGCGCCGCCGTCGCTGGGTAGTCAGTCGCGCTATACCCGTGCCTGCTCACTGATGGACGAAGGACCTCGGACTCCGCAGGATGTGATGCGCCTACTTTCCGACCACGGCGCTGATGGACAGGACATTTGCGTGCACCCCGATCCCGGGCAAGGGGAAGAAGGATCTGCGATTCAGTTCTCCATGATCTGTGACGTCGAGAGCGGCATCATGTGGCTAGCCCCTGGTCAACCGTGCTCAACGCCGTTCCAAGAGCTACGACTCGCCGATCTACTCTGACGTAGCCACAGGGTCATACGAAGTAGGGCACCCTTCGGTCATGAATGCGGTCCGCTCAGCACTTGAGGGAATCCGTGGCTCTGTCGCGGACATCCCATCCGGCCTCCTCCTCTCAGTGGGTCTGCTGGCAGTTTCCGCGTGGGGATACCTGGTCTTCCTCGCGTCGTCGAGAATGACGATGGGCTCAGCCTTCGCGATGCCCATGAGTTCTGACTGGTCCCGGACTCAAGCGTTACTGATGGTGTTGATGTGGATGGTCATGATGGTTGCGATGATGCTGCCCACCGCACTTCCGATGCTCGCCGCATACGACAGGGCGCTGGGCGACCACCCGATGAGGCGTAGTTCCATCTCAGCTTTCGCCGCGGGGTATCTCATCGTCTGGATCGCATTCGCGTCGGCTGCTACTGGGCTCCAGTGGCTTCTGCACGACCGCGCGTTGGCCAGCGGGATGGGCGTTCTTCTTGACCCGTGGTTGGTCTCTGTCGTGCTAGTCATTGCCGGCGCATACGAGTTCACGCCCGTCAAAATGACGATGCTCGGCAGTTGTCGTACGCCGCTCGGGTTCCTTGCCACCGAGTGGCGCAACGGACGATCGGGTGCGCTACGCATGGGTGTGGCACATGGTCGTTTGTGCCTGGGCTGTTGTTGGGCTCTCATGCTGTTGCTGTTCGTTCTTGGGGTGATGAACCTGTTCTGGGTGCTTGCCCTCTCAGGTCTGATTGCATTGGAGAAGCTCACCCAGTCCAGCGCTGTTCCGCGATTCGTTGGCGGCGCACTGGTCGTCTCAGGCATTACGGTGTACCTAACGTCAACCTGAGGCAAGGCGCGCAGAAGTCAGGAGTCACAGCATGTGGCACGTGCAGGGTTCCTACTACGAGGCGTGCAACTGCCAGGCGGTATGTCCCTGCCGCCGTGAAGGTGACCGCAGCGGCGGGCGCTCTACGTACGGAGAGTGTGACTTCGTCCTTTCTTGGTGGATTACCGAGGGTGAGATCGATGGCCGTCAGCTGGGTGGGCGGAAAGTGGTGATGGTCGGCCGGTACTCGGACGACGAGCCCGGTTCACCATGGCAGGTCTCCATCCTGGTCGACGCTGCAGCCACTGCCGAGCAGTTCGATGACATCACCGCCATCTT
>JAHEKZ010000011.1 GCA_024644435.1 Actinomycetes bacterium | reverse complement strand
CCGGGGAAGCGCGTCTCAAGGGTTTGCCGGTCGACGGGAATCCAGCCGCTCTCGGTCAGCCCTGCTTCGACCACCACGGGAGGCGCACAGTGCTTGGGCACACCGAGGTAGAGGTCGAACGGCAGCTCGCGTCCGTCACTCAGCGCCACGACGCGGCGGCCGGCGTCTAGCGCTGCCACGGACGTCTCGGGGATCCAGCTGATGCCGCGCTCGGCGAAGGCAGCAAGCAGACTCGCGGATGCTTCGGGCGAGGGCGGTACTGGACGATTAACCGGTAGGACGAGCGTCACCGAGGAAGACTCGCGAACACCACGCTCGGTGAGGAGGTCGTGGACGAGCAGCGCTGCTTCACTGGGAGCCGGAGGGCACTTCATCGGCAGTGACGCCGCCCCCACGACGACGTTGCCTCCGGTGAAGGAGGCAAGTCGCTCGCGTGCCACTACCGCCCCGGCTCGCGTGTAGAACTCGCAGCCCGCCTCGACCAGCCCAGGTGTCGCAGCGGCGTCGAGGTCGGCGCCGAGAGCCACGATGAGCACGTCTGCCTCGAAGTCCCCAGCGTCGGTCCGCACCCGCCGATGCTCGGGTTCGATCGCGCGAACGGTCGACTGGACGAACCGCACTCCCGGTTTGGTGAGATTGGCGTAGCGGTGCACGACGGCATCCGGCGTGGCATCGCCGAACATCACGTCGATCTTGGAGAAGCCGAAGGTAAACCCCTCGGCGTGGTCGACCAGGGTGATGTCGACCTCGTCGCCCAGCGCATCGGACAGTCGAGCGGTCGCCTCCAGGCCGCCGAAGCCAGCGCCTAGCACCAGAACGCGCATCCTTGCCTCCAGTTGCTCGGATCACCGCACTCTAGGCGCTTGGCCGGAGCAGTGGGCGCGCTCGTAGAGGACCCGGATCGATGCGGTGAGCAAGGTGGCGCCTGATCTACTAGGTGCATGACCGCATGCTGTGATCCGGCCGAGTACGACGACGTTTTCACGTCCAAGTACGCCCGGCGGCTGGCGAAGTCGTTGCGCTCTTCCGGGCTCGACGACACGGCGACCAAGATGGCTGACTTCGCCACAGCCCAGGGCTTGGACGGTGCCACCGTGCTGGAGATCGGCGGTGGCGTGGGCGGCCTGCACATGGAGCTACTCCGGCGCGGAGCGTCTCAGGCGACGAATATCGAGCTGTCGACGGCGTACGAGGGCGAAGCCGCCAGACTCCTGGCCGAGTCAGGCTTGGCCGATCGCGTGAGCCGCCGGAATGCCGACGTGGTGGCCGATCCCTCGGTCGCGCCCGCGGCGGACGTGGTGGTGCTGCACCGCGTGGTCTGCTGCTACCCGGACTTTCCTGCGCTGCTCGGCCTGGCGGCCGACCGTGCGCGACGTGCGCTCGTGTTCAGCTACCCCCGACCCCGCCTCCTCACGCGCACGGAGACGGTGATGGAGAACCTGGGATACGCCGTTCGCCGACGAACATTTCGCACTTTCGTGCACTCTCCTGACGCCATGCTCGCGGTGCTGGCTGAGCACGGGCACACGCCGCTAGACGGAGGCCAGAACTTGCGCTGGCAGTACAGCGGGACTGTGCGCACGGGTGCTGAAGGCCCCTAGCGAACTCGGCTGGGGCGCGTCTATGGGCTAACTTGGCCGGGTCGAGCCGTAGCCCCCCGAGATGTCGATGGAGTGCTTGTGTCGTTGCCGAACACCTGGACCCGCCCTGCCGTGCTGCTCGGAGCCACGGCGTTGGCGTGCGCGCTGCTGACGGCCGTCCCGAATGAGGCGGACGCTGCCCGACCCTGCAAGATCGAGGTCACCACGCGGCTCGACAAGACCGCGAAGTTCGCGGGCGGTGGTGTGGCCAAGTACTACTGGGCCACCGCGAAGGGCTCTGTTGTCGGGCAGTACGACCACAAGGCGAACGTCATCATGACGAAGTTTCCGATCGGGGCCTACCCCGCGCTCGTCAACACGCAGATCGGTGAACGCGAAGCAGTTGGGCAGATGACCAAGACGCAGGCGTCAAAGTCACTGGCCAGCATCAACGGTGACTTCTTCATCGCGCCGGACATTCGGTACGAGAACAGCATCGAGATGGCTCGCGGTCCGATGGTCAGGGACGGGGAAGTGATCAGGGGCAACTACCAGCGGATGCGCACCGTGGGTGTCGACACGAAGGGTCAGCCGTTTGGTGACTTCTTCGGCGTCCGCGGCATGATCCGGGCCAAGCTGACGGACGCCCCCAGGTTCAAGCTGCGCGGAGTGAACTGGCACCGGGCGACCAGCGGCGGCGTCACCGTGTACACCGCCGACTGGAGCACCCTCACCCGTCCCGACGGGAAGGCAGCTGCCCCGCGGCCCGCCGGCGCCACCGAGTGGGTGCTGGACAGCAGCAACCAGATCATGTCGATCCGGAATGCGCGGAAGAACACAGCCAAGCGCGGGGCTCCCGTCGCGTCCGGCACCCGGGTAGTCGCCTTCTCACGGGACGTGGCCGCTCTGGCCAAGGGCGTGCCCGTCGGCACCGGTGTCCGCGTCCAGGTGCGCCAGTCCACCACGACCGGGGTCAAGCTGCTGACGGGTGTCGGTCGCGGGCTGCCCGTAGTGGCTGCCGGGAAGCCCGCTCCGCTCGGCTGCAGGGCATACGCCAAGACTCCGTCGGCATTGTCTGCGCGTCCCCGTACCTTCGTGGGCTGGGACGCGAACGGCCAGTGGCGTGCTTTCACAATTCCGGGCAGCAAGCTCGAGGTCGTCAACGGGGTCGTGCTGCGGAACGGCGGCTTCGGTCTGGCCAACGCTGCCAACATCGCCAAGAAGCTCGGCATGACGTACGCGTACGAGCTCGACGGCGGAGGATCGACCACGCTCTGGACGCGCACCCAGCGCAAGTGGCAACGCCGTGACCTCTACCAGGTGAAGAACCCGACCGGCTGTACCTGCGAGCGATGGATGAGCAACGGCCTGGCCTTCGTCAAGCCGACGGCCTGAGGCGACGCGTGTCAGCCCGGTTCAAGGTGCTCGATGCGCGGCAGACCCCGATGGGCGTAATCAGTCTGCGCCGCAGACACGACCCCGTCTCAGACTCGGTGGTCTACGAGGCCAAGCTCGACGACGAGTTCTTGATGTCGAGCCTCTTCGTCGCGGCAGAGGTCGAAGTGGCTCGGCTCGCACTGCTGGAGCTCGACGGTGACGAGCTCGACGTCGTCGTGGGTGGCCTCGGGCTCGGCTACACGGCACACACCGTGCTGGCCGACCCTCGGGTGCGTTCTCTCGTCGTGGTCGAGGCGCTGGACGCCGTCATCGACTGGCACCAGCAGCACCTGTTGCCGCTGGGGGAGTCCCTCAGCGCCGACCTTCGGTGCCGTTTCCTGCACGGCGACTTCTTTGCGCTTGCCAGAGGTGCCGGACTCGCGTCCGAAGCTCCCAAGGGGGCGCTCGACGCAGTGGTGGTCGACATCGACCACTCGCCTCGCGAGCTGCTTCACCCCAGCCACGCCGACTTCTACCGGGCGGACGGCGTTCGGCAGATACATGAGGCTCTGCGTCCAGGCGGCGTCTTCAGTCTCTGGTCGAACGACCCGCCAGACACCGAGTACGAACAGACCTTGGGTTCGGTGTTCGCCGAGGTGCGGACCGAGATCGTGCGGTTCCCGAGCGCACTGCCTGATCAGGAGGCGTCGAACACGGTCTACCTCGCCACCCGCACAAGACCGGCCTGACCCTGACCCTGACCACCACCCTGACCCTGACCACCACCCACCACCCACCACCCACCGAGTGTCACGAAATGGGCCACTTGGCGGCGGTGCGGTGCACGGTTTCGTGACACTCAACGGCTGTCTGCGGCGACAGGCGGCGGGTCGGCATCAGGGACGCCTAGCGGGACGCCCAGAGGGACGCCCAGAGGGACGCCTAGCGGGACGCCCAGGGAACCCGGGCCCGGCACACCTGATGAGCCCTGCGATGTCAGACTCTCACGTTACGTGAGGTACCGTCACCGTCAGCGAGGCGCAGTGTCGTGGTGAACCAACCGTTGACTGCAGTGATTCGCCCCTGATCAACGAACCGAACCAGCAGCCCCTGGTTCACTACGCCCTGAAGCGAGCAATGACCTCTCACATAACCGAGGCCCCTTCCGGCCTGTCCGCCTTCATCCCGCACGACCTGCGCACCGCCCGCACCGAGGTGCTGGCCGGCCTGGTCGTCGCGCTGGCCCTGATCCCCGAGGCCATCTCGTTCTCGATCCTCGCGGGCGTCGACCCCCGGGTGGGACTCTTCGCGTCGTTCACGATGGCCGTCACGATCGCGTTCACCGGGGGACGTCCCGCCATGATCTCGGCCGCCACTGGCGCAATCGCCCTCGTGGTGGCGCCGCTGGCGAAGGAGTACGGCCTCGGCTACCTGATCGCCGCAGTGATCCTCGGCGGGATCGTGCAGATCCTGCTGGCACTGGGCGGGGTGGCCGGGCTCATGCGCTTCGTCCCGCGCAGCGTCATGGTCGGGTTCGTCAACGCTCTGGCGATCCTCATCTTCATGGCGCAGGTGCCGCACCTGATCGGGGTTCCAGCTCTGGTGTATCCCCTGGTCATCGTCTCGTTGCTGATCATCGTCCTGCTGCCGAAGGTCACCCAGGCCATCCCGTCTCCACTGGTCGCGATCGTGCTCGTCACCGCCACCGTGGTCACTCTCAACCTCACCGTCCCCAACGTCGGCGACGAAGGTGAGCTGCCATCAAGCCTGCCGTTCCTCTCGCTGCCGGACGTGCCGTTCACCCTGGAGACGCTGCGGATCATCGCCCCCTACGCCCTGGCCATCGCCCTCGTCGGGCTGATGGAGTCGCTGATGACGGCCAAACTCGTGGACGACATCACCGACACGCACTCCAACAAGACCCGCGAGTCGTGGGGTCAGGGAGCGGCGAACATCGTCACAGGATTCTTTGGCGGCATGGGCGGCTGCGCCATGATCGGGCAGACCATGATCAACGTGCGGGCCGGTGCCCGCACGCGGTTGTCCACGCTGCTGGCCGGTGTCTTCCTGCTCACCCTCGTGGTGGCGCTCGGGCCGGTCGTCGCCGTCATCCCGATGGCTGTGCTCGTCGCCGTCATGATCATCGTCGCGGTGTCCACGTTCGACTGGCACAGCCTGCGCACCCTGCGGACGATGCCCAAGAGTGAGACGACCGTCATGGTCTCGACCGTCGTCGTCGTGGTGGTCACGCACAACCTGGCGATCGGCGTGATCGTCGGTGTCCTGGTTGCCATGGTGCTGTTCGCCCGCCGGGTGGCGCACTTCGTCGACGTGGCCAGCGTCATGGACCCCGATGGCAGCACGATGGTCTACTCGGTCCACGGCGAGATCTTCTTCGCCTCCAGTAACGATCTCGTCTACCAGTTCGACTACCTCGGCGACCCCGAACAGGTCGTGATCGACATGTCCGAGGCCCATGTCTGGGATGCGTCATCAGTCGCCGCGCTGGACGCCATCGTGACCAAGTACGAACGCCGTGGAAAATCGGTCGAAATCACCGGACTGAACGAGGCGAGCGACGCGATCCACCAGCGGCTCGGTGGCCAGCTGAACGGTAGCCACTAGATGACGACCGCCGCTGCTGGACGCACGGCCGACGGACAGACTCTGGTGAAGATCGGCCCGCTGGCCGAGCGGGTGGGACTCAGTCTGCGCAGCGTGCGCTACTACGAAGATGTTGGGCTGCTCACGCCGACAGCCCGCAGTGCCGGCGGCTTTCGGCTCTACGCTCCCGAGCACGAGACGCGGCTGATGCTGATCAAGCAGATGAAGCCGCTCGGCTTCACCCTGCATCAGACGCGTGACCTGCTCGACACCTTGGACGCGGCCAGCACAGCCAGGCCAGGCGACGAGGCGTTCGGCGGCCTGGCCCGTGAGTTGGACCGCGCGATCGACGAGGTTGCGACTCGCAGCGCCGACCTCGCCCAGCAGCTGGAGGCAGCCCACGTCCTCGAGGGCTTTCTCCGAGCGGTCGCGACCACACTGCTCAGGCACGCTGAGTCCCAGATTGCGCCGTAGGGTCACATCGGGCGGTCCCCAGAGGAACGAACGCACGGTGTGTCCGCGGAATGCAGCATTTCCTGGACGTTCGAGCCGCACGGGCGCATTATCGGCAGATGGACCTCCTGGAGCGGGACGATTTCCTCGACCTGCTGGACGAGTACGCCAAGGACGCCGACGCCGGTGACAGCCGCGTCGCCCTGATCGCCGGTGAGGCGGGTGTGGGCAAGACCACCCTGGTCGAGGCGTTTCAGAAGCGCCGTCCTGACGCGCGGTGGTTGTGGGGCGCCTGCGACGGCTCGTTCACGCCGCAGCCTCTGGCGCCGCTCGTCGACGTCGCCGAACAGCTCGGCGGAGAAATCGCCGACGTGTGCCGCTCCGATCGGCTGCCACGCAGCCGGGTGTTCCGATTGCTCCGCGACGAGCTCAACGCCTCGGACGCCTTGACCGTCCTTGTCTTCGAGGACGTGCATTGGGCCGATGAAGCCAGCCTCGACCTCATTCAGTTCCTCAGCCGCCGGGTGCGTGACTGTCGGATGCTGCTGCTCGCCACCTACCGCGACGACGCACTGGGGCGGGATCACCCGCTCCGCTCGCTGCTGGGTGAAGTAGGCACGCACCGCTGGGCCCGCCGGATCTCGCTTCCGCCGCTGTCGCAGTCAGCGGTGACCGAGCTTGCCGAACAGGTGGGCGCCGACGGCGCCGAGGTGTACGCGTTGACCGGTGGAAACCCGTTCTACCTGCGCGAGGCGCTGGCGTCGTCGGGCATACAGCTGCTCACGTCGGTGCATGACGCGGTTCAAGCTCGGATCTGCCGCCTTTCGCCGGCGGCCAGAGACCTGGCCGACTGGGTGGCCGTTCTGACGCCATCGGCTCGCGTTGCTGACCTCAGCGAGCTGGCCGCGACCAATCCAGTGGTGCTCGACGAGTGCCTGGAGTCGGGTGCGCTGGTTGCCTCCGGCGACGCGCTCCGCTTCCGGCATGAGCTGGCCAGAGCCGCCATCGAGTCGTCTCTGCCCACGCACCGACAGCGCTCGATGAATGCGGCCGCACTGAAGGTGTTGGCTGCGCGCGGAGACGTCGACGAGGCCCGCCTGGCGCATCATGCTGACCTTGCCGAGGATGCCGCAGCAGTGCAGACGTACGCCACGCGGGCGGGCGAACTGGCAGCGCAGCTCGGTTCGCATCGCGAAGCCGCTGCGCAGTACGAACGCGTGCTGCGCTGGACGGAGGGAGCCGAGACTTGGGCCATCGCGTCGTGGATCGACGCACTCGCTGACGAGTACGGCCTGCTCGATCAGTGGGAGCAATCAGCCGACGTGCGAGAGGGATCCATCGAGCGGTGGCAAGTGCTCGGCGACAGCCGGCGCCTGAGCCACGCCTTGCGCAAGCAGGCGCACGCCAAGTGGCGCCTCTGCGCAGGGGACGAGTACGAGCGGCTTATCCTTGCGGCCGAAGACGTGCTGACGGGCGAGCCTTCCTGCCCTGAGCTCGGGTGGGCGTTGACGGCGCGAGCGGGCAGTCTCCTGTCGACCGGGTCGGGTGAGGCGCTCGACCTGACGCTGCGTGCCATCGCGATCGCCGAGGCCTTCGATGACACAGCTCTGCTGTCGGACGCACTCAACACCGAAGCCTGCATTCGCATGAACAACGGCGAGGACGTGGCCGCGTTGTTCCGACGCTCGCTCGATGTGGCGGTCACCGGCGGGCACGAGAGTCAGACAGGTCGGGCGTTCAGCAACTTCCATGCCTTCCTGGTGGGCGAGAACCACTTCGCTGAGGCGGAGGAAGTCCTTGCCGAGGGCCTGACCTTCTGGGAGCTGTGCGACTTCTCCACCTACGAGGCCTGCCTGAAGGGTGGTCAGGTCAGGGCGTTGGATCGTCAAGGGCGCTGGGACGAGGCGCTTCTGATCGGCCGAGGACTGGTCAGGCGTGCGCGAGAACACCTGTCACCGGTGAACCGGCTGAACCCGCTCGGCGGGGTGGGACGCGTACTTGCCCGGCAGGGCGATCCGGAAGGCGTCGAGATGATTGCCGAGGCCCTCGGCTACGCCGAACAGCTGGAGTCGCCGGACTGGCTGCTGGACGTCCGGATCAGCCAGATCGAGCTGGCGTGGCTCGCCGGGGACGCCGACCTCATGCGGAATCGGGTGACCACGGCGGTCGAGGAGGGCAGCGAGGTCGAGCCGCACCTGCGCGCAGAGCTGGCGGTCTGGGCTAGACGCGCCGGGATTTCCGCGGCTGGACTGGCCCCGTTCCCAGAGCCCTACGATCGGTGGACGTCTGGCGATGAGCGTGGCGCAGCCGCCCGGCTGAGCGAGGCCGGACTGCCGTACGACGCGGCCCTGGCCCTGCTCGACAGCGGCGACCCTGACTCGATGCGCGATGCGGTCCGTCGGTTGGACGTGCTGGGCGCCACCGCAACGTCAGCGCGAGCCCGGGCGATCATGCGGAGTCAAGGGATCGCGGCGATCCCGCGCGGGTCACGAACCTCGACGAAGGACGATCCCCTGGGACTCACCGCAAGGGAACGCGACGTTCTCACGCTGATCTGCCAAGGGGCATCCAACGCCCAGATCGCCGAGCGGCTGGTGATCTCGGTCAAGACCGTCGACCACCACGTGTCGTCGGTCCTGACCAAGCTTGGCGTGAACACCCGGGCGGCGGCTGCAGAGGTCGCCCTGGCCGGCGCCGCAACATAGGGAACCGCTGCACCAACATGGGGAGTTGATCCCCTGCCGGCCATCGGCCCGCGTTCCTAGCGTCTTCGGTGTCAGCTTGCCGCAGGACAACAGGAGGAACCAATGCCGCTCTACATGGATGTCCACTCGATCAGTGGCGGAGTGTCACTCGACGACGTCGCGCAGGCGCACATGGCCGATCTGCAGGCACAGGCCAAGCACGACGTCCGGTACCTGCGCTACTGGGTCTCGGAGAACGAGGGCAAGGTCTTCTGCCTCGTGGAGGCGCCATCGCCGGATGCGGCGTCGACGGTGCACCGTGAAGCCCACGGCCTGGTCGCCGACGACGTCTTTCTCGTCAAGGAGGGGTCATGAGGTCGGCGGTCGCCCTGGTTGCCGCATCGGCCGCTCTGTTGGGATCAGTCCTCGTCGCAGTCCCGGCCCAAGGGTCGTCGGCTCAGTTCGCGGGCGTCCGGCAGGCCACGGCGTCCTTCCATCGCGTGGACAAGGCGGAGGCGGCCGGGTACGAGAAGTTCCTGCCCTGCTTCGAGTCACCCGGGGTTGGCGGGATGGGCCAGCACTATGCCGACATGGACGCCATCGACGGCACGGTGGTCGCCAGTCACCCGGAGGTGCTCGTCTACGAGCCGCACGGTGACCGCATGCAGCTGGTCGCAGCCGAGTACGTGGTACCGCAGCCCGCGTGGACCGGTGCCCAACCGCCTGAGCTGTTCGGCGAACAGTTCCACCGCAACGACACGCTGGGCATCTGGGCGCTCCACGCGTGGATCTGGCGCCCCAACCCGGACGGTGTCCACGCGGACTTCAACCCGAGTGTTGATCTCTGCTAGCGGACGATCCAACGGCACGCCCCGCAACCACCTGGTTGCGGGGCGTGCTCGGACATTTCGCCCTCTTCTCGTCCGGGGTGACGCGAGACGCCAGATGGCGCTAGGTTCTGGTCGTGCGTCTTAGTGGGGGAGTCGGTGCCGCGGCATTGCTGCTTGTCGTACTGACGTCGTGCTCGAGCTCCAACGTCGACGACACTTCGGACGCGTTCATCGGTCCCCTCAGCAATGACCTCATCGCCTCCGCATCGTCGACCTGTGCCCCTGGGCAGATCACGATCGGCGACACGGTGCGAATCTCGGGATTCGACTTCACCCCGGGGTCGGTGGTCGACCTTCGCTGGATCGTCGAGGCTCAGGACGAAACGGGTACCTGGCAGAGCGTCGTGGCCGACGATGGCGGCAAGTTGAGCGCTACCGTGCGGGTCACACGCGACATGGCTCGTCCCGGCGACGTGTTGACCATTCAGGCCCAGGGCGAAGGCGCATCAGGGTTGATGGTGCTGGCTGTGGACCTTGACGTCACCGAATGCTGATGCAGGCCCGGTAGACCGAACGAACCGGGCTACGCCCGGAGGCCGGTTCAGCTCTCGTCGAGCCGTGCCGTCTCGTCGGTGATCTCGACAGCGACAGACTTCAACTTCGGTTCGAACTGCTTCGCGTGGTGCGCACAGAAGTGGAGCTCGCCGGTGATGAGGCGAACGCGCACATACGCCTGGGCGCCGCACTTGTCGCACCGGTCGGCAGCGGTCAGCGTGGTGTCGGGGGCCAGTGTGGTCGTCACGTCGCCTCACTCCTCACTGAGAGCCTCGCAGCCTGGGCCACGTGACCGTCGGGTCGATGCCGGGCAGTCCCGACATCTGATGAACATCTCATCACAGTCCGACACTTCCCGCTGCTGGCTGCCGCGGGGTTCGCCATTGGCGTACACCTTCACCCAGAGGATCGTGTGATGTGGGTCACGACACGCCGACTGTGACCGGAATGCATCCATCGGAGCGCCAACATCACCCAGTCGGACCTGCCAGATAGCCTCAGAACCGTGTCGTCAGCCCGCGCCTCCTCACGCCCCAGTGGCAGTTCCGCGTCCTCCGGAAGGCGCACTGCGGCGACCACACGGTCCTCCGCGTCCAGCAGGGGCGGCTACACCGCCAAGCACCTCTCCGTCCTCGAGGGGTTGGAGGCGGTTCGAAAGCGCCCTGGCATGTACATCGGCTCCACCGACTCCCGCGGCCTCATGCACTGCCTGTGGGAGATCATCGACAACGCCGTCGACGAGTCGCTGGCCGGTCACTGCCACCAGATCGACGTCCGACTGCTGCCTGACGGATCGGTCGAGATCGAGGACGACGGTCGCGGCATCCCGGTCGACATCGAGCCGAAGACCAAGCTCACCGGCGTCGAGGTCGTCATGACCAGACTCCATGCCGGTGGCAAGTTCGGTGGCGGCTCCTACACGGCGTCCGGTGGTCTGCACGGAGTGGGCGCATCGGTCGTCAACGCGCTCTCATCGCGGCTCGACGTCGAGGTCGACCGCGACGGAAAGATCCACACCATGTCGTTCCGGCGTGGCATTCCCGGAGAGTTCGACGGTGGCGACGACATCGCCACCTTCACGAAGCGGTCGGGCCTGCGGGTCGTCGGCAAGGCCCCGAAGAAGAAGACCGGTACCCGCGTCCGCTACTGGGCAGACCGCGAGATCTTCCTCAAGGACGCTGAGGTGTCCCTTGACGACCTGCGGAACCGCATGCGCCAGACGGCCTTCCTGGTGCCCGGGCTCACACTCACTCTTCATGACGAGCGCGGCGACGAGCTGGTCGAGGAGTCATTTCGGTTCGACGGTGGTATCACCGAGTATGTCGAGTACCTCAGCAGCGACGAGCCGGTTGCCGAACCAGTACGCCTGCACGGGGTCGGCCACTTCCACGAAACGGTGCCTGTCCTCGACTCCAAGGGCCACATGACCCCTACCGAGGTCGAGCGCGAGCTGACGGTCGATATCGCTCTGCGCTGGGGTAGCGGCTACGACAGCACCATCCGCAGCTTCGTGAACATCATCGCCACCCCCAAGGGTGGAACCCACGTCTCCGGCTTCGAGCGCGGCCTCGTGCGCGCGGTCAACGAGCAGCTGCGCGCAGCCAAGCTGCTCAAGACCAACGACGACCCGGTCATCAAGGACGACGTCCTCGAAGGCCTCACCGGGGTGGTGTGCGTCCGACTGGCCGAGCCGCAGTTCGAGGGGCAGACCAAAGAAGTGCTCGGCACATCGGCAGCCACGCGCATCGTGTCTCACGTGGTGCACCGCGAGCTGACCAACGTTTTGACCTCGACCAAGCGAGCCGACAAGACCAGGGCCCGGGCAATCCTCGAGAAGGTGGTGGGCGCTGCCCGCGCCCGGATTGCGGCTCGCCACTCCAAAGAGCTGCAGCGTCGCAAGAACGCACTTGAGACGTCGTCCCTCCCGGCCAAGCTGGCCGACTGCCGCAGCGACGACGTGGAGCGCACAGAGCTCTTCATCGTCGAGGGAGACAGTGCCCTGGGTACGGCCAAGCTGGCCAGGTCCTCAGAGTTCCAGGCACTCCTGCCGATCCGCGGGAAGATCCTCAACGTCCAGAAGGCATCCGTCGGTGACATGCTCAAGAACAGTGAGTGCGCATCCCTGATTCAGGTGCTCGGGGCCGGTTCCGGCCGGACGTTCGACCCGGAGGCCGTGCGCTACGGCAAGATCATCATCATGACCGACGCCGACGTCGACGGCGCCCACATTCGCACCCTGCTACTCACCCTGTTCCACCGGTATATGCGACCCATGCTGGCCGAGGGTCGCGTCTATGCGGCGGTGCCTCCGCTGCACCGGGTCGAGATCGTCACGGGCGGCGGCAAGAAGAACGAGGTCGTGTACGCCTACACCGATGCCGAGATGAAGAAGCTGGTCGCCGACATCGACAAGAAGGGCAAGCGGATCAAGCACCCGATCCAGCGCTACAAGGGGCTGGGCGAGATGGACGCCGCACAGCTGCGCGAGACGACGATGGACCCGCGCCACCGCACGCTCCGTCGCATCACACTGGCCGATGCCGAACAGGGGTCCAGCGTCTTCGAGCTGCTCATGGGCAATGAGGTGGCACCGCGGCGCCACTTCATCATCGAAGGGGCCGCCGACCTCGATCGGGCCCGCATCGACGCCTGACCCACTAAGGTCGCCTGCATGTGCTGCGTCGTTGCCCTCATGGGCCTGATTGGGCCCCGTGTCGCCTTCCTCTTCGCCTGGGCTTTCACCGATGAGGTGAACCAGTCGATCGACAGCTTCTGGATGAAGCTTCTCGGCCTGGTGTTCCTGCCGTGGACGGCGCTCTTCTGGGCCATTGCGTGGGCACCACTGCAACAGGTGTCGGGATTCGGCTGGTTCCTGGTCTTCCTCGGCCTGGCGTTCGACATCACGTCATACACGTCTGGCGCCTACAGCCGCCGAGACTGACCATCCGCCGACGCGCGTCGGGTCGGGTCAGTCGTTCGTGCCTGCCGGGTCCAGCGGGATGATGCGTCCGGTGTCGACGTCGAACACCGCACCTCCCACCGCGAGACCGGGCGGCAGCAGGGGGTACGACTCGACCCGCACGATGTCATGCCGAAGCGAGGCGAGCTGGTCGTCGGTGGTGCGGAACTCGAGGCTGCGGGTGTCCACACCGTGCTCTGCGCTGATCTTCTGGTGGATCTCGTCTTCAGTGAAGCCAGCCATGGCGCACTTGGTGTGCGGCATGACCAGGACACGCGTGACATTGAGCAAGTAGGCACCCAACACCAGGGTGCGGAGGACGTCCTCAGTGACCCGACCACCGGCATTTCGCAGGACCTTGGCGTCGCCAGGGCCGATGCCGAGGATGCTGAAGGGGTCGATGCGTGAGTCCATGCACGTGAGCACAGCTAGTCCACGGGCGGCACGCGCGGGAAGCCCGGCGTTCTGAAAACTCGCGGCGAACTCGCTGTTGGCAGCGAGGAGGTCGTCAAAGGCCCCTTCACGGGTCATCGGGAATCTCCTGTCGGGTCGTTGTCGGGAAGCCACTTGATGCCGCAGCCCAGGCTCGGTCGGTGGGGTTCGGGGACAGGGTGACCGGCAGCGACGAGGTCGATCGCGGCGGTCAGCGCTGCGCCGGTGACGGGAAGTCCATTCCCAGGCGTTGACTCGTCGAACGCGCCGCGGTAGGCGAGCAGGCGGTCGGGGCCGTACACGAAGAAGTCAGGGGTGCAGACCGCTCCGTATGCTCTGGCCACCTGCTGGGCCTCGTCGACCAGGTAGGGGAAGGCCCAGCCGGCCCGTTTGGCCTGTCCGGCCAGCTCGTCAGGTGCGTCGTCGGGGTAGCGGCTGACGTCGTTGCTGCAGATCGCGACCAGGTCAATGCCGACGGTTGACGCCACCCGCCCGAGTGCCATTTCCACGTGATTGACGTAAGGGCAGTGGTTGCAGACGAACGCGACGACGAGCACCGGAGCCGTGAAGTCGGCGAGGGAGTGGGCGGCACCGCGGATGTCAGGCAGCGTGAAGTCTGGCGCGGATGTTCCCAAGGGAACCAGCGCCGAGGTAAGGGCCATGGCTTCATCCTGCCAAAGCCACAACGTGTGAGGTGGCCGCCCCCACAGGGCGGTGAGCTCACACAAGGCGGGCAGGATGGTGGGGTGAACGTGAGAACTGTGCAAAGGGCGTCCGACGAGCTGGACGTCGGGATGCGCACCCGGCTGCGTTCCTTGCTGTGGGCGTCCTTCGACGACTTCAATGATCATGAGTGGGAGCACGCTCTCGGCGGGATACACATCGTGGCGATCGATGACGGCGTCCCTGTCGGCCACGCGGCTGTGGTTCGGCGTCCCATCTCCATCGGTGATCAGGTGGTGGACGTCGGCTATGTAGAGGCCGTGGCGGTGGACGCCGCTCGGCGTGGACAGGGCATTGGCAGCGCGGTGATGCGCGAAGCCGGTCAGGTGATTTCTGATGGGTACCCGGTGGGTGTGCTCTCGACGCACCGGCACCACTTCTACGAGCGCCTCGGATGGCAGCGCTGGCAGGGTCCGACGTTCGTCGACGATGGCGATGGGCGGCGCCGCACGCCGGACGAGGACGCCGGCGTCATGGCGTTGCTGTCGGGCCAGGCGGGTGGCGCCGTCGACCTCTCGGCGTCGATTGCGGTGGCCGCCCGAGCCGGCGACGACTGGTAGACGGTGTTCGGTGTCAGCGGACGGCTGCCGACATCGAGTGGTAGGGAACCGGGCCCTTGCCGCACGACTCCGGTCGCTCGACACCCGCGACGCGTTCGACGTCGACGGTGAAGGTCGTCCCATCTGCGGCGACCTGCCAGGTGGTTGTCGAGGTGTCACTGCCCGACCCGGCTGCCTGCACGTCAAGTGCCGTCGGCCTGGCTGCATCGAGGTGGCGCAGCACCGCAAGCTCAGCCACCTGAGCCTCGGCGGTGAGAGACGACCGGCCACGGCACGCCTCAAGGCTGCGCGACGCGGCATCGGGCCCGCCGAAGAGATACCCATCGGGCAGCGAGACGAAAGTCGGGGCGAAGCGGTGGCCGCTGGTATGCGTGGTCTCCCAGACCTGGGTCAGGTCGTCCGACCCCTCGGTCAGCGAAGCGGCGAGGGGTCGGCCGAGCACGGCGCAGCACTGATCGCGCTTGGCGTTGGTGCACACGAGCAGCGCTTGAGCGGGGTGCGCGAGCCGATCACCCGGCAGATCGTGGGGCGGAGCGTCGGCAGCCAGCAGCACGTCGATGTCCAACGCGCCGGGCAGGCCTTCGACGTGGTCGACCGACCGGGCCACGAGCCACGGTGCGTGCCTGTCGGTCCGAGCCAGCAGCAGCGTGCGCGGACCGTCCGTCGTGTCGGAATGGGCGCCCACGCTGCGGATCAGGCCGACCCGCACCTGGCCCCTCTCGCCGAGCGCCGCGAGTGCGCGTCCGGTCTGTAGCGGGAGGTGGCTCTCGCTCAGCGCGTCGCGACCCCACGGACCAGGCTGTTCCAGCAACACCCACAGTCGAGCATGCGGCGCCGTACCGGCGAGCGGTTCTCGCGTGGTCGCGCGGATCGCCGAGCACGTGGTCATCCGCGGGTGGATCCCACCGCGGCGATCGGTTGGGCGGCAGGTTCTCCGCTTCCGTCGCGCTTGCCCTCGACCACCGGAAGGTCGATGGGGCCGCCGGCAGCGGCGCAGCCGATCGGTGAGCGCGGGCCTGCCCACGCCAGGATCACCGTGTCCTCGCCCCGAAGGAAGCGATGGCACCGCACGCCGCCGGTTCCGCGTCCCTTGGACGGGTACTCGGCGACGTCGGTCACCTTCACGCTTCCTGCCTCGGTGCCCGGAAGCGCAGCCGAGCTGCCGGACACCGTGACGACCGCTGCGGCCGAGCCCGCGGGGACCGCTCCGAAGAACGTGACCAGCGCGTCACCGCCGAGCCGGATACCTGCCATGCCGCCCGCCGATCGGCCCTGTGGCCGGACGGCCGAGGCGCCAAAGCGCAGCAGCTGCCCATCGGACGTGATGAAGACCAGATCGTCTGCATCGGCAGCCGGCGAGGCACCGATGACCTCGTCGCCGGGCTTGAGGCCGATGATCTCCCAGCGGTCCTTGTTCGACGGTGCTTCGACGACGACGCGCTTGACGACCCCGTCCTTGGTTCCGAGAGCGACTGTCATCGAGCCGTCGATCGCCACCAGCCCGAGCACCGTCTCGCCGCGGGCGAGGTCGACGAACTCGCGAACGGGGGCGCCACCGGCGAGGGTGGGTCCGGTGGCGGTGTTGGGCAGCGACGGCAGGTCGAGCACCGAGAGCCGAACCACCGCGCCGGCGGACGTGAGCAGGCCGATCTGAGCTCTCGCGGTCGTGGCGACCTCGCTCACGATGACGTCGTGCTTGGCCCGCTTGGCCAACGGCGAGAGCGGCTCGGCGTCGAGGGTGCGTGCCAGCAGGCCGGTGGCCGACAGCAGGACCCGGCACGGATCATCGGTGACCTCCAACGGCGTGGAGGCCCTGGTGGGTTGGCCGGCCGACTCGAGCAGCACGGTGCGGCGCGGCGTCCCGAACTTCTTGGCGACGTCGGCGAGCTCGCTGGAGACCAGCTTCTTCAAGGCCTTCTCGTCCTCGAGCAGGACGGTCAGCTCGTCGATGGTGGCAAGGAGCTCCTCACGCTCGGTCTCGAGCTCGATCCGGCTGAACTTGGTGAGACGGCGCAGCGGCATGTCGAGGATGTAGGTCGCCTGTGCGTCGCTGAGGTCGAAGACCCCGATCAGGCGCCCTTTCGCCTGAGCGGCGTCGTCGGAGCCACGGATCACGGCGATGACCTCGTCGATGTCGACGATCGCGATGAGGAGTCCGTCGACGAGGTGCAGACGGTCGCTCGCCTTGCGGCGCCGGAACTCGCTGCGCCTGCGGACGACATCGATTCGGTGGTCGAGGTACACCCGCAACATCTCGAGCAGGCCGAGGGTGCGTGGCTGACCGTCGACCAGGGCCACGTTGTTGATGCCGAAGGAGTCTTCCATCGGCGTGAGCCGGTAGAGCTCGTCGAGCACGGCCTCCGGGTTGAACCCGTTCTTGACCTCGACCACGAGTCGGAGGCCCTGCTCGTGGTCGGTGAGATCGACGAGGTTGGAGATGCCCTGCAGCTTCTTGGCGCGCACGAGGTCGGAGATCTTCTCGACGACCTTCTCGGGTCCGACGGTCATCGGCAGCTCGGTGACGATGATGCCCTTGCGTCGAGGCGTCACGCTCTCGATCCGGGTGGTGGCGCGGACGCGGAACGATCCCTTGCCGGTGGCGTACGCGTCGCGGATGCCGTCCAGGCCCACGATCGTGCCTCCGGTCGGCAGGTCGGGCCCGGGGATGAATCGCATGATCGTGTCGAGATCGGCTGTGGGGTGGGTCAGCAGATGGCGGGCGGCCGAGATGACCTCGACGAGGTTGTGCGGCGCCATATTGGTGGCCATGCCCACCGCGATTCCCGTGGCCCCGTTCACCAACAGGTTCGGGTACGCCGCCGGAAGTACCTGGGGCTCGGTGAGCTGGCCGTCGTAGTTGGGGTTGAAGTCGACGACGTCCTCGTCGATCGAGCCGGTCATCAGCAGGGCAGCGGCGTCGAGGCGGCACTCGGTGTACCGCATGGCAGCCGGTCCCGAGTCGAGGCTGCCGAAGTTGCCATGGCCGTCGACGAGCGGCAGGCGCATCGAGAAGGGCTGCGCCATCCGCACGAGGGCGTCATAGATGGCGCCGTCGCCATGGGGGTGCAGCTTTCCCATCACCTCGCCCACCACGCGAGCCGACTTCACGTGGCCGCGGTCGGGACGTAGCCCCATGTCGTCCATCTGGAACAGGATCCGCCGGTGTACCGGCTTGAGACCGTCGCGTGCGTCGGGCAGCGCCCGGGAGTAGATGACCGAGTAGGCGTACTCGAGGAAGCTGCCCTGCATCTCGTCGGCGACGTCGACGTCGACGATGTTCTCGCGGACCGGCTCAGGGGACGCGGGGGTGGACTTGCGACGGGCCATGCGGGACGGAGCTCCAGGGCTTGACGGTGTGGGTCGGGGCCAGTCTCTCCCGTCGCACCCCCGACGACCGCGGCGACCCGCGGAATGACGGGCAGGCACCCGGCAGGCAGTAGCGTGTGCCTCGTGGCCGATGCCCCTGCTGCCTACCCGCAGTCGTGGGAGGCCGACGTCGTTCTCCGCGACGGCGGCACCTGCCATCTTCGTCCGGTCGTCCCCGACGACGCGGCCGCGCTCGTCGCCCTGCACGGGCGGCTGTCCCCTCAGACGGTCTACTACCGCTTCTTCGCGCCGTACCCCCAGCTGTCGGACCGCGACGTCGAGCGGTTCACGACGGTTGACTACCGGGACCGGGTGGCGCTGGTCGCGACCATCGGCGACGCCATGATCGGAGTCGTTCGCTACGAGCGGGTCGCTCCCCAAGAAGCCGAGGTCGCCTTCGTCATCGAGGATGAGCACCAGGGACGTGGTCTCGGCACCATCTTTCTCGAGCACATTGCGCAGGCCGCCAGGGAGCGCGGGATCCGTCGGTTCGTCGCCGAGGTGCTGCCCGAGAACGCCCGCATGCTGGAGGTCTTCGAGCATGCCGGCTACCAGGCTGAGTTCGCCAGGGACGAAGGCTTCATCGCGCTCTCGTTCGACATCACCCCGACGGCCTCCTCCCTGGCGGTGACGCACGCACGTGAGCAGCGGGCCGAGGCGTCCTCCATCGCCAGACTGGTCAGACCCCGTTCGGTGGCGATCGTGGGTGCCAGCCGCAACCCGAAGTCGATCGGCTATGCCCTGGCGCGTCACGTGGTCGATGGTGGGTTTCCCGGTCCGGTGGTGGCGATCAACCCCAATGCCGAAGGCGACGTCGCCGGTCTTCGGTGCTATCCGTCGCTGAAGGAGGCCCCCGGGCCGATCGACCTCGCGATCGTGGCTACGCCGGCGGACACGGTGGTCGAGGTCGTGCACGACGCTGCGGCCGCCCGGGTGCAGAGCCTGGTCGTGGTCTCCAGTGGTTTCGGCGAGAGTGGAGTGGAGGGGTGGGCTGCTCAGGTGGCGTTGCTCAGGACGGCCAGAGAGCTGGGCCTGCGCGTGCTGGGTCCGAACGCGCTCGGCTTCATCAACACCGATCCGGCGGTGCGCCTCAACGCTTCGCTCTCTCCTCATCTTCCAACGCGGGGGCCGATCGGATTCTTCGCGCAGTCCGGCGCGCCCGGGGTGGCCTTGATGGAGGCTGCCAGCAAGCGGGGCCTTGGCATCTCGACCTTCGTGTCGGCAGGCAACCGGGCTGACATCAGCGGCAACGACCTCCTCCAGTACTGGGAGGACGACGAGGACACCGAGCTGGTGATGCTGTACCTCGAGTCCATCGGCAACCCACGCAAGTTCAGTCGGATCGCCCGTCGTCTCGGTGTCCGGAAACCGATCATCGCCGTGAAGGCTGGGCGCTCGACACAGGGAGCACCGCTCGGGCATGCGGTGCGGTCGACCGGCCTGGACGCCGAGGCGGTCGAGCAGACGTTCATCCAGTCCGGCGTCATCCGCACCGAGACCATCGCCGAGATGTACGACGTCGCCCAGCTGCTGGCGCACCAGCCGTTGCCTGCCGGCAACCGGGTTCTGGCGATGAGCAACTCCGATGCCATGACACTCATGGCCGCGGACGCGGTCGACAGCGCGGGGCTTCAGTGGGTCGACCCCCCGATCGTGTTCGGTCCGGATTCCAAGCCGGACGAGTTCGAGCGGGCGTTGGCTGCGGCAGCTGACGATCCGGCCGTCGACGCGATCCTGGCGATGTACGTGCCCGGGCTGCACGACACCGGGGCCAGGGCCGCCGCGGCAGTTACCCGCGTTGCCGCGCGGGCCCACACCCCGATCCTCGGCGTGATGTTCGCCGTGGAGGGTACGCACCGGCTGCTGGACCGGCTGAACTCCGGCCGACCCCAGGTGGGTGCGGTTCCGACCTATCCGGCGGTCGAGGACGCGGTACGTGCGCTGGCAGCTGTCCATCGTCACGTCGAGTGGCGGGCGCACGCCACCGACACTCCCGTCGTTCCGACGGGGATCGATGTGGAGGCGGCCCGCACCCGAGTGGGGGAGTGGCTCGGCGACAGCGAACACGATCGCGTGCTCACCGACAGCGAGACGACCACGTTGTTGGCGCACTACGGCATCGAGGTGTGGCCGCGCCTGACCGCTCGGACCGCCGACGAGGCCGCCCTGGCCGCAGCCGAGCTGGGCTACCCGGTCGTTCTGAAGACGGTGGACGACTACCTGAGGCTGCGCAGCGACCTGGGTGGCGTCTACTTCGACATCGTCGACGAGACCGAGCTGCGCTACCAGTTCAACGCCCGCCTGGCAGATCTCGGACGCCTCGACTACGACCGGCTGGTTGTGCAGCGTCAGGCCGACGCCGGTGTGTCGACGGTTCTGGAAACCATCGAAGACCCGCTCTTCGGGCCGGTGGTCGCGTTCGGGCTCAGCGGTGTGGCGTACGACGTGATGGGCGACCGCGCCTATGCCGTGCCGCCCCTGTCGGAGTACGACGTCCAGCAGCTTCTCGACCGCCCTGCCGCGGCCGGCCTGTTGAGGCTGGATCAGTCCGGTCACGCCATTGATCGCGACACGCTGGGAGACCTGGTCGCCCGAGCGGCACGCCTGGCAGATGACATCCCCGAGGTCGCGCACCTGGTGCTCCGCCCGGTGGTGGCGTCCGAGGGCGGCACGGCTGTGCTCGGCGCCGCAGTCACCCTGCGACGCCCCCAGACGCGAACCGACCTGCCCGCTCGGCGCCTCTTGGGCTGACCCCGACGGCGTCGTGGGTGGCCGGTGCCACAATGGATGTCATGACCGACCTTCCGGTGACGACTTCAGCCCAGCAGCAGAGCGACCTCAAGACTGCCGTTGAGCGGTGCGGCTACTACCCCAACGTCGTCCTGCACTCGCTGGTCCTGGCGGTGGCCGACGAACCCATCACCTCGTTCCTCGTCCACCACGAGGCAACGTTTGACCGCGATGAGCTCAAACGCCACCTGACCGTCGTGGTGCTCACACCGACCCGGCTCGTGATCGGGCACACCGACGACTACCCGGCCGATGAGATGACCGGCCAGCCGCATGCCGCTACGAGCACCGAGGCGGTGCGTCTGGACCGGCTGGCGTCGGTCGTCGTCAGCCACGTGGTCGACAACCCGGCCAGTCACGATGCCGGCTCGCTTCCGCGCGAGGTCGTCATCAGCGTGGGCTGGGGAGCGATCACGCGGCTCGACCTCGAGCCCGCCACCTGTGGCGACCCTGACTGCGAGGCCGATCACGGCTACACCGGAAGCTCAACGGTCGACGACTTCTCGGTGCGGGTGTCGGTGGCAGCCGACGGGGTTGAGGGCATCGAGCAGGCGGTGGCTTTTGCCCGCACGCTGTCGCAGGTCACCAGCCGCTGAGACCGGCGATTGACGCGCTACTCGGGTTTGCGCGAGCCGAACAAGATCTCATCCCAGCTGGGAACGGACGCCTTCTTCTTCCGCTTGGTCGGCGGGGAGTCGGGGACGGTCTCGCGCCCCTTGAGCAGGGTGTCGATGGCTTCCTGGGTGCCCGACTTCACCGTTGCCTCGACTGGTGGCTCGTCGGTCGCGGGATCGTCGGCCACCTCGTCAGCGGGAACCGATCGCAGCGGCGTGACGGCGGCGCCGGACTCTTCCTCGAGCAGCCAGCGGGCTTCGTCGTCGTCGGCGGTCATCGTGCGTCTGGCGGGGTCGTACACCCACTCTGCTGACCGCTCCTTGCCGCCGGCCACGTAGTCGAGCCGCACCTCCCAGCCACCGTCATCGCGACGCCAGGCGTCCCACTGCATGCCGCCACGGGGCACCCCGCGCTCTTCGAGGCGCTGACCGACGAGCTCGCCGAGCAGCATGACGGCACCGTGGTCGTCGCGGCCGACGCTGACCTTGGCGGCCTCTTGGGCGATGTGCTCGCGCTCGTGCAGTATCGGTCCGGCGAACCGCTCGACGCGTTCAACGGTGATGCCGGCAGCCTCGGCGACTTCTTGCATGCTCTGCCCGCTGCGGATCCGGGTCTGGATCTCGCGAGGAGTGAGGCGGCTCTCCAGGTCGATCTGCGTCTGGGTGGCCGACGTCGACCGGCGCAGCAGCAACGAGCGCAGGCGCTCGTCGACCACGACGTGTTCACGCTCACCATCGGCACGCTCGAGGATCAACCGGGCGCCGTCGTCGGTGATACCAACCAGTCGAAGATCTGCCATGGCGGAAGAATGTCACACCTCGGGCAGGCTCTCAGTGGTCTCCCCAGGATCGGTGAACCGGTGTGCCGTGCTGCGCAGCCCGATCAGTGCGGCGGCCGTGGCGACCACACCGGCGATCATGGCCACCCAGAAGCCGGCGTTGATCGAAATCTCGTCGACGAGTCGGCCGCTGGCCGGTGACCCGATGGCGAATCCCACTCCGATCGCGGTGGAGCTCCAGGTGAGTGCCTGGGTCAGCGCCGTGGCCGGGACGAGGCGCGCCGCCAACGCGAACCCGGCAATGAGCGCAGGTGAGACTCCTGCGCCGGCGAAGAGCAGCACCACCGCGATCCCGGGGAGTGAGTGCACGACCAGCAGGGGCGCCAGCAGCAGCGAGGTGGCTGCGGTTCCGGCCACGAGCTGGATGTGGAGCGGCGGTACCCGCTGCATTCCCCCGATCACGAGACCGGAGAGCATCGAGCTCACCGACCAGAGGGCCAGCACGATGCCGGCGGCAGCGACGCTTCCGCCCTCGCGGGCCGTGGCGATCACTGTCACCTCGACGCCGGCGAACACCACACCGAGCATTGCCATGACCACCAAGACGGCCGGCATCCCGGGGTACATGAGGGCCAGGGGGCCGCCGAATCCGTGGGCGGGCTGAGGCGCCGGCTCGGTCGACCGCTGGGCCAGAAACGCCACGGTGCCGCTTGCGCCGATGACGGCGGTGAGCGCCAGCGCAGACGAGGCGCCGACGCTCGCTGCCACGCCCGCCGCCAGCGGTGGCCCGATGATGAAGACGAACTCGTCGACCACGGACTCCCACGAGTAGGCCGAGCGGAGCAAGGGGGATCCAGCCAGCACATAGGACCACCGGGCTCGCACCGCAGCTCCGACCACCGGCAGTGCAGCTCCTGCCACCGCCGCGGCGAAGAAGAACGCCGGGAGCGGTGCGTCGTTGGCGGCCAGCAGCAGCAGAGTCACCACGCCCAGCACGTGGATGGTGATCTGCGGCCCGATCACGCGGCGCTGTCCGTAGCGGTCGATGAGGATGGCGATGGCTGGTGCCGATAGTGACCCGACCAGAATGTAAGTGGCGTCGACAGCGCCGGCGACGTAGTACGAGTCGGTGATGTCGACCATCAGCAGCAGCAGAGCCAGGCCCCCCATGGCCAACGGCAGACGGGCGAAGAACCCGGCCAAGGAGAAGGGCCACGCGTGCGGAGTCCGCAGGAGCTGTGCGTACGGACTGGCCACCGGGTCACGGTATAGGCGAGGCCCTGCCCAGTCCCTCCAGGGCTCCACCGGGCCCGGCGCGGCGCCGGGTTTGCTGCCAGGATGTCGGTATGACCGATGGGGTGGCCGATGCCGATGTCGACGCACTGCTCGTCGTCTCGTTCGGTGGCCCGGAGGGGCCCGCTGACGTCGTGCCGTTCCTGCAGAACGTGACGCGCGGCCGCGGAATCCCCGACGAGCGGCTCCGCGAGGTCGGGCAGCACTACTTCCATTTCGGCGGCGTGAGCCCGATCAACGACCAGAACCGTGAGTTCATCGCGGCGCTGCGCAACGAGCTGCCACACCAGGGACTCGAGCTGCCGGTCTACTGGGGAAACAGGAACTGGACCCCCTTTCTCACCGACGCCGTCCGTCAGATGCGCGCCGACGGCGTCCGGCGAGTGCTCGCCTTCTTCACGTCGGCGTACTCGTCCTACAGCGGATGTCGGCAGTACCGCGAGAACCTGGCCGCTGCCCTCTCCGAGATCGATGGTGCGCCCGCGATTGAGCGACTCGGCCCGTACTTCAACCACCCCGGCTTCGTCGAACCGTTCGCGGACGCCACCTCGGACGCCGTCCGGGGGCTCGACGAGGCGGCCCGCGCCGGAGCGCGACTGGTCTTCACCACCCACTCGATCCCCGAAGCGATGGCCGACAGCAGCGGGGCCGACACCGGGTTGGTCGGCGGTGCCTATGTCCGGCAGCACCGCGAGGTGGCCGAGTACGTAGCGTCCGCCGTCGCCCAGCAGACCGGCACGCATCTGGAGTGGGACCTCGTCTACCAGTCGAGGAGTGGCCCGCCGCACATCCCGTGGCTCGAGCCCGACATCGACGAGCACCTGCGCGGCCTGGCTTCCGCCGGGTGCACCGCAGCTGTGGTGGTGCCGATCGGGTTCGTGTCTGACCACATGGAGGTGCTCTGGGACCTCGACACCCAGGCCCGTGCCACTGCTGACGAGGTAGGGCTGCCCATGGTGCGGGTCGCCACGCCGGGCAGCGACCTCCGCACGGTGGCGATGGTGGGTGAGCTCGTCAGAGAGCGCCTTGACGGGGTCCCGCCGCAGGAGCGGCGCCGGATCGGCGGCTCGACCGCCAGCCCCGACCGATGCGCAGCCGGGTGCTGCCCCAACCTGCGTCACCTGCGCCCGGCTGTGGCTGGATCTGACCCGGCGCCTGCCCCGTGACCACCCCGGATGCCCAAGCTCTGACAGCGATCTGCTCAGCCACGGCGCGCGAGGTCGGCAGCCACCTGCTGCGATGGAGGCGGGAACGCGGATCCGTGGCGTCCGACACCAAGTCGGGCCCGACTGACGTGGTGACCGCTGCTGACCGCGAAGCCGAGGAGATGGTTCGCGACCGACTGCTCTCGGCCTATCCGGACGCCGGGTGGTGGGGCGAGGAGTCGGGGCGTGCCGTCGGAACCGGAGCCGACCTGGAGTGGGTCGTGGATCCCATCGACGGAACGGTGAACTTCCTCTACGGTCTGCCCGGCTGGGCGGTGAGCATCGCGGCGGTGTGGCGCGGAGACGTCGTCGGCGCTGCGGTGATGGTCCCGTCCGTCGCCACGCTCTTCTCGGCCAGTCAGGGCATGGGGGCATGGAGCGACGAGGACGGAGCCCGACGACGGCTACGACCAACGGAGTGCACCGACCTCACGCAGGCCCTGATAGCTACTGGCTTCGCCTACGACGCGTCCGTGCGGACGCGGCAGGGTGTCGCGGCGGGGCAGCTGGTCGGTCGGGTACGCGACATCCGTCGAGCCGGGGCCGCGGCTGTCGACCTGTGCTCGGTCGCCGCGGGACGCGTCGATGCCTACTTCGAGACGGGTCTGCAGCCGTGGGACCTGGCGGCCGGCGGACTGATCGCCCGCGAGGCCGGCGCGGTGGTCTCAGAGCGCTCAGACGGCACGGTGGTGGCGTCCGGTCCGGCGCTCGCGCCACAGCTGGAGGCCCTGCTCACCGAGGTCGGGGCCCTGCCGTAGCGGCGGCCCACCAGGGGTGGACCGTCAGTCGAGACGGCGCAGCTCGCCGCGGTAGCGATGGCCGTTGGCCACGTACATGGCGACGTTCTCGTCGAAGGCGTTCTCGTGCACCGCATCGGTGCGGATCGTCGCCGGGACGCCGAGCGCCAACGCCCGGGAGGGCACCTCGGTGCCCCCGGACACGACCGCCCCGGCCCCCACGAGCGCTCCCGTGCGCACCGTGACCCGGTGGAGCACGATGGAGCCCGACCCGATGAGGCATCGGTCCTCCACCACACAGCCCTCCAGGTGGGCAAGGTGACCAATCACACACTCGGCTCCGATCACGGTGCTGAGCTCGGCCGTGGCGTGGATGACGGCCCCGTCCTGCACCGAGGTGCGGGAACCGATCGAGATGGTTCCGTAGTCGCCCCTGAGCACCGCTCCCGGCCAGACACTGGCCTCTGAGCCCAATTCGACCTCGCCGATGACCACGGCATCCGGGTGGACAAAGGCTTCCGGGTGGATCGTGGGGGTACGGTCGCCGAGGGCATATATCGCCATGGTGGGCCTCTTTCGTCCGGGTCGTCACCGAAAAATCGCCTGTTGGACGCGCCGATGGGGTATCCGACGCGACGTGCAGGGGCAGGCTAGGGCACAATCTGCCCCCGAGCCTCCGCTGGCTGACGGGACGATCGGGCAGAAAATACCCGCTCGATGTGTTACACCGGCAGCTACCGGAACCGATAGGAGTAGCGGATCCTCGAAGGAGGGGTCCTCAACCCATGGCAACCGATTACGACACCCCCCGCAAGACCGACGACGAGCTCTCTGAGGACAGCCTCGAAGAGCTCAAGGCTCGACGTGCCGATCTTGCGTCCTCGACCGTCGACGTCGACGAGACCGAGCTGGCGGAGTCGCACGAGCTGCCCGGTGCAGACCTGTCCGGTGAAGAGCTGACCGTTCGCGTCGTTCCGAAGCAGGAGGACGAGTTCACCTGCTCGCGCTGCTTCCTCGTGCACCACCGCAGCCAGTTCGCCAAGAAGGTCAGTGGCCAGCCGATCTGCAAAGACTGCGCCTAGCGAGCCAATCCCCGTCGGCCCTCAGGCAGAGGACGACATCTGCTTGGCGCGGTGCGTCGCCCAGTTCTTGGCGACCGCGACTGTCGCGGCGCTGACGGCGGCGAAGACCAAGATCTCTGGCAGCGGGCTGTCGTCGTCGGCACTCGGGTCGGTCCCGCGGATGAAACGCCACCCGGCACTCACCGCCTTCTGCGCCACCAGCCCTGCGCCGAGCGCCACCAGCGTGATGACGACCTGCGGCGGACCTGCTGAGTCCTCTGATGTGCTCACGGCGTTCCTTCCTCGGCAGACGACGACCGTCTCGATCCTGCCACGTCGGACACGTGACTGTGCCCAGATGTCCGTCTCGCATCGGGCTGGAGGGCGGCAGCGAGGCGCTCCGGGGTGCGGGTCGACACGAACCAGTACGGCGTGGGGTCGCGTGCGTCGACAACGCCGATGGTCACGGCCGTCGGGATCCAGCCACGCAGCAGCAGGTAGGCGCGCGGGTCGGCACCGGTTCCACGACGGTCCTTGGCGGCCGCGGCGTCGAGCACTGTGATCGAACCCATCGCATCCCACGGCAGGTACGCCGCTCCGGCCGCCAGCCCGCCGTCATCGACGACGACCGCGGCCGACGCGCGCGCCAACCCCAGTGCAGCCAGTGCGAAGGCGGCGACGCCGACGGCGATGCCGACGGCAGGGCCCACGGCGTACCCGTAGGCGATCGCCAACGTGAGTGCCCAGAACACCGCAGCCACCCACCCCCACCAGGGGGGAGTGAGGCGTTCGCGGTACGCCACACCTGCAGTCTTCGGCACGTCACCAGGGTGGCACCCGCGAGACCCTCCGGCGCGGGTAGGGTCCGAACGTGACTGAGCAGCCACCTCGCAGGCGCCCCATAGAGCCTCCCGCCCACGCCGTGCCCCCCACTCGGCACGCGGACGCGCCGCCCCCAGGAACCTCGCTCGGCAGCCACTACCGGCAGTGCTTCGGCTGCGGACCGGACCACCCCACGGGTCTTCACCTGTCGCTGACCGCAGGGACCGGCTGCACGATCCACGCCGAGCTGCAGGTCACCGAGCACCATCAGGGTGCCCCGGGACTTGCCCACGGCGGCCTGTTGGCGGCGGCGTTCGACGAGGCGCTGGGCGCCGTCACCTGGCTCCTGCGGGTGCCGGTCGTGACGGTCCATCTCGAGACCGACTACCGACAACCGGTCCCGGTCGGATCCACCCTGTCGGTCGACGCGGAGTGCTACGCCGTTGCCGGTCGCAAGATCTACTCACGGGCCGCGGGCCATCTGGTCGCTCCCGACGGCTCGACGGGCGCGCTGGCGGTCTCGGCCAGGTCAGTCTTCGTCTCGGTCCCGCTCGAGCACTTTCGTGAGCACGGCCGTGCGTCCGACATCGACAGCTTCGTGGCCAGTCACGACGAGACCGAGGTGCTGCACGCATTCGAGGTCAACCCGTGACCGGCCCAGGGGAGGGCTCGGGCGCAGTCGATGTCCTGGTCGTTCGGCTGGACGCCGACCTGCCCTTGCCGACGTATGCCCATCCAGGCGACGCCGGCCTCGACCTGCTCTCGACGGTCGACGCCGAGATCGCCCCTGCCGAACGCGTGCTGCTCCCCACGGGGATCTCCATCGCGCTTCCGGACGGCTACGCCGCGTTCGTCCATCCCCGTAGCGGTCTGGCGGTCCGAGAGGGGCTGACGGTCGCCAACGCTCCCGGAACGATTGATGCTGGCTACCGGGGCGAGGTCAAGGTCGCCCTGGTCAATCTCGATGCTGAGCAGACGGTCTCGGTACGCCGGGGTGATCGGATAGCCCAGCTCGTGGTGCAACGAGTGGAGCGGGTGGTCCTCCACGAGGTCGACCGCCTACCGGGATCGGCCCGCGCAGCCGGTGGGTTCGGCTCGACCGGCAGATCTGCAGACACCGCGCCAGACCAGAGCACGTCACTACCTGGAGGAAGTCCTGATGTCGCTCTTCCGTAAGAAGTCCCCAACGCCCGAGGAGCAGGCCTTTCAGGCCGCGATCAGCGAGCAGTTCGACCGCAAGGACGACGTCACCGACGACGAGGACGAGGAGCACGATTCGGTGGTAGCCGCTGCAGCGGAGACCGACGACGACGCCGAGCCACGACTCGACTTCGGTGCGTTGAAGGTTCCCGCCGTTGACGGCATGCAGGTGCGCGCCGAGCTCGATGACGACCAGAACGTGGTCGGGGTGGCGGTCATGGTCGACGAGTCCGTGCTGCAGCTGCAGGCGTTTGCCGCCCCCAGGTCCGAGAGCCTGTGGGATGAGGTGCGACAGGAGATCGCCGAGGGGATCCGCGGGGGACAGGGTCGGGCTCGCGAGGTCGACGGCCCGTTCGGCCGTGAGATCCAGGCCGAGGTCCAGGTGTCCGAGGGAGGCGAAGCATCAGATCGCCAGCCCGTGCGCTTCATCGGCCTCGACGGTGAGCGTTGGTTCCTGCGCGGCGTCGTCACCGGACCTGGAGCCAGTGACACGGCACGGGCTGAGGGTGTCGAGGCCGTCTTCCGGGGGGTACGGGTCGAGCGAGGCAGTCACGCCGCTCCTCCGCGCGACCCCCTCCCTCTTGCTCTGCCCGACGATGCCGCGCTCGTGCCCGAAGAGGGTGGGGTCGACGACCCGTCGGAGGCCTAGCCCGTCGTCGATCGACGCCGAGTAGCCTTGCCGGTTGTGGCCACCGGTACCTCGTCCTCCGCGCGTCGCTCCACCTGGTGGCAGCGACTGTCCGAGCGGCTCGCCCCCAGCTCGGTCGAGATCGAGGCAGATGAGCTACGTCACAAGTTCGGGTCGCTTCACACCACGTTGATTGCTGATGCGCCCCTCGCGGTCGGCGTGCGGGTAGGGGGAACGGTTCGATCGCTGATTCTTCGTTGCCGCTCCCAGGTCCCGGCCCTGGAGGTCGAGCTCTACGACGGTACTGACGTCCTGACGTTGGTGTTCCTGGGCCGGCGTGCGATCCGTGGCATCACCCCTGGGAGAGCGCTGATCGCCTCCGGTCGCGTCACCCGACGAGGGTCCGCATTCGTCATGTACAACCCCACGTACGAGCTGCTGCCGGTGGTGGCGTGACCGAGCCGACCCGCGACGAAGAGCGGGCTGCGGCCGGCGTCGACCTCAAGGACGCTCTTGGCGGCAAGCTCGGCGTCGCTGAGAGTGGACTTCCGAGCGCGGTCTTCATCGTCATCTTCACGGTGAACGGTCAGGTACTCGAGCCCGCGCTGTGGGCGGCTCTGGGCACCGCGGTGGTCATGACGGTCATTCGCATCGTGCGCCGTGGCTCGTTGAAGTACGCGCTGGGTGGCATGTTCGGTGTTGCGCTGTCGGCGTTCATCGCCTCGCGCACCGGCAACGCTGCCAACTTCTACCTTCCCGGACTGATCTGGCAGGGCGGGTACGCGGCCCTGTACCTCGGCTCGATCCTCATCGGGTGGCCACTGATCGGTGTGATCCTTGGGCCCCTGCTGGGTGAGGGCTTCACGTGGCGTGACCACCCGGCCCGTCGCAGGGCCTACTCGCAGGTCACCTGGCTCTGGTTCGGCATGTTCGCCGTCAGGTTCGGCGTGCAGCTTCCGCTCTACCTGTTGGGCATGACCGTCGCGCTCGGCTGGGTGAAGCTGGCGATGGGCTGGCCGATCTTCGCGTTCGTCGCCTGGATGAGCTACCTGATCCTGACAAAGGCACCGCCGCAGCGCGCTCCGAGCGCCGAGGGCGACCCTGCTGGTGAGCCAGTGAGTGACCCTAGCGCTGAGGATGCGGACTGAAGGTCTGCTGCACTTCGTTCTCTGAGACGTCGGAGGTCACAAAAAGCAGCTCGTCGCCGGCCTCGAGGGGGTCATCTGCCGTGGGGGTGATGACCCGGCGGTCGCGCACGATGGTGACCAGCGCGGTGTCGTCCGGGAGCACGACATCGCCGACGCGAAGGCCCACCACCGGTGAGTCCTCGGGCAGTGTGAGCTCGACAAGGTTCGCATCGCCCTGCTCGAACTCCATCAGGCGCACGACATCGCCGACGCTGACGGCTTCTTCGACGAGCGCGGAGAGCAACCGGGGTGTCGAAACGGCGACGTCGACGCCCCATCCTTCGTTGAAGAGCCACTCGTTCTTGGGGTGGTTGACGCGCGCAACCACGCGGGGGACCCCGTACTCGGTCTTCGCCAGCAACGAGATGACCAGGTTCACCTTGTCGTCACCGGTGGCCGCGATGGCGACCTGGCAGGTCTGCAGCTGCGCCTCGTCGAGGGAAGAGATCTCGCACGCGTCACCCTGAAGCCAGGTGGCCGCGGCCAGGTCGGCCCGGTAGGTGGTGACCTCAGGGTCGATCAGCAGGACTTCGTGGTCGTGGCCGAGCAGCTCGGTGGCGATCGATCGACCGACCTTGCCGGCACCCGCGATGGCGACGCGCATCGGTCACAGTCCTTCCGGGGGTCGGGAGACAGCATCAGCGGCCCTGGAGGCGTCGGCGCTCGCAAGGAGTGCGTGAACGATGTCACCCTCCTGGATGACGGTGCTGGCGGTCGTCAGCTGTCCGAGCCCGATCCGCGTGATGTAGCCGATCCGGACGCCGCACTCCTGCTCGAGCCGGGCGTAGGTTTGGCCAATCCACTCCAGGGCCACCGGCAGCTCAGCCATGCTGACCTCACCGCTGGGGTCTCGGTAGTCCTCGTGCACACCGCCCGGCATCAGGCGTCGTAGCACCCGGTCGGCCGTCCATCGGACTGTGGCAACGGTGGGAATCCCGAGGCGCTGGTAGATCTCGGCCCGGCGCGGGTCGTAGATCCGGGCGACGACGTTCGACACGCCGAAGTTCTCGCGGGCGACCCGGGCCGAGACGATGTTGGAGTTGTCGCCACTGCTGACGGCGACGAAGGCGTCGGTGACCTCGATGTCGGCCTCGAGCAACGTGTCTCGGTCGAACCCGACTCCGGTGACCGTCCGTCCGCTGAAGGCAGCCCCCAGACGGCGGAAGGAGTCGGGGTCCTGGTCGACGACGACGACCTGATGGCCGGTTCGGTCGAGCTCAATTGCCACCATCGATCCGACGCGGCCACAGCCCATGATCACCACATGCACGGGCCCACGGTAGCGGTCACCGCCCCTGGAGGTGCGCAGGCGTAGGCTCGGCGCCCGTGGCCTCCGTGACGTCTCTGTTCAAGCGCGCACTTGTCGGGCGTCCGCAGTCGAGTGCACGGCTCAGCGAGACGCTCCTTCCCAAGCGCATCGCGCTTCCTGTCTTCGCCAGCGACGCGCTCTCCTCGAACGCCTACGCAACCCAGGAGATCCTGCTCGTTCTGTCCCTCGGTGGCGTCGCGTTCTTCCACTACGCACCCTGGGTCGCGGCCGGGGTCGTGCTGGTGTTCTTCGTCGTGGTGGCCTCGTACCGGCAGAACGTGCATGCCTACCCCTCAGGGGGCGGCGACTACGAGAACGTCAGTGTCAACCTCGGGCCCAACTCCGGCGTCGTGGTGGCCAGTGCCTTGCTCGTCGACTACGTCATGACGGTCGCGGTGTCGATCGCGGCTGCCGTGCAGAACATCGTGTCGGCCTATGACCCTCTGGAAAAACACTCCGTGGTGCTCGCGGTCGTGCTCATCGCGGTGATCACGTTCCTCAACCTCAGGGGTGTTCGCGAGTCAGGTACGGCCTTCGCCATTCCCACGTATGCCTTCATGGCATCGATCTTCCTCATGGTCGGATGGGCGATCGTCCGACTGGTCACGGGGAGCGAGCTGCGGGCTGAGAGCGCGGACTGGACGCTGGTGGCCGAGAACACGTTCACCGGGTTGGCCCTGGTGTACCTGGTTGCGCGGGCCTTCACGTCAGGAACCACGGCGTTGACGGGCGTCGAGGCGATCAGCAACGGTGTCCCCGCCTTCGAGGCCCCGAAGTCAAAGAACGCCGCCACGACATTGCTGCTGCTCGGTGTCATCTCGATGACGATGTTCGCGTCGATCACCTGGCTGGCGCTGCAGACCGGGGTCAAGGTTGCCGAGAGCGACAGTGACCTGATCGGGTTACCGGCCGGTGAGCCGCAGAAGACGGTCATTGCCCAGGTGGCCAACGCGGTCTTCAGCAACGCGCCGGCGCTGGCGCTCTTCGTCTCAGCCGTCACGGCCCTGATCCTGGTGCTCGCTGCCAACACGGCCTTCAACGGCTTTCCGGTCCTCGGTTCGATCCTCGCCCGCGATGGATACCTGCCACGTCAGCTGCACACCCGTGGCGACCGGCTGGCGTTCAGCAACGGCATTCTGGCGCTCGCAGGGATGGCCATCATCTTGGTGATCGTCTTCGACGCCAACGTGTCCAAGCTGATCCAGCTGTACATCGTTGGAGTCTTTCTTTCGTTCACGATGAGCCAGATCGGCATGGTGCGGCACTGGACCCGTCATCTGGCGGTCGAGCCAGACCCAGTCGTCCGGCGGAAGATGAAGCGGTCGCGTGGGGTCAACGCCGTCGGGCTCGTCCTGACCGGGTCGGTGCTGATCGTCGTCCTGCTGACAAAGTTCACCAGGGGTGCCTACCTGGCCGTGATCGCGATGATGGTGCTGTACGTGCTGATGAAGGCGATCAACCGCCACTACCGCAACGTGGCAGAAGAGCTGAAGGCCGATACGTCGTCCGAGATGTTGCCGGCCCGGATCCATGCGGTCGTCCTGGTGTCGAAGCTGCACAAGCCAGCGCTGCGTGCTCTCGCGTACGCACGCGCCTCCCGACCCGCGACGCTGGAGGCTGTCACGGTCAGCGTCGATCCGGTGGAGACCGAGGCCCTGCTCGCCGAGTGGGACGAGCGCAACATTCCTGTGCCGATCCGCGTCCTTGACTCGCCGTACCGTGAGATCACCCGACCGGTCGTGGAGTACGTCAAGGCCAAACGAGCCGACCACGCCCGTGACATCGTCGACGTGTACGTACCTGAGTACGTCGTCGGACGGTGGTGGGAGACGTTGCTGCACAACCAGAGCGCGTTCCGCGTCAAGACCCGGTTGCGCCTGACCCCTGGCGTCGTGGTCGTGTCGGTGCCGTACCAGCTGCGTTCGTCCGATGCGCTCGTCGACCGACCTGAGATCTTTGCCGCCGGCGCCGTTCGGCGTGGCGAACCCACTGACGAGGAGGCCGAACGCGTGGTCGAAGAGGAGATGGAGCCCTGACCAGCCCCCAGGCGACGTCGCTGACTGTTGGTGATGTCGTCTCAGTGACGGTGGGTCCGGTCGCGCATGGTGGGCACTGCGTGGCCAGGCATGAGGGGAGAGTGCTCTTCGTACGCCACGTCCTGCCAGGTGAACACGTGCGGGTTCGGGTCTCCGAAGAGGGGCCGAAGGGGCGCTACCTGCGTGCTGAGCTGGTGGAGGTGCTCGATTCCTCGCCTGACCGGGTTGAGCCGCCGTGCCCCTACGCCGGTACCTGCGGTGGGTGCGACTTCCAGCACGCCACGGTCGGGGCCCAGCGTGGGCTCAAGGCTGCCGTCGTGCGCGAACAGCTGACCAGGCTCGGGAAGGTCGACTGGTCAGGTGTCGACTGGTCAGGTGACGTGGCCCCCGTGCCAGACATCGACCCCGAGCAGCCCGGCCTCAGGTGGCGTACCCGCGTTCGCTTCGCCGTCGACGACGAAGGACGCGCAGGGCTCCTGCGACACCGATCGCACGACGTCGTCGCCATCGACGAGTGCGTGATCGCCCATCCGCTCGTTGATGTCCCCGAGATCACCTCCACCCGTTGGCCCGGCGTCGACGAGGTCTCGGTGACGACGTCGCCAGAGGATGACGAACGCGCCGTCCAGGTGGGCCAGGCCCGAGGACGCGAGTCACTGCGGCGCAGGGCGGCCGGCCGGTGGTGGCAGGTGTCCTCCGGAGGGTTCTGGCAGGTACACCCCATGGCGGCCGATGCGCTCGTCGACGCCGTCATGGAGCTGGCAGCCCCACAGCCCGATGAGCACCTGGTCGATCTCTACGCCGGGGTCGGGCTCTTTGCCGGCGTGTGGGGCAGCCGGACCGGGGGGCGGGTCGACGTGGTCGAGGGACATCGAACCGCGGCCACCGATGCCGAGGTGAACCTGTCAGACCTGCCGCTGGCCCAGGTGCACGCCGTCGCGGTCGAGCACTACCTGGCCAAGGCGGCCAAGCTGAGCCCCGACGTCGTGGTGCTGGACCCACCGCGGATGGGGGCCAAGCGCCCCGTGGTCGAGGCGGTAGCGGCGTGGCGTCCACGCGCGGTCGTCTACGTCGCCTGTGATCCGGCGGCCCTCGGACGCGACGTTGCGTACTTCGCGGAGGCCGGTTACCGGTTGTCGGCCCTGCGGGCGTTCGACCTGTTTCCGATGACGCACCACATCGAGTGCGTGGCCCTTCTCGTGTTATCTTGACATCAAGATAAATACCATCCGGCAGGATCAGGTAGAAGAACCCCACACCACTGAGGAGTCCCCGGTGCCGTCATCTCGTCGCAACCCCGACAGCCTCGGAGCCCGCAGTGAGCTGCAGGTGGGTGACCAGACGTACGAGATCTACCGCGTCGACGCGGTCGACGGGTCGGAGCTGCTGCCCTTCAGCCTCAAGGTGCTCCTCGAGAACCTGCTGCGCACCGAAGACGGTGCCAACGTCACCGTCGACCAGATCCGCAGCCTCGGGGCGTGGGACCCGGCGGCCGAACCCGATACCGAGATCCAGTTCACGCCTGGTCGGGTCATCATGCAGGACTTCACCGGCGTCCCCGCCGTCGTCGATCTGGCGACGATGCGTGAGGCGGTCCGCGACCTCGGCGGTGACCCCGACCTGATCAACCCGTTGGCGCCCGCCGAGCTGGTCATCGACCACTCGGTCATCGCTGACTCCTTCGGCCGGTCTGACTCGTTTGCCCGCAACGTCGAACTCGAATACGAGCGCAACCGCGAGCGGTACCAGTTCCTGCGATGGGGCCAGGGTGCGTTCGACGAGTTCAAGGTGGTCCCGCCCGGAACCGGCATCGTGCACCAGGTCAACATCGAGCACCTGGCTCGCGTCGTCATGGTGCGCGACGGGCGGGCGTACCCCGACACGGTGGTGGGCACCGACTCGCACACCACGATGGTCAACGGTCTCGGTGTCGTCGGCTGGGGCGTGGGCGGGATCGAGGCCGAAGCCTCGATGCTGGGCCAGTCGGTCTCGATGCTGATTCCCCGTGTGGTCGGCTTCAAGCTCCACGGCAAGCCGGCTGACGGCGTCACGGCCACTGACCTGGTGCTGACGATCACCGAGCAGCTGCGCCAGCATGGGGTCGTCGGCAAGTTCGTCGAGTTCTACGGCCCGGGTGTGGCCGAGGTACCACTGGCCAACCGGGCGACGATCGGCAACATGAGCCCCGAGTACGGGTCGACGATCGCGGTGTTCCCGGTGGATGCCGAGACCATCCGCTACCTACGCTTCACCGGGCGATCGGAGCAGCAGGTGGCGCTCGTCGAGGCGTATGCCAGGGCTCAGGGCCTCTGGCTCGACGAGGCTTCGGCGGAGGCGACGTACTCCGAGTACCTCGAGCTCGACCTCGGCTCGGTGGTGCCGTCGATCGCCGGGCCCAAGCGTCCGCAGGACCGCATTGCGCTCTCCGACGGCAAGCAGGCGTTCGAGGCCGTACTTCCCACCTACGCCACCGATCCGACCGCGGCTGCAGAGGTCACCACCGACGGCGGCACCGCCACCATTCGGCACGGTGCAGTGGCGATCGCCGCCATCACCTCGTGCACCAACACGTCCAACCCCTCGGTGATGGTCGCGGCGGGCCTGGTGGCCAAGGCAGCGGTCGAGCGGGGACTGCAGCGCAAACCATGGGTGAAGACGAGCCTGGCTCCCGGGTCGAAAGTCGTCATGGACTACTACGACCGATCCGGCCTCACCCCCTACCTCAACACACTCGGCTTCAACCTGGTCGGATACGGCTGCACCACCTGCATCGGCAACTCCGGTCCGCTCATCCCTGAGGTGTCGGCGGCAGTGAACGAGCACGATCTCGCCGTCACGTCGGTGCTGTCGGGCAATCGCAACTTCGAGGGACGGATCAACCCCGACGTCAAGATGAACTACCTGGCCTCGCCACCGCTGGTCGTTGCCTATGCCTTGGCCGGCACCATGGACATCGACATCACCACCGAGGCTCTCGGCACCGACTCCGAAGGTCAGCCGGTCTTCCTCCAGGAGCTCTGGCCGTCGGCGGGCGAGATCCAGGAGGTCATCGACGCGGCCATCGCGAGCGAGACGTTCACCCGTGAGTACGCCGACGTCTTCGCCGGCGACGAGCACTGGCAAGGCCTGTCGACGCCGTCCGGGAACACCTTCGACTGGGATCCGTCGTCCACGTACGTACGCAAGCCACCGTACTTCGACGACATGCCGCGCGACCCGTCTCCGGTCACCGATGTCCGCGGTGCTCGCGTCCTCGCGCTGCTCGGCGACTCCGTGACCACCGACCACATCTCGCCTGCCGGTGCGATCAAGGTCGACAGCCCGGCCGGACGGTACCTCGCTGAGCAGGGGGTAGCGCCGCGCGACTTCAACTCGTACGGCTCGCGGCGCGGCAACCACGAGGTCATGATCAGAGGAACCTTTGCGAACATCCGGTTGCGCAATGCGCTGGCTCGCGGTGCCGAAGGTGGGTTCACCGTCAATCTCCTGGGCGGTACCGACGAATCCGGCCAACGCCCGGTCGTACCGATCTATGACGCCGCCGACGCCTACCGCGCAGCCGGCGTACCCCTGGTCGTCCTGGCCGGTAAGGAGTACGGGTCTGGCTCGTCACGCGACTGGGCGGCCAAGGGCACAGCACTTCTCGGCGTGCGTGCGGTGATCGCAGAGTCGTACGAGCGCATTCACCGCAGCAACTTGATCGGTATGGGAGTGCTGCCGCTGCAGTTCGCCGACGGTCAGAGCGCGGCAACCCTCGGATTGACCGGAGACGAGACGTTCGACATCGCCGGCGTCACCGCACTCAACGACGGCGTCACGCCGGCCACCGTGGCCGTGGCAGCAGCAGCGGCAGACGGGTCGGTGGTGTCGTTCGACGCTCGCCTGCGCATCGACACCCCGGGAGAGGCCGACTACTACCGCAACGGCGGCATCCTGCCGTACGTCCTGCGCTCCTTGCTGACCTGACCTGGCCCGGATTGGTCTCCAGAGCCCGTCCCAACCCGCGAGTGCTACGAAACCGCTGACTGGGGCCGGCCTCGGTGGACAGTTTCGTGCCACTCGGCAGGTTCGGCGTGGGCCGTGAACCCTTAGCCGGGCAGCTGCGGCGGGGGCTGCGGGTGCCGGCGGGTGAGCTGAGGAAGGATCTCGGCGACCAGCGAGTCGAGGCGCCGCTCGCACCGCTTCAGGAGCAGGCGTCGTTGCGGCCGGCCAGCGGCGCGGGCCAGCACCACCGTGCGTGACATCTCGTCGAGCTCTTCGCGCCACCGCGCGTAGGCCAGTGGGTCGACCCCGACCGTGGCGGCCTCGGCCAGTGACACCTGGACGGCCGAGATCTTGCGTTTGACGCGTCCTTCGGTGCTGAGCTTGGCCGGTAGTGCGGCGGTCTGCTCGGCCATGGAGGCCACGAACCGCTGGGCTGCGGGGTTGTCCTTCAGGTAGGGCAACGCCTTCTTGCCGGCTGCGAAGACGACCGGCCCCCACTTGACGAGTACCTTCATGCCTGCTGCCCACGCGACCATGCGGAGAAGTATCTCAGGCTCCTGAGAGGACGCGAGCCGCGGTCGACGTCACGCTGTCGGGGGGACGTGTCAGGCTCGGGCCGTGACCACGCAGCGCCGACCCCCACCCGGCTGGCCCAAGTCCGTTCCGCCCCCGAGGGCTGAGGGGTGGGAACCACGCGCCGTCGCCTACCTGCTTGATCTCGCGCCAGGCGACTTCCGCACCGAGCCGCTCTATGCCAGGCAGCCGATCCTGCTCGCCTGGCGGGTGCAGGCGCTGGTCGAGGCCCAGCTCGAGTCGGCCAGAGCCTCGTACTCCCGTGCCCGTGCCGAGCTGCGTGAGGACGCCACCCCTGAGGTGCTGGCCGAGATGCTGCAAGCCCTCGAACGTGAAGGGGCAGCCCTGCTCGCCCGACGTCGCGAGGTCGACCTCGTGGGCAGGGCGCTGCGCGGCGAGTCGTTCGTGGCCAAGTTGTAGTACGGCGGCGAGAGCGCGCCGCACCCGCTCGGCGGCCCTAGACTGGGTAGTCGGTCGGCCGTCCGGGCCGGCCGCTGCGATGACGACTCGGGAGGAGCACCGTAGTGTCGCTGCTCTCCCAGATCGCCACGCCGGCCGACGTCCAAGCCCTGGACGCCGCAGAGCTCGAGCAGCTGGCCGTCGAGATCCGCTCATTCCTGGTCGAGAATGTCTCGCGTACCGGTGGCCATCTCGGGCCCAACCTCGGCGTGGTCGAGCTCACGATCGCGCTGCACCGGGTGTTCGACAGCCCACGCGACGTCATCCTCTGGGACACCGGGCACCAGGCCTATGTTCACAAGCTGCTCACCGGTCGCCAGGACTTCGGCTCGCTGAGGCAGCGGGACGGTCTGTCCGGCTACCCCTCGCGTGCTGAGTCCGGGCATGACGTCATCGAGAACTCGCATGCCTCCACCGCGCTGTCGTACGCCGACGGGATCGCCAAGGCGTTCGAGCTGCGGCAAGAACGCAGCCGTACCGTCGCCGCTGTCGTCGGAGACGGAGCGCTCACGGGCGGCATGTCGTGGGAGGCGCTCAACAACCTGGCCGGGGCACCTGACCGCCCGGTCGTCATCGTCGTCAACGACAACGAACGCTCGTATGCGCCGACGATCGGCGGCCTCGCCCACCATCTGGCCACCTTGCGCACCACTCGCGGGTACGAGCGGTTCCTGGGCTGGGGTCGGTCGCTGCTCGGCCGTACCCCTGTCGTGGGGCAGCCCCTGTTCGACACCCTGCACGGCATGAAGAAGGGCCTGAAGGACATGGTGGCGCCGCAGGGGCTCTTCGAAGACCTCGGGCTGAAGTACGTCGGGCCGGTGGATGGTCACGACGTCGAAGAGCTCGAGCACGCCCTACGCCGAGCCAAGGCATTCCGTGGCCCGGTCATCGTGCATGCACTGACCCGCAAGGGGTTGGGCTACGCGCCGGCCGAGAACGATGACGCCGACCGGTTCCACGGTGTCGGTGTGATCGACCCCGAGACCGGGCGCGCCATCACGGCGTCCGGCCCCACCTGGACCGGTGTCTTCTCAGAGGCGATCGTGACGGCTGCGCAGCAGCGCGACGACATCGTGGCCATCACCGCAGCCATGCTGCAGCCGGTGGGGCTCGGCCCATTCGCCGAAGCATTCCCCGATCGTGTCTTCGACGTCGGGATCGCCGAGCAGCACGCGGTCACGTCGGCTGCCGGCCTGGCCTTCGGGGGGATGCACCCGGTGGTCGCGGTCTACGCCACGTTCATGAACCGTGCCTACGACCAGGTGCTGCTTGACGTCGCCCTGCACAATGCCGCCGTCACGTTCGTCCTCGACCGGGCCGGTATCACTGGTGACGACGGGGCGTCGCACAACGGCATGTGGGACCTGTCCATCTTTCAGACGGTTCCTGGGCTGCAGATCGCGGTGCCGCGTGACGGACTGAGGCTCCGTGAGCTCTTCGCGGAGGCGATCGCCGTGGATGACGCCCCCACGCTGCTGCGGTACCCGAAAGGGGCGCTGCCCGCCGACGTCGAGGCTGTCGACCAGGTCGGTACCACCGATGTGCTCCATCGCTCAGGCGCTAGCGACGTGCTGATCGTGGCAGTCGGTGCCATGGTCGGGTGTGCGCTCGAGGTCGCCGACCGGCTGGACGACCAGGGGATCGGCGTCACCGTTGTCGACCCGCGCTGGGTCAAGCCGGTGTCGCCAGACCTGATCTCGCTGACGGCTGGTTTCCGCCTCGTCGTCACGCTCGAGGACAACCTCCGGGTTGGCGGCGTCGGGGCCACCATCACCGAGGAGATGCAGGACGCCGAGGTCTCCACCCCGGTGCACATCGTCGGGATCCCCCAAGAGTTCCTCGAGCACGCCAAACGCGCCGACCTGCTGGAGGCCAAGGGGCTCACGGCTCAGCACGTCGCGCGCGCCGTCGTCGAACGGGTCAGCGGGCTGTCGTCGATGTCGCTGCCGGACGCGGCTGCCTCAGTCGACGAGCGACCCCAGTCCCAGAACTAGCAGCCCCCAGGTGACGTCCGAGGGCTAACGACCCCGGAGCCACGGGTCGACGCCAGCTGGAGGGTCTTCGAGCGCATGGCGTGCCGATCGCCCCAGTGAGCTGACCATGACGATCTCCTCCGGCGTGACGAACACCGCACGCTCGAACCCGCGTTCGTCCGGCTCGGTAGCGAGGGCGGCCGCCGCGGCGAAGGCCGGGTCGATCCGCCCGAGGTCGAGCCACCCGCGCGTCCGCATGGGGACGGCCGCCGTGCGCCAGCCGACCGGGTCGGCCTCGCAGAGTGCACGCCGGTAGGCGGTCGACCCGAGGAGCGTGAGCACGTCGAGGTCGCCGAACGGTCGAAGCGGGGCGGCTCCCTCGCGGAGCAGGCGCTCTGCGGCCAGCCGTCCGGTCCGCTCGAGCTCGAGGGCCTGCCGCGGCCACCACTCGGAGATGTCGATCCCCGCTGCACGAAGAAGCGATGGTGGCACCACCACGACCTCGTCCGGGTCGTCGAGCAGTCCGAGTACGCCGAGCCCGAGGTCAAGGGCCTCTCCGGGAACGCGCGTCTGGACCCACTGGGGGCCTGGATGAAGGGGGTGCCCGGGTGGCAGCCCGACTGGTCGGGCGTACAGCGTCGGGTCTCCGAGCCGCGCGAGGCCGGCCCGGAGCCGGACCCAGGTGCGCAGACGGCTGCGTGCGGTGTCGGAGTCGGGGTCGCTACCGGCCAGGGCTCCGCTGATCTCGGCCCAGCTCAGCTCGATGTCGGGGTGGTCGCCGACCAGTGTCACGCGGTCGTCGCGGGGGAAGAGGTCGACACTGTCGAGCACCGAGACCGCCAGAACCGTCCTTCGCAACGCGGTTGACGAAGGAGGCAGCGGGCCAGGGTCCGGGGTGTCCACCTTCCGACGGTAGACCGTGCCGGTACATGGCGCCCGCGGTCCGGCTGAGGCCACCCTTCTGCACGCCTGGTCACCCCTCGTGGCTGCGCGACTACCCGGGCCACCGGTTGCCGTCCGACCGTGCGCCCCTCACTGTGTGGGGATGGCGCTGACCGAGCTGGACGTGTTGGACGCCGGTCCGTCGCGGCCGGCCCGGGTGGTTCCGGGCGTCCCCAGGCCGGTGCGCATCGGACTGGTGACCGTGCTGCTTCTGGTACTGGCTGGGTGGGGGCTCTTCCAGGCTCAGCCGTGGCAGACCGGTCCCGCGCCAACGGGCCTGCGGCTGCTCACGGACGGAGCCTCCGGTCTGACCTGGGTCGACGTCGACACCGGCGAGCGCACGCCTGTGACCGACGACGCGACCAGTGGTGGGCGCGAGCGGGCGGACGGCCAGCCGGCCACGGTCGTGGGCTCAGGTGTCGTGGTGCAGTACTCGTCCGGCGACGCGGCGTTCGCAGACTCCGTTGTCAGCTATCGCGCGGGTGAACCGCCCCAGCCGGTGGGCGAGGCCGACCTCGTGGTGCCGGCGTCGCCCTCATCGGTCTGGCTCGTGGTCAACTCCGACCCGCCGACCGCCGGTGGAGCCGCCTTGGCCAGTGCGTACGGGACGTGGCGGTCCAAGGTCTTCACCGTCCCACCCGGGCTGCAGGTGAAGGGGGCGACCGACGACGGGCTGGTGGTCCTTCAGGGAGTCTTCAGGGGCCAGCGACTGGCTCTGTGGGACCCGCAGCTTCAGGAGAAGGTGCGCGGTCTCGGCCGGGTGATCGGAGTGCGGGAGGTCAGCGACCACTACGCACTGGTCAGCACTGGGTGCCTGACCACCGGCTGCTCGACGGCGATGGTCGATGTGTCCACCGGCGACCGTACGGACGTGGCGACTCCGATGGGGTGGTTCGACGTGAGCACGCCACGGCTGGTGCCGGCTGTCGACGGCGTTGCGGTGGTGGTCAAGAACGAGGCGGGTCGCACCGGATTGGCGGTGGGGCCGCCAGACAGTCTCACGATGGTCGACGGGCTCGAGCCCGCCCTGGGGGCGCAACCGCTGGCCGGACCCGGGGGATGGCTGATCGTCCCCCTCGCCGGCGGCGACGTCGTCGCGTGGCACGAGGGTGCCGACCCCGAGCAGCTCAGGCAGGTGGAGCTCTCGTCCGACGAGCGGGTCGTGGGCGTCAGCGGCTAGCGTCCGGCGCCCCGTCATGGAAGGTGCGGCCGCGGACCTCGACGGCAACCCTGGAACGGTCGAGGTACGGAGTGATCCCTCCCAGCCAGAAAGGCCAGCCGGCACCGAGCACCATGCACAGGTCGATGTCGGCCGCCGATGCCACGACGCCTTCGTCGAGCATCAGGCCGATCTCTTGGGCCAGGGACCGGAGGACGCGACCACGTACGTCGTCCGCGGACGGTGGGCTGGCGCTCGTCGGCACCAGCGCTGCGACCGCCGGGTCGATCGACGGTGCCCCTCGCTCGGTGTCGTACACCGTGCGGAAACCGCCTGCTGCCAGCGCATCGAGGGTTGGTGAGGCAGTGAACCGGTCGGGGAATGCCTGGTGCATCGCGCCGACGACGTGCGCAGCGACGCCGGTACCGACGAGTTCGAGCAGGGCGAAGGGCGACATCGGCATGCCCAACGGGTCGAGGCTCCCGTCGACGGTCGCGAAGTCGGCTCCTTCGTCGACCGCGCTCATGACCTCGGCGAGCAGCCGGATCAGCACCCGGTTGACGACGAACCCGGGGGAGTCGACGACGAGAACAGCTGACTTCTTCAGCTGCCTGGTGACCGCGAAGGCGGTGGCGATGGCACGGTCGTCGGACTGCTGCGCGCGGACGACCTCGACCAGCTGCATCACGGCGACCGGGTTGAAGAAGTGCAGCCCGACGACACGCTCGGGGTGACGCAGCCCCTTGGCCATGAGAGAGACGGGCAGCGACGAGGTGTTGGTCGCGATCACGCAGTCATCGCGCACGACATCCTCGAGATCGGCGAAGACCTGGCGCTTCACGGTCAGGTCCTCGACCACCGCCTCGATGACCAGGTCGGCGTCTGCGAGTGCCTTCCGGTCGGTACCCATGGTGATCTGTTGCTGCAGCCGTGCGGCCAGGTCGGGGCGCAGACGTCCCTTGGCCGCGCGAGCCTGCAGGTCGTCCGTGAGCGCGGCCTGAGCCCGAGTCACCGCGTCGTCGTCGATGTCGACCAGGTGCACCGGTACGCCCATCTTCTCGGCGATCAGGACGGCGAGCTGGCGGGCCATCAGCCCGGCGCCCACCAGACCGACGAAGGTGACCGGTGCCGGGTCGACCTCCGGGACGCCGACCGGGCGCTTGGCGCGCTTCTGCACCAGGTCGAATGCGTAGAGCGAGGCCGCCAGCTCAGGGCTGAGCGTGAGGTCGGCCAGCGCCTGGTCCTCGGCGGCGAACCCGTCAGCCAGTGACGCCGTGCGGGCGTTGGCCACCAGGTCGAGTGCGCGCCGAGGGGCGGGAGGTACTTCCTTGGTGCGTGCAGAGACGACCCCACGTGCCCTGGCCAGGGCGGCGTCCCACGCCTCGTCGGTCACGTCGGGGCGTGCGACCGACACCTCGCCGCTCACGACCGAGGCGGTCCAGGCGAGTGACTGCTCGACGAAGTCGGCACCGTCGAGCATCACGTCGGCGAGGCCCAGTGCCGCGGCCTGCTTGGGCTTGAGCATCGTGTTGAACGTCAGCGGGTTCTGCACGATGACCGTGACGGCGTTCTCCGGGCCCACGATGCGCGGCAGCAGGGTGGCGCCACCCCAGCCTGGGATGAGACCGAGGAAGACCTCGGGCAGCGCCAAGGCCGGCGCCGCCGACGAGACGGTGCGGTAGGTGCAGTGCAGCGCCACCTCGAGTCCGCCCCCCATGGCCGCACCGTTGATGAAGGCGAAGCTGGGGACGTTCAGCGTGGCGAGCTTGCCGAACACGCGGTGACCCAGCCGTCCGATCTCGAGCACCTGCTCGTGGCTGGTGAGCTGGCGGAAGACGCTGAGGTCGGCTCCGACGCTGAATATGAACGGCTTGCCGGTGAGGCAGACCGCCGCCAGGTCGTCACGTGCGGCGACCTCGTCGAGTGCTGCCTCCAAGGACGCCAGCGACGCCGGCCCGAAGGTGTTGGGACGCTTGTGGTCGCGTCCGTTGTCGAGTGTCAGCAGCGCGGCCTTGCCAGCATCACCTGGCAGGTCGACGTAGTGGATCTTGGTTTCGGTCACGACCTCATCAGGGAAAGGTGGCAGCAGGCTGGTGCTCATGCGGCGCTCCCTTCGCCGGTGTATCCGGGGTTCTCCCAGATGACCGTTCCACCCTGGCCCAGGCCGACGCACATCGTCGTGATGCCGTACTGCACGTCTGGGCGCTCGGCGAACTGACGCGCGAGCTGGATCATCAACCGGATTCCGGATGAGGCGAGTGGGTGCCCGAAGGCGATCGCGCCCCCGTAGGGGTTGACCATCGGGTCGTCATCGGCGATGCCGAAGTGGTCGAGGAAGGCGAGCACCTGCACGGCGAACGCCTCGTTGATCTCGACCAGGCCGATGTCGTCGATGGCGAGCCCGGCTCGGGTGAGCGCGCGCTCGGTCGACGGGATCGGGCCCACGCCCATCAGAGCGGGGTCGACTCCGGCAAAGGCGTATCCGACCATGCGCATCTTCGGCGTCAGGCCGAGCTCGTCCGCCACAGCAGCTGACGTGACCAAGGCACCGGTCGCGCCGTCGTTGAGGCCGGCGGCGTTGCCGGCCGTGACGTGCCCGTGCGGACGGAACGGCGTCCGCAGCTCGGCCAGCGTGTCGGTGGTCGTTCCTGGACGCGGGGGCTCGTCGGCGGTCGAGAGGTCCCAACCGCCGCCCTCGGCCCACACCGCGACCGGTACCAGGTCTGGCTGGATGGCACCGGCAGCGTAGGCGTCGGCGACCTTCTGCTGACTGGCGACGGCGAATGCGTCGGCGCGCTCGCGGGTCAGCTGCGGGAACCGGTCGTGCAGATTCTCGGCCGTCTTGCCCATCACCAGGGCATCCGGGTTGACGAGACGTTCAGCAACAAACCTCGGGTTCGGGTCGATGCCCTCGCCGATGGGGTGTCGTCCCATGTGCTCGACGCCTCCGGCGAGGCCGATGTCGATGGCGCCGGCCGCGATGCCGGCGCCGAGCGAGGTGACGGCGGTCATGGCGCCCGCGCACATGCGGTCGATCGAGTAGCCGGGCACCGACTGGGGGAGCCCGGCCAAGATGCCGGCGCTTCGCCCGAGGGTGAGCCCTTGGTCGCCGATCTGGGTCGTCGCCGCGATCGCCACCTCGTCGATGCGCTCAGGCGGCAGGCCGGGGTTGCGGCGCATCAGCTCGCGAATCACCTTGACGATGAGATCGTCGGCCCTGGTGTTGGCGTACCGGCTGCCCGCCTTGCCGAACGGGGTGCGGACACCGTCGACGAAGACGACCTCACGGGGGCTGCCGGCGGCAGAGCGGACCACAGGACCTCCAAGGACGGGGACGTCCCTCGATGCTACTCGCCAGTAGCCTTAAGTCCGGCGAGGTGCTTGGTCGCCTCGCGGATCGACAGCGGGCTGAGGTGCTGGCGGTGCGTCCGGACGAAGGCGCGCACCCACTCCGGATCGGTCCTGGCGTAGTCGCGCAGGGCCCAGCCGATGCCCTTTCGCACGAAGAAGTTGCTGCGCACCTCGTCGGGCGGGGAGAGCGCCGATGTGATCACGTCCGACAGCAGCGCAGCGTCCGTGGCGCCCTTGGCCCCGACCTGACAGACCAGAGCGGCTCGACGTCGCCATAGGTCGTTGTCGCGAGCCCAGCGGCGGATGTCGGGCGCCACCTGGGCCGGGTGAGCGGTGAGCAGCTCGCGGAGCGCATGGGTGCCGAGATCATCGACAACGTCCCACCACCGTCCGGTGATGACGAGATGGTCATAGAGAGGCAGAAGATGGACGTCGCGCAGCTGTCGGTGGGCGCGGTCCTGGAGCACTGCCAGGGCGGCATAGCGCTCCTCGCGGTAGGCGGCGTCGTTCCAGAGCGAGGTGACGGTCGCCACCAGCGCCGGTTGTGAGTCGATCGGGTCTTCGCGTAGGGCTGCCGCGGTGAGCCGTCGCACCTCGGGAAGTCGCACGCCGCGGTAGGGCATGGCCGACTTCATGTAGGCCTGCTGCTGTTCAGCGCGTTCGACGTCAGCGTGGTGGGCAAGATCGCGCCTGATCCGTTCGGCGAGGCGAATCACCCGACCACTCTCCCATCCCACTCTGTCACGAGGCGGAGGTCGCCATGCCTGACCCGGTTCGAACGTGCTTCGAGACCTATCGCTGCGCGGTCAAACACGACACGATGAGGGATCGGTGTGCACGTCGAGGGAATGGTTCATGACTGCTGTCTGTGTGGCCGGGGCAACTGGGTGGACGGGGCAAGCTATTGCCCAGTCCATCCTGGCTTCAGAGGATCTGGTGCTTGGCGGCGCCGTGTCCCGCTCTGCCGCCGGTCGCGACCTCGGCGAGGTGTGGGGTGGACCGGCCGTCGGGGTCTCGGTGTCGGCCGACGTCGAGTCGGCGCTGCGTGAGGTCGAGGTGCTGGTCGACTACACGTCTGCCGACGCCGCCAAGCACCATGCGCTGACGGCCATTGGCGCGGGCGTCCATGTGGTGATCGGCACGAGCGGGCTTTCCGCTATCGACTTCGACGAGATCGATGCGGCGGCTCGGTCTGCGAAGGTCGGCGTTGTGGCAGCTGGCAACTTCTCGCTCACTGCTGCCATGGCGCAGGCCGCGGCACTGCTCGCGGCTCGGTTCCTGCCCCAGCGAGAGATCATCGACTACGCATCCGCCTCCAAGCCCGATGCACCCAGCGGAACCGCTCGCGAGCTGGCCGAGCGACTCGGCCAGATCTCGAGCCACCCGTTGGCCGTCCCCGTCTCCGAGGTCGGCGGCCATCCGGAGGCACGTGGGGCCAGCATCGGCGGCACCCAGGTGCACTCGGTCCGGCTGCCGAGCTTCGTGGTGTCGACCGAGGTGGTCTTCGCGCAACCGGACGAACGCCTGGTGATCAGACATGACGCGGGTGGGACGCCGACCCCTTACGTCGCGGGGACGCTGCTGGCAGTCCGCGCCGTTCCTCAGCTCGTCGGTCTGACCCGGGGACTCGACTCGCTGCTGCTCGCCAGTTGACCGACTCCAGAGAGCGGTGAGTTCCGATCGCAGCTGCTGACGACGTCCGACGCCTGGCCCTCGCACTGCCGCACGTGACCGAGATCGACTCGGACGGCTTCGACTTCCGGGTGGCCGGTCGAGGGTTTGTCTGGTCGTGGCCAGAACGTCGACCGGGCCAGCGTCGCCGGATCAGAACCGACATCGCCGTTCTGTACGTCGGCGACGAGGCGGAGAAGCAGGCGTTGCTGTTGGGCGAGCCGGACCTCTTCTTCACCGAGCCGGCCTACCGGGGTCAAGCATTGGTGATGCTGCGGCTCGAAGAGGTCGGCGTCGAACGACTCGAGGAGCTCGTGACCGATGCCTGGCGGATGCGGGGCGCGGATGACGTGATGGACGACGACCGCGGCCCGTCCTAGCGTGTGCACTCGGCGCGCCTCGGCGTCACCCAGGTGTGCACTCGGCGCGATCTAGGGGGTGGCGGTGCGGTCGACGCGGTCGAGGGCCTTCGCGATGGGACGCGCGGTGAGCCCGACCTGCCATGGCCGGGCGCCGTGTGACTGCAGCCGCTCAGCGATCCCGGTCTCGGAGCAGTCCTCGGGCGGTTCCCAGGCAACTCGGCGCACCGTGTCGGGTGTCAGCAGGTTCTCGGTCGGAAGAGTGTGTTCGTCGGCGATGGCGGCGACGGCTGGACGCAGCGCCGCCAGCCGGGCAGCGGCCTCAGGGTTCTTGTCTGGCCAGGAGCGCGCCGGCGGAGGAGCGTCGGAGACCAGGTTCGGTGACGGCAGCTCATCATCGGGACACGTGCGGGCTCGGTCGATCGCGGCGAGCCAACGGTCGGCCTGACGCCGGTTCGCCCGGCCTCCGAAGATCGGCAGTGCGATCAGCTCTTCACGCGTCTTCGGTTGTTCGACGGCAGCCGAGACGATGGCGGTGTCGGGAAGGATGCGACCTGGGGCGGTGTCGCGGCTCTGGGCGAGGGCGTCGCGCGCCAGCCAGAGCTCGCGGATGACGGCGAGCTGACGAGGTTTTCGCACGCGGTGCATGCCGCTGGTTCGCCGCCAAGGGTCCACTCGTGGGGGTGGGGGTGGCGCGGCCAGGATCGCGGCGAACTCCTGCTGGGCCCACTCGGTCTTGCCGGCCTCCTCCAGCTCGGCGGCGAGGGCGTCGCGAAGGTCGACCAGCACCTCCACATCCAGCGCGGCATAGCGCAGCCAGTCATCAGGAAGCGGGCGGGTTGACCAGTCAACGGCCGCATGCCCCTTCTCGAGACCGATACCGAGTACTGACTCGGTGATGGCCCCCAGGCCGACTCGGGGGTGTCCGAGCAGTCGACCGGCCAGTTCGGTGTCGAAGAGCTGCTGGGGGCGGAGTCCGATATCGGTGAGGCACGGGAGGTCCTGGCTGGCCGCGTGGAGGACCCACTCGGTGTCGTTGATCGCCTCGGCGAGGGGGGAATGGTCGGTGAAGGCGATCGGGTCCACCAGGAAGGACCCTGATCCAGCGCGGCGGATCTGCACCAGGTACGCGCGGTGCCCGTACCGGTAGCCGCTGGCCCGCTCGGCGTCGACCGCGATGGGTCCCGACCCTTCGGCGAGCAAGGACGCGGCATCCTTGAGCGCGCGAGTGGTCGTGATGACCGGCGGCAGCCCGTCGCGTGGTTCGAGAAGCATGGTGACCGGAGGCGCGGAAGCCTCGTCGGTCTCGTCGGGGTCGCTCACGGCGCCACCGTACGCGGGCCCGGGACTAGCTGATGACCCCGGCACGCAGCGCCACGGCGACCATTTCGGCGCGGTCCCCGGTGCCGAGCTTTCGGGCGATCCGAGCCAGGTGGCTCTTCACGGTGAGTGCCGACAGGCTCAGCTCACCACCGATGTCACGGTTCGAGTGGCCACCGGCGACCAGCTGCAAGACCTCGATCTCGCGTGCCGACAGGCCTTCGGGGCCTCCGGTGCCGCGGGCCCTGGGGCCCGGCGTTACTCGTGCTGGGTCCGGCGCCCCGCCGGTGACAACAAAGCCTTTGACGCCGGCGGCAATCGCGGCGCGAACGGAGTACGGGTCGTCCCCTGGAGACAGGGCGACGCAACGCCCCCACCCGGCCTGACGCAGCTCGCCGAGCAGCTGGAGGCCGGAGCCGTCCGGAAGGGCGAGGTCCATGACGCAGAGGTCGCGGGGGCCATCAGCGATGGCGCGGGCGCGAGCCTCGGCGACGGACGCGGCCTCGGCGACCGAGGCAGCTCCCAGGATGTGCAGCCGGCGAACCACGGCTTCACGGACGCTGGGGTTTGCGACGACCGCGAGCGCGGTGAAGCGGGCAGTGCGGAACGCATGCGGATGCCCGCCACGTTCGACGAGTGTGGTCACCCGTCCCTCCCTCCGGTCGAGCGCCTAGGCGTCCGACTGTGCCGATCGTGCAGGTAGGACCGGAGTAGTCCGGAATGCCCACCTGATTCCTCATCGGACGTCAGCGGGGGAGGCTGTAGGCCAAATGGCCCAGCAGATGGGCGGTCGCTCAGCGACGGCCCAGGGGGACGACCCCGGCGGGCAGCGGAGGCAGCCCTGCGGCGGTACAGAGCAGGTCGCCCCAGGCCAACAGATGGTCGCCCAGCGCGTCATCGGTCGGGGTCCAGGAGGCCCGGATCTCGATCTCGGCCGACGGGGGACGGTCTGCCATCGAGCCGAAGCTTTCGGAGGCGACCCTGGTCACCGTGCCGCTGGCCGCCACGATGTCGAGCTGGTGGGCCGCCAGACACTCCATCAGCCACGACCAGCCGACTCCTGTGACGAGCGGGTCGGCTGCCATCTCGACGTCGAGGCTGGCTCGGGCGAACGTGACCACGCGGAAGGTTCCCTCCCACGAGTCGTGCCCGTCGGGGTTGTGCAGGACAACAAAGCGCCCTGAGCCGATCTCTTCGTCGTCGACCACCACATCGGCGGTCAGCGCGACCGAAAAGGGAGCGAGCCGCTGGGGGGCCGGAGCCTCGTCGCAGCTGACTTCCGGACGAATCCGGGCAGCCCGGAGGGACTCCATGGCTCGGGAGAATGTCTCCGGTGGGGAATCCGGCACGGTCACGGACTCAGGGTACGTCGAGGCCGGTGGGCCTCCCGCCCGCGACGCGCGCGCGGCGTGCACCTAACCTGCCGTGATGGCCGTCGCCCTCGCACTACTGTCCAGCGTGCTGTGGGGCACGGCCGACTTCTTCGGCGGGCTGTTCACCAAGCGGATAGCCGCTGTGGTGGTGGTCCTGGTCTCGCAGGCGATCGCCCTGGCGATGATCCTTCCCACGGTCTGGCTGCTCGGCTCCTTCGACGATCCGTCTGGCTACTTCTGGTGGGGGGTCGGTGCCGGCATCGTCGGCCCGGTGGGCCTCGTGTCCTTCTACTGGGCGCTGTCGATCGGCACGATGGGGGTGGTCTCACCCATCGCCGCCACCGGGATCGTGGTGCCGGTCGTCTGGGGCCTGGGCCAGGGCGAGCAGCCCACGACGCTGCAGTACATCGGCATCGTGGTGGGGTTCGTCGGCGTCATCTTGGCCAGCGGGCCGGACGCGCCTCGTGAGGATGGTGCGAGAGAGGCGCACGCCAAGTCGATCGTGCTCGCGTTGGTCGCCGCACTCGGCTTCGGTGGGGCGTTCGTCTGCCTCGCCGGGGGCGGCGAGTCCAGCATCGGCATGACCCTGGTGGTCCAGCGCTCCACCAGCGTGCTGCTCATGGTGGTCCCCGTCGTCCTGCTCACGAGGCTGGTGGGCCTGCGGTGGCGGGATCTGCCGGGTCTGGCCGGCGTAGGTGCCGGGGACGCCGCAGCCAACGGGGCCTTCGCGTGGTCGTCGACGCTCGGGCTGCTCAGCGTCACATCGGTGCTGGGGTCGCTCTACCCGGTTGCCACTCTGCTGCTAGCCCGCATCGTGCTGAAGGAGCGACTGACGCGACTGCAGCTCCTCGGGGTCGGGGGAGCGCTCTGCGGCATCGTGCTCCTGGCAGCCGGATGAGCCGGGCAGCAACTTCCATGACACGATGACTGATCGTGTCTGCCCCATTGCTCGCCGACTCGGCGTTCCTTCGTGCCTGCCGGCGTCAATCGGTGCCGCACACCCCCGTCTGGTTCATGCGCCAGGCCGGTCGATCCCTGCCCGAGTACCGCAAGGTGCGCGAGGGGACGACGATGCTGGAGGCGTGCACCAGGCCAGAGCTGGTCGCCGAGATCACGCTGCAGCCGGTTCGGCGGTACGGCGTCGATGCCGCCATCTTCTTCAGTGACATCGTTCTACCGCTGAAGGCCATCGGGGTCGATCTCGACATCGTGCCCGGGGTAGGTCCGGTGATGGCCGAGCCGGTACGGCGTCGCGAACAGGTGGACGCGATCGGCGTGCTCACGCCCGACGATGTCGGGTACATCACCGAGGCGATCGGCCTGCTCACTGCTGAGCTCGGGGGCACGCCGCTCATCGGGTTTGCGGGTGCACCCTTCACATTGGCGTCCTACCTGGTTGAGGGTGGGCCCTCGAAGAACCACGAGCACACCAAGGCATTGATGTACAGCGACGAGCACGTCTGGCACGCGTTGATGTCCACCCTCGCCGACATCTCGGCCGCCTACCTGCGTGTGCAGGTTGATGCCGGCGCGTCTGCGGTGCAGCTGTTCGACTCGTGGGTGGGCGCGCTCTCAGCCTCCGACTACCAGCGCTACGTGATGCCCCACTCGCAGCGGATCCTCGCCTCACTCGCAGAGACGGGTGTTCCCCGCATCCACTTCGGGGTGAACACCGGCGAGCTGCTTCCTCTTATGCGCGACGCCGGCGCCGATGTGGTCGGGGTCGACTACCGACTCTCGCTGTCGGATGCGGCTACCCGGGTCGGCGATGGTGTCGCGCTGCAGGGCAACCTCGACCCGGCCGTCATCTTCTCCTCGCCGGACGCGGTACGCACCCGGGTCGACGCGGTGCTCGATTCGGCGAGCGGGCTGCCAGGCCACGTGTTCAACCTCGGCCACGGCGTACTGCCCACGAGCGACCCCGAGGTGCTGGCCGCGGTGGTGCGCCAGGTGCACGAGCGAACGCAGCACTAGGTGAGAGCCTCGCCGAGGCCTCGGTGAGGACTAGCCCACCGGCTCCGGTTCGCGTTCCCGCGGGGCCTCGTCGGTTCCGGTTGAGACGTTGGAGGCTGGCGCCTTCTGGTGGCGCCGGCGCCAGGCGGCGGCGACCGGACCCAGGACCAGGGCACCCACGACGAGGAACGGAAGCAGGATGCCGATGGTGGTCAGTGCCACGACGACGAGGCCGACGAGCGCGTCCCATCCGCGCTGCAGGCCGGGAAGGAACCCGGACGTCTCCTCCGGAGGAGCCTCGACGGCGTCCGGTGCGAGCACGGTGACCGACAGGGTGGCAAGCGACGTCTGATCGGCGAGCGAGCGCTGTTGTGCAAGCAGTGACTCGAGGTCTGCTTCGCGACGCGACAGCTCGCTCTCGATGCGCACTACTTCACCGATCGTCGTCGCCTCGCTGAGCAGCGAGCGAATGCGGTCGACGCTCGCCCGTGCACTCTTGACCCGGCTGTCGACGTCCACGACGGTCTGGGTGACGTCCTGCTCGTCGGCGGTGACACGGACGACGTCGCCTTCATCCTGTGCTCGGCTGATGACCGCGTCGAGCTTGGTTGTCGGCACCCGGATGACGATGACGGCGCGGGTGCCCTTGGGGTCGTTGGGGTTGCTGTTGACATCACGGCCGGACACGAATCCGCCGGCTGACCTGGCGATGAGCTCGATGGCGTCAACAGTGGCGGCGACGTCCTGCGAGCGAAGGGTCATCTCAGCGGTGGCGATGACGTCGCGTTCGCCCGGGAGATCGGCGAGCACGCCGTTGCCCGTTGTCTTCGAGCTGCCGTCCTGTGTGACGCCGCCAGTTCCGGCAAGACCTCCAGTTCCGACAAGAGCAGTGTCTTCGGCTCCTCTTGGGACCGACGCCGAGAAATCCCCGGTTCTGCCCGCAGCGCTGTCACTGAGAGCTGACGTGGACTCGTCGCTTCCACTTGAGCATCCGGCGAGCAACACCGCGCTTCCGGTGAGTGTGACGATCGACAGTGCAGCAGTGCGCGAACCCCTCATGGCCCCTCCCGGGCTAGATCACATCAGTGACACGGTGCTGTCGGGGTGTGTCGGGGCGTAGGACGCGCATTGCGGCGCGCTGGTTCCAGCCCAGCTGCCCTGTCACCCGTTCGTGACCGTGTTCTGAGAGGCTGACCGACGTGTCAGTCGCGCGAACGGTCGTCATCGGAGGCGGGATCGCCGGCCTTGCCGCTGCCCACCGATGCGCTGAACGCGGCGACGACGTGACCGTTGTCGAGAGCGCTCCCACTGTTGGCGGCAAGCTCACCAGCCACGTCGTCGACGGGCTGACCCTCGATGCGGGAGCCGAGTCGTTGCTTGCTCGGCGCCCCGAAGGGCTCGACGTCATTGCTGCGGCCGGTCGAGCCGGGGACCTCGTGCATCCCGCGGTGTCAGGTGCGGGCCTGTGGCTGGACGAGCTCGTCGCACTCCCACGTCAGCAGCTGCTCGGCATTCCGAGCAACGCGAGCGATCCCGACCTACGAGCCGTCCTTGGCGACGCGGCGCTGAACCGGCTGGCACGTGAGCCGGCTCTGGGTGAGCCCTTGCCGGACGACATGTCGGTGGCAGCGCTGGTGGGAGGTCAGCTGGGCGACGCCGTCGTCGACCTCCTCGTCGAGCCGCTCCTCGGCGGTGTCTACGCCGGTCGCGCCGATGAGATCTCGATCGAGGCGGCGCTTCCCGGGCTGCTCGCGGAGGTGTCGCGTGCAGGTTCGCTGGTCGGTGCGGCAGCCGCGATGCGGTCCCGCTCGGTCGACGGTCCTGTGTTCGCATCGGTCGTCGGGGGGCTGGGATCGCTTCCATCGTCGTTGGCGCGGGCGAACGGCGTCCGCGTGCTGACCGACACAACGGCGATCGGGGTCGATGGTGTTCGCGGGGAGTGGTCGGTGAGGCTCGACGAAGCAGAGACGATCGTGGCCGATCAGCTGATCGTCGCGGTCCCTGGGTTCGCGGCAGCACCGTTGCTCAGCTCTGTCGCACCTGCGGCATCCGCAGCGGCGGCCGGCCTCGACTACGCCACTGTCGCGCTGGTCACGGCAGTGTTCGATGCCGACTCGGTGACCGCGCCACTGCAGGGAACGGGTTTCCTGGTGCCGCCCAGCACCGGCCGGGTCACGAAGGCGGCAACCTTCGTCAGTCGCAAGTGGGAGTGGGTGGGCCGGGCTGCCGCAGGACGCGAGGTGCTGCGGTTCTCCGTTGGACGCCAGGGAGACCGACGGGGTCTCGACCTCGACGACACCGATCTGACCCGCGTCGTGCTCGACGAGGTGTCCGATGTACTCGGTCTTCGCGACGCCCCGGGCGCGAGCGCTGTGACCAGGTGGGTTCGGTCGCTGCCGCAGTACCGCGTGGGCCATAGCGATCGGGTGGCGCGGGTACGCAGGTCCCTTCCCGCGGGTATTGCGGTAGCCGGCGCCGCCTGGGACGGGGTCGGGATCCCGGCGTGCATAGCCTCGGGCTGGAATGCTGCAGACCGAGTGGCTGCCGAGGATGGCGACGGGTGACAATGGGGGGGTGAGCGACGCGCAGACCCCCAGCCCCCCTTCCGGCACTCCCTCCGCCCCGAGCCCGGGTCCGGCCGGCCGCACGATCACCGGCAAACAGGCACGCGACCTCAACGACGTGATCCGCTACACCGCGTGGTCGGTGTTCCGCACGTCCTCGCAGCAGCCCGCCGACCGCGCTGGCATCGCCGCCGAGGTCGACACCCTGTTCGACCAGCTCCACGACAAGGGAGTCGTGGTGCGGGGGGTCTACGACCTGCAGGGCCTGCGCGCGGACGCCGACTTCATGATCTGGTGGCACGCCGAGAACAGCGACGACCTGCAGGACGCCTACTCAGCGTTCCGGCAGACCGCACTGGGTGCGTCGTGCGAGCCGGTCTGGTCGCAGATGGCGTTGCACCGCCCGGCTGAGTTCAACAAGAGCCACGTTCCGGCCTTCCTCGCCGACGAGGACCCCAAGCGCTACATCTGCGTGTACCCGT
>JAHEKZ010000110.1:49893-56337 GCA_024644435.1 Actinomycetes bacterium | reverse complement strand
TGCGGTGATGTCGCCGATGGGGCGGACGGTGGACGCACGGGCAATATCAAGGTCACTGGGGATGCTCACGTCGATACCTTGACGTAGAGATGCCCGCCAATCCAGGCCATTGGTCCCGGCGACTCCGAATGTTCCGCCATGCGGAACAGCAGTTCTGACTCATGGCATCTGCCGGCAGATCAGCCACCGATCACGCTTGCCGAGAATCACCCGGAGCCGGTTAGGTCAGGCCATGGACGTCCCCTCGGGCCGCGCGGTCCTCTCAGTGGAAATTGCTGCACCTCGGCCTGGCGCCGGGGGACCAGACGTGCTGTTCCTTCACGCGGGCGTGACAGACCAAAGAAGCTGGGGGCCGGTGGTCCAGCAGCTCTCAGGCAGTCACCGGTGCATCACTTTCGATGAGCGCGGCTTCGGCTCCACGACATACGAACCCGAGGACGGCTGGACACCCGCTGACGACGCGCTGCACGTCCTCGACGCAACCGAGGTGTCGCGTGCTGTGCTGGTCGGCTCGTCGATCGGTGGTGCGACAGCACTTGATCTCGCCATTACACACCCGGACCGGGTTGCCGCTCTGGTCCTGATTGCACCGGTGGTCCGGGATGCGCCGTACCCACCTCCCACCACGCGAGAGGCGGAGCTCGAGGAGCAGGCCGAACGAGCGCAGGAGGCTGGCGATCTCGATGAGGCGAACCGACTGGAGGCGCGGCTATGGCTGGATGGACCGACCAGCGACGAAGGGCGGGTTGGCGGGGAAGCACGCGCTCTCTTCCTCGAAATGAATCGTGGTGCCCTCGGCTCTCCCAACCCCGGACGACTTGGACCGCGCCCAGCGGTCTGGCCAGTCCTTGAGGCACTTCCCGTGCCTGTCCTTGCCGTTGTCGGTGACCGTGACGTCTCCGAGATGCGTTCGATCACCGGCAAACTCGCCGAGCGCATCCCGACTGCCCAGTTCGTCCGGATTCCCGATGTTGCGCATCTTCCACAGCTGGAGACACCTGGGCAGCTGGCATTTCTCCTGAGGGATTTCATGGACAGCCTGGACCTGGCCTAGCCGGCGCCGTTGATCGTCAACCTTCGCGTTGAGAGTTGCGAAACTGAGCGACGGAACAACCGACGGTGTACATCCTCGTAACACTCACCAAGAGATGGGTGCCGCGACGCTTGCCTGTGACTGTGGACTGGTGGAGAACAACCGCCGATAATCGACATTATGTCAATACGTAACGATCCCTCGGTCTGGACCAGCCCGCCGTCGCCTCCTCCGCCCACGGCGCATCCATAGGCTGGCCCCATGGGCCTGGCCGTACTCGACGTCGATGGGGTGCTGGCCGACGTCCGACATCGCCTGGAGTACGTGCAGCGTCGACCAAAGGACTGGGACGCCTTCTTCGCCGCCGCACCCGATGACACACCACTCGCTGAGGGCCTCGAGCGCGCACTCACGCTCGATGAGCACGGCGAGGTCGTGTACCTCACCGGACGCCCCGAGCGCTGCCGGTCCGATACCGAGCACTGGCTGGCCAAGCACGGCTTTCCCGCGGCCGAGCTCTTGATGCGCCCCAACAGCGATCGGCGTCCTGCTCGGCAGTTCAAGCTCGATCAGGTCAGGCGCCTCGCACAGTCCTCGACGATCGACGTCGTCATCGATGACGACGCACTGGTGGTCGACACACTCACGGCTGCCGGCTTCACTGTGGAGCATGCGCTGTGGATGCCCGAGTCGGCACCGCAGCAGGCATCGCTCTTCGACGCCCAGGAGCGCGAAGGGCGGACGTGAGGGCAGAGTTCCCCTAGGTCATCGCGCGGACGGCGCGTTCGAACACTGACGGCAGAGATCCAGCGAGCGGCATCAGGGCCGACCGGGACGCACGTCTACTCGTCGCCCGCAGCAAGGCTTCGGTCGACCAACGGAACCGTCTGGTGACGCGGTGCCACTCTGACGAGTACTGCTGCAGGTCACCATCGATCACAGCCGCCACTGCCGCTTGCGCCGAGAGGAAGCCCACTGCCAGTCCCTCTCCGGTCAGTGCATCCACGTAGCCGGCCGCATCACCAACGAGCAGTACGCGGTCACGGAGGGGATGCTTCGCACGTCTACGCATTGGTCCGGCCCCGAGCACCGGCCCTACGGCGTGCGCAGATCCCAGACGTTGGTTCAGAGCGGGGAAGGCCGTGAGACGGGACTCGAAGGTGCCTTGCCGTGCCCCGAGAAGCGCCACCCCGACTAGGTCTTGGGCCACGGGCGTCACGTACGCCTCACCGTGCTCGCCCCAGTACACCTCGACGTCGTCGCTCCACGGCATAGAGCTGAAGTGTTGGCGGAGTCCGAAGCGCGCCGGTCCTCTCGTCACTGTTTCCAGACCGGCCTGACGACGTAGATCTGAAGCCAATCCGTCGCATGCGAGCACGACGTCGCTGTCGATCGCGGTGCCGTCGGCACAGTCCAGGTTGACGCTGCCCGGAAGCTGCGCGTGGGCAACCACGCGCGTGGTGACCTGGCGGACCCCCAGCGACTGAGCCTTGTCCTGCAATGACGAGACGAGGGCCGTCCTTCGAACGCCGCGTCCGTGACCGTGTGCCAAGGTCGCGTGGGCCTGCCACTCCCCCGTCGCGTTGAGATACCGAATCCCGCGAAAGTCGACGCCCTCTGGCTCGACGTCGATCTCGTGCAGCGCCGTCAGCGCAGCTGGCATTAGTCCTTCGCCGCACGCCTTGTCGGGTGTGCCAGATCTCTTCTCGATGACTGTCACGTCGAGACCAGCGTGGGCTGCAGCGCACGCGGCGAAAAGACCTACCGGACCCCCACCGACCACCGTGAGCTTCATCGCTCACCCGCTGGCACGTCGTCGAGCAGCTGCAGCGCGCGGTTCTCGGCCGTGACTCGCTGTCGAAGAACCCACGCGTTGGCGACCGAGAAGGCCGCCGCGGTGATCCACGCGGTGTGGACCAGCGGCAGACAGACGCCCTCGACAACGACGGCGACATAATTGGGATGACTGAGCCGTCGGTATGGGCCCGTCGTTACCCGGCCCGCCCCCGGGATCACGACGATCCGGGTATTCCATTGGGGTCCGAGGGTCGCGATGCACCACCAACGCAGTCCCTGCGCAAGGACAACACCAACAAGGGCCGGCCACCCGAGCCATGGGACGAACACCCGCCCCAGCAGCACGACCTCGAGTACGGACCCCACCAGCAGACCGATGTGGATCGCCACCATGGCTGGGTAGTGACCGCCTCCGACCTCTTGCCCTCCGCGGGCAAGAGCCCACCGGATGTGACGCTGCGAGATGACCAGCTCGATGAGCCGCTCCACTCCGATCATGGCGATGAGCAGGACGAACCACGCGGTGGACGTCATCGCCTCACCACTCGAGGAGCACCAGCTCGGCGCAGAACCCCGGCCCCATCGCCAGCAGCAGCGCTGGACTTCGTGTTCCGGGAGGTGAGTCGGCAAGCGTCTGTTCCAGGACGTGCAGGACTGAGGCAGACGACAGATTGCCCACGTCGCGCAGCGAGGACCAGGTCGTCGCCGTGTCTTCGGCGTCGATGTCGAGTGCGCCTTCCAATGCCGTCAAGACTTTAGGTCCGCCTGGGTGGGCAATCCATTTCCGGACGTCTCCGACCTGCAGACCGTGTCGATCGAGGAACGAATCAACGACCGGACGGAGCTCCCGAGCGACGAGGTCGGGGACGACCGGTGACAAAACAACCCGCATTCCGGTCGACCCCACATCCCACCCCATGACGCGTTCTGTGTCAGGGAAGAAATGCGAGATCGAGTCGCGAAAGCCAACTGCTGGGGCGTGGTGCGCCGCGGTACGGCGGTCTCCCACCATGACAACGGCAGCAGCACCGTCGCCGAAGAGTCCGGACGCCACCACATTGGCCATTGAGGTGTCGTCTCGCTGCAGCGTTAGTGAACACAGCTCCGCGCTCACCAGAACGGCCACGTCATCGGGGTGACCCGCGAGGTAGTCGGCTACCCGGGCAATCCCGGCAGCTCCAGCGACGCAGCCGAGCCCGACCAACGGCATGCGCTTGACGTTCGACCGCAAGCCCAGCAGCGGCACCAGTCGAGCGTCGATGCTGGGCGCCGCTACGCCCGTGACCGTCACTGACACCACCAGGTCGACGTCGTCGACGGTGAGCCCAGCCCGCTCGAGAGCCAGCGAGACTGCTCGGGCTGCCAGTGGTGGAGCCTCTCGTAGAAACGCGTCGTTGCACGCGCCGAAGTCGTCGAGCTTGTCGTAGTCGACAAGCGCGAGAGCCAGGTGTCGCCACTCGACGGTGGTCGCCTGGTGCGTTCTCGCGATGGCCTTCCGCAGACTGGCGCCCGCCTCCTGGTCGCCAGCCGGCCCACTTCCCGACGTCATCAGCTCGGTGAACGCCTGGGTGATCTCGCGCTGGGGGTAGCGGTGGAGGGGCAACGCCGAAGCGGCTGACAGAAGTGACGGCACCCTTGCATCCTGGCACCATCGAACCGTGACCGCGGATCCACAGTCGCCCGATGTGGGTGTCGACCTGTGCTGGATCCCCCTGGGCGCCGGAAGCATCGTCCCAACCGTGCGCTGGAGCGGCCGACTCTACGAGGCCATCGACGCCCGGCGGTCCGGCCGCAAGCCCCGCGATCTCTACCACGCGGCCCTCCAGGTGTTCCTAGATGGCGAGCGGTTCACCCTGGAGATGGCGCCGGCCTGGGGTCGAAGCCACGGCGGCCCAGGTGTGGTCGGCACCGGCCCGGTCGGCTTCCGCGTGCTGGGTCGATCCCGGTTCTTTCGCTACGAGGTCCGCAGATGGCGTGAAGGAGTGATTCCCGACCTCGAGCACGCCGTCAACGGGCCGCTCCGCGTCAGTGACGACACGGCGACAACGCGCGGTGTGCTCGACAGTGCGCTCGACTTCCCCACCGCGACCTGGGGTCGCGACGCCTTCGGCACCGGTGACATGTGGAACTCCAACTCGCTCGTAGCGTGGTCTCTCCACAGCGCCGGACTCGACGCCCAGCATCTCGGTCCCCCGAACGACGGCCGGGCTCCGGGGTGGTCAGCCGGAATCGTGGCCGCGTCACGCCGGCGACCAACGACATGATCCTCAAGTCAGGCGAACGTCTCGATCGGCGGACATGAGCGGACCAGGTGCCTATCGTGTTCTTAAGGTGCCCTCCGGGAATCCTTCGGGGCGGCCTGCGAGACATCGGGAGGTCTCATAGCAGGGACGCAGTGGTCCAGGCGGTGCGAGACTCCTCACCGTCGAGCCCGACATCCGGCATTATGTGCGGGTGGAAGCAAACGCGCTGGCGCCCGAAGCCTCGACCTTCCGTCGCTCGCGGGTTCCGTTGGGCGTCCTGTTCCTTGGCGCTCTGGGTGCCCAGGTCGCTCGCCCCGAGTTTTTCGCTGGTCTGGTGCCGGGCTACATGCAGAAGTACCGGGCACCCGTGCAGGCTGGAACACGCGTGGTTCTCGGCGTGGCTGGCGTGAGTTTCCTGGTTCCCCCGTTGCGCCCGGTGGCCCGGTGGACGGCACTCCCCATGCTGGTGGCCAGCCTCCCGGAGGCGGTCAACCAGGTCCGCCACCCGGAGCAGATGCGTGAGGCGGGCGTGCCTCCCCAACTGACCCCAGTACGCGTTGCCGTTCAGTGCCTCGTTATCGCCGCAGTGTGGCGCGCCACCCGCCCCCTGTGAGGCTGCGGCCCTGAGAGGCGTCTACGAAGTGCCGTTCGGGGGCGGATTCGGCTACACCTGAAGCGGCGGACAGGAGCACATCAAATTCCTATCGTGTTCTTAAGGTGCCCTCCGGGAATCCTTTGGGCGGTCTGCGAGACATCGAGGCGTCTCATAGCAGGGACGCAGTGGTTCAGGCGGTGCGAGACTCCTCACCGTCGAGCCCGACATCCGGCATTCTGTTCGCTATGTACATACCAAATCACTTCGCCGTGGACGATGCGCAGGCTCTTGAGTTCGTGAAGGCCATCCGAGCAGCGGACTTGGTCGTCGCGACCGCAGATGGGCTCTTGGCCACGTTCTTGCCACTGCTATTCGAACCGTCGGGTGGCCCTCAGGGGTCCTTGTGCGGTCACCTCGCCCGGCCCAACGATCAATGGCGTTCGGCACCGCTGGGCGAGGCCATGGTGATCACACATGGCCCGAACTTCTACGTCAGTCCGTCCTGGTACCCCAGCAAGGCTGAGCACGGGCGTGTCGTTCCTACCTGGAACTATGCCACAGCGCACGTTTACGGCGAGCTCAAGATCCACGACGACGTCGAGTGGGTGGAGGCTCTCGTACGCCGCCTCACCAACACCTACGAATCGCCTCGCAGCTCGCCATGGAGCGTGGACGATGCGCCGACGGACTTCATCGCCGGACAACTGCGGGCGATTGTTGGCGTCGAACTCGTCATCAGCCGGATCGAGGCCAAGTTCAAGATGAGTCAGAACCGC
>JAHEKZ010000110.1:0-49793 GCA_024644435.1 Actinomycetes bacterium | reverse complement strand
GTTGCCGTATGCGGTGCGCCACGCAGCGGACTGTCCTCGACGCGCCACTCCCCCGCCACGACGCGGTCGATCTCGGATCGGATCGAGATCATCGCCTCGATGAACCGGTCGATCTCGCCCAGGCCCTCGCTCTCGGTGGGTTCGACCATCAAGGTTCCGGCGACCGGGAACGACATCGTCGGCGCGTGGAAGCCGTAGTCGATCAACCGCTTGGCGACATCGTCGACGGTGACTCCGCTCTGCTTGGTGATCTCGCGCAGGTCGAGGATGCACTCGTGCGCCACCAACCCGGTATCGCCGGTGTAGAGCACCGGGAAGTAGGGGTTCAGCCGGTGGGCGATGTAGTTCGCGGACAGGACCGCAGACTTCGTGGCCTGGGTGAGGCCCTCCGGGCCCATCAGCCGGACGTAGGCCCATGAGATCGGCAGGACTCCAGCCGACCCCCAGGGGGCCGCCGACACCGGACCGACTCCGCTGACAGGACCAGCCTCTTCAACCATGGGATGGTTGGGAAGGAAGGGTGCCAGGTGGGAGCGCACCCCTACCGGACCCACTCCCGGTCCCCCGCCACCGTGCGGGATGCAGAACGTCTTGTGCAGATTCAGGTGCGACACGTCGGCCCCGAACTTGCCTGGCTGCGCGAGACCCACAAGCGCATTGAGGTTCGCCCCGTCGACGTACACCTGACCGCCGGCGTCATGGATCATTCCGCAGACATCGCGGACTTCGGATTCGAAGACGCCGTGTGTCGAGGGGTACGTGATCATCAAGGCGGCCAGACGATCTCGGTGCTCAGTGATCTTGTCTGTGAGATCGCCCATGTCAAGACTGCCATCCTCGCCGGTCTTGACGACAACGACCTTCATACCCGCCATGACAGCACTCGCCGCGTTGGTGCCGTGGGCCGACGCCGGAACGAGGCAGACGGTCCGCTCGTTGTCGCCACGTGCGTCGTGATAGGCCCGGATGGCCAACAGCCCGGCGAACTCTCCCTGGCTCCCGGCGTTCGGCTGCAGTGAGACGGCGTCATAGCCGGTGATCTCGACGAGCCACTCCTCCAGCTGGTCGATCATCTCGAGGTACCCCTGGGCCTGCTCGAGGGGAGCGAACGGGTGGATGTTGGCGAACTCTGGCCAGCTGACGGCCTCCATCTCAGTGGTGGCGTTGAGCTTCATCGTGCACGACCCCAGTGGGATCATCGAGCGGTCCAGCGCGACGTCCTTGTCTTGCAGACGGCGCAGATAGCGGAGCATCTCGGTCTCGCTGCGGTAGGTCGTAAAAACCGGGTGCGTGAGGTACTCAGAGGTACGCATCAGCTCGGGCACGACACCGATGTCGCCTTCGGCCAGGATCCGCGCGTCAAGGGCATCGATGTCGAGACCCTCGACTCCGAATGAGGCCCACACGTCCTCGACGTTGGACCGCAGAGTGACCTCGTCGGTACTGATCCCGATGGTGTCGCTGTCGACGTGCCGCAGGTTGACACCTCGTCCTCTGGCCGCGCGCAAGATCTTCTCGGACCGCCCAGGCACACGCACCAGAACCGTGTCGAAGAAGTGCTCGTGCACGACATGGTGACCGGCCTGCTCTAGGCCTGCGGCAACCAATCGTGCGAACCGGTGGGTGCGGTGGGCGATCCCTCGCAACCCGTCGGGACCGTGGTACACCGCATACATGCTCGCCATGACCGCCAGCAGAACCTGGGCGGTGCAGATGTTGCTGGTCGCCTTCTCTCGGCGAATGTGCTGCTCTCGTGTCTGCAGGGCGAGTCGGTAGGCGGGGGCGCCATCGGCATCGATCGAGACCCCGACGAGTCGGCCGGGCAACTGACGCTCGAGCCCGGCGCGCACTGCCATGTAGCCGGCGTGTGGCCCGCCGAACCCCAGCTGAACCCCGAAGCGCTGCGACGTGCCGACGACAATGTCCGCACCCATCTCGCCTGGTGGCTTCAGGATGGTCAGGGCCAGCAGGTCTGCAATCACAATCGCCTGTGCCCCGCGGGTGTGCGCCGCCTCGACGAGCGGCTGCGGATCACGTACCGCACCGCTACCAGCGGGGTACTGCAAGATGACCCCGGCGAGGTCGCCGGCAGGTAGCCCCTCGGACCGGAGATCGCGTACCTCGATCTCGATCCCGAGCGGGCGAGCGCGCGTCTGGAGGACCGCAAGCGTCTGCGGAAAGACGTCGGAGTCGACGACAAGCCGCGGGGATGAGCGCGTGGCCCGGACCGCGATGGTCATCGCCTCTGCCACCGCCGTGGCCTCATCCAGCAGCGAGGCGTTGGCCGTCGGGAGCGCGGTCAGGTCTTCGATCATCGTCTGGAAGTTGAGCAGGGCCTCGAGACGCCCTTGGCTGATCTCTGGCTGGTACGGGGTGTAGGCGGTGTACCAGCCAGGGTTCTCCAGGATCCGGCGCTGAATCACCGCCGGAGTGAAGGTGTCGTAGTAGCCGAGGCCGATCATCTGCACCATGGGACGGTTCTTGGCGGCGATCTCCCGCAGCTCGTCTACAACCTCGACCTCGGAGAGCGCGGGGGGAAGCGAGAGCCGCTCACCCATCCTGATCACGGCGGGGACTGCCTCGTCGATCACCGCGTCGAGGCTGGTCCGACCGAGCGTCGACACCATGTGGTCGGTCTGCGCCTCACCCGGTCCGACGTGTCGTCGGACGAACGGCATGTGCGTCTCGAGGTCGGTCAGGGGTGCCGTTGCCGGATCCTGACGGGTGAGCAGGTCAGCATCAGCGATGGTGTCGGTCACGGGAGCGCCTCCGGAAAAGGTGGACTGGGCTCCCCCTCTGTCATCTGCACCTGAGAGGTTCGCACCACGGCCCGGTCGGGCAGCCGTCGTGCTTGCACCGTCGGTGGGGTCAACGACCCGCTTTCCAGAGGTGCCTACCCAAGCGGTCCGGGGGCCTGAGAGTTTCTGGGGAGAATTGCTCCTTCGGCGCCCTCGCTGGCGACGAGGGACTCTTCCGCCGGGGTCATCGGCGTTGTCGAGTCTATCGTCAGCTCACGGTACGGGCGCGACGACGGGCCGCGAGCTCGTCAGAGGGGTGCCCCTCGGTGCCCTCGGCCTCGTCGGCCGTCTCCGGGCGCTCCCACGGAAGTTCGGCGAGGCTTCCCTCGACCTCACGCCACACGCGGCCGACGGCAATCCCGAAGACGCCTTGTCCGCCTTGGACGAGGTCGATCACTTCGTCAGCGCTCGTGCACTCGTAGACCGACGCCCCGTCGCTCATCAAAGTGATGGTCGCCAGGTCGTCGGTACCCCGGTCGCGGAGGTGCTGCACCGCGGTGCGGATCTGCTGCAGAGAGACGCCGGTGTCGAGCAGACGCTTGACGATCTTCAGCACGAGCACGTCGCGGAAGCTGTAGAGCCGCTGGGTTCCTGAGCCGCTGGCTCCCCTGATGCTCGGCTCGACCAAGCCCGTGCGTGCCCAGTAGTCGAGCTGGCGGTAGGTGATGCCGGCGGCGGCGCAGACAGTGGGGCCGCGGTAGCCGATGTCGTCCGGCAGCGCGCGTACCTCGTCGGTGAAGAGCAGTCCCTGCTGACCGGCGCTGAGTCGCGCCGCCTCATGATCGACGCGAGCCTCCGGTGTATCGGTGCTGTCGTCGCCGGCTCGGGGTCCGCCACCAGTCACTACGACCTCCGTCTGCCCCGGCTGTCTTCAGTCGCGTCGAGCCGGTGGCTCGGGAAGTTACACGTCTGGAGTTACCGCGGTGTCGAGAGCACGCTAGGGCTCAGCCCGACCGTGGTCAACGCTCGGTCGCACGACACGCCGGGCCAATGTCTCAAGGGCGGGTTGACCACAGGGAACCCTCAAGTAGAGATTGAGGTTTAGGAGGACGATGGCGAACCGGGGGCATCTGGGTCGGACGCACCTGGCGTGCCGAAGTCTTCTGGCGAGATTCCCTCCAGGAACTCGCGGAAGCGCTCGACCTCGCCCTCTGCGGCTACCCCGCCGGTGCCCGGCCCACCCTCGTCGAGGTCGGACTCCTCGTCGTCCTCGGGAAGCGCGATGCCGGCTTCGTCGAGCACTTCCGGGGACGCGACCACGGGAGCCTCGACCCTCAGGGCCAACGCAATGGCGTCGGAGGGTCTGGCACTGATTGTCTGGCCGCCGTCGAAGACGAGCTCGGCGAAAAAGACCCCGTCGGACAGATCAGTGATCCGCACCTCGACCAGCTCGTGACCGAGCCCACCGACGACATCGGCGAGCAGATCGTGAGTGAGCGGTCGGGCGGGCTCGACGCCCTGCTGGGCATAGGCGATCGCGGTCGCTTCCACTGCGCCGATCCAGATCGGTAGGTAGCGCTCTCCCCCACGTTCGCGCAGCAGGACGATGGGCTGGTTCGTGGGCATCTCCACCCGGACGCCAACAACGTCAACAGGTTTCATGCGTTCACCCTACCCCGGGAACCGAGGACCCACAGCGCAGAAAGCAGGCCAAAGAACTCGCGAACGAATCGCTGCCTCAGCTTCGGAGGTCGGGACCGAGCTGGGCCTTCACCAGAGCTGCGTGCAGACGCACGCTCAAGGCCGCCAGGGTTCGGGTCGTCTCCTCAGCGCGCCCTTTCGCATCAGCGCCGCGACCACGCAGCAGGGGGGTGACCACCTGCTCGATCAACCCCGCTTCCCGCTCGGCCGCTGACTTGAACGCGCGCAGGTGACGCGGCTCGATGCCGTAGCTCGCCAGCTCGCCGGCCGCCTTGGCGACGACGACGGCGTCACCGTCGTAGTGCTGACCGTTGCGACGCGCGGTGACCAGTCCATAGCTCTCCAGCGCGTCCAGAAGGTTGGACTCGATATCGGCGGTGGCGAGCAGCTCGTCCCTGGACAGCCTCAGGTCGGCCCCGTCTCGGGCAAACTCGTCAGCATCGGGGAACGCTCCGCCACCCACGACAGCGACGGGAACCCGCGGGCTTGCGCCAGGACTTTCCGGTGGCTCGAGGCCACGGTCCATCGCCTCGAGGTGCTCGCGGATCACCTTCAACGGCAGGTACTGGTCGCGTTGGGCACTGAGGATGTAGCGCAGGCGCTGGATGTCGCCGGGGGTGAACTTGCGGTAGCCGGACGGCGTCCGCTGCGGCTCGATCAGGCCCTCGGACTCGAGGAAGCGGATCTTGGAGATGGTGACATCGGAGAACTCCGGGCGAAGCTTCGCGAGGACCTCGCCAATGCTCAGGTACGCGCTGGCAGGGATCGTCGAGGACCTCTGGTTTGCGGCCGGGCTCATGCTCCACCCTCCGTCTGGCCACCGCCGGAGAGGAACTGCAGCCGGTACTTGCCGATCTGCACCTCGTCACCACTGACCAGTGCCGCCTCGTCGATGCGGCTGCGGTTCACGTAGGTGCCGTTCAGGCTGCCGAGGTCGCGGATGCTGAACCCGTCATCTGTGCGGCGGAACTCCAGGTGATGCCGTGACACGGTGATGTCGTCGAGGAAGATGTCGCTGTCGGGGTGGCGCCCGGCGGTCGTGACGTCGGCGTCGAGCAGAAAGCGCGCTCCTGAAGCAGGGCCTCGGCGCACGACCAGCAGGGCGGTTCCGGGCTGCAGGCGCTCCACCACCGGGTCGCTGGCAGGATCCTCGGCGCCGGTGGGCTCGGGCAGGTCCGCCTCGGGCGTGCCCAAGTTCAGCATGGAGGTGACCTCCGCCGCACTCTCCCCCTGGTCACCAGGGACGAGGGACCGACCGCAGGCGGCGCAGAACCGCGCCTCGCTATCGGTGGTGTCGTGCCCGCAGTGGGGACAGACCGGCATGTGGCCTCCAGGACGAGGGACCGTGAACTCTCAGGTGGAGGTTCAGGTGCAGAGTGAGGGGTGTGGCGAACCTACGGGGTGAGCACCCGACCGGTCAACCTGCTCACGATGACGCAACGTGGGCGGCGTAGGCGGCCGAGTCGAGCAGGGCTTCGAGCTGGGCCGGGTCGGTGAGCTCGACCTCCACCATCCACCCCTCACCGTAGGCGTCGGCATTGACCACCTCGGGGGTTGCGCCCAGGGCCTCGTTGCGCCCTGTCACCGTTCCGGTGACGGGGGCGTACAGATCGCTGACGCTCTTGGTCGACTCGACCTCACCGCAGGGGTCACCGGTTGCCAGGGCCGCTCCGACGTCCGGCAGCGAGACATAGACGATGTCACCCAGCGCATCCTGCGCGTAGTCGGTGATGCCGAACCGGACGGTCGCCTCACCGACGCTGCGTACCCATTCGTGGTCGGTCGTGTACTTCAGGTCCTCGGGGTACAAGGTGTCCTCCGCCTCTGTAGAACCGGTCCAGGGATGTCACCGCTCGCAGGAGCGTTGCACCGCGCCGCTGAGCCTAGTGCAGTCCCCGGCACCCGACATCAGCCGATGGCCGCGATCGCGATGGAGTCGCTCTCGACCACGACGCCCTGAGCTCCGGCCTCCCGGACGCTCTCCAGCACACCGCCTGGAAACGACAGGCCGGCAGACAGCGTGGCAGGGTCACCGATCGCCTTCATCTCGATCGGCGTCTTGATCACGGTGTCGCCGACCTTCACGCCTTCCGGCGTGTCCACGATCGCCGTCGTCGCAATCACCCGCTGACCATCAACTGAGATCGCCTCAGCTCCGGCATCCTTCAACTCCTGCACCGCGTCCAATATGTCGACGGCCTCCATGGTCTGGTCGGGGTCGACGATCGTGAGGGTGACGCCCGGTCCCGTCACCGGCACGACACCGGCAAGGATCCGCAGGTTCTGCAACCGCTCCTTGGTCACCGCACGCGCAGCCTGAGCCTGGTCAGCACTGGATTCCAGGTCGGCGATTGTCGCCTGAAGGCGCGTTTCCTCCGCCGCCAGACGTTCGCGCTGCACCGCGAGGTCGTCCAGGATCCGTACCAGGTCAGACGTGCGTGCAGCACTCAGCGCGTCCTGCTGGGTGCTGCTCACCTGCACCGCCAACCCGAATCCGAGCCCGAAGAGCAGTAGAGCGACGATCCACTGAGCCCGGCTCGGGCGACGGGACAGCGCCTTTCCGATGGCGGCCCACCCTCGGGGCTGGTCGGTGTCGATTGAGGTCTCAGGGGTACTCACGAAGGATCACCCGTGAAAGAGGTGTCGTCGGATCGCCGCGGCGTTGGCGAAGATGCGGATCGAGAAGACGACGACGACACCGGTCGAGAGCTGCGCGCCGACCCCGAGCTGGTCTCCGAGGAAGACGACGAGGGCGGCGACCAGCACGTTGCCGATGAATGAGATGACGAAGACCCGATCGTTGAAGATGCCGTCGAGCAGGGCGCGACTGGCTCCAAAGACGGCGTCGAGGGCCGCCACGACGGCGATCGGCAGATAGGGCTGCAGACCGGCCGGGATCGTGGGCTGTAGTACGAGGCCGACGATCACCCCGACCACCAAGGCGAGCAGCGCAATCATGACGTCTTCCCCTTCGTCACATACCGCAGTTGCAGATCACCACGACCTGGCACGGTGACGCTGTCTTGAGGCACGACCTCCACACCGATCCCGTATGAGGCCTCCAGCTGGTCTAGCTGGCTGCGCGTCGCGCTCGTCGCAAAGATGTCTGTCATGTCCTCGGGGCCAACAGCCGCCACGAGATAGGGGGGTGTCAACGGGCGGAATCCCACCAGGACCGCCTCGCCCGCAGAACGAATCGGGGACAAGGCGGTGATCCTCTGACCATTCACCGCCACCCCCTCGGCCCCGGAGGCGAAGAGCCCGTTCACGACCAGCTGAACGTCGGTATCCAGGACCCGTGCAAGGTCGGGCCCGTCGGTGCCGGCCGGAGACGGTGGACCGTCGGACAGCGTGACCTCGACACCGGAGCCCGACATGGGGGCGACCCCGACCGCAACGTCCAACGCGGCAACCTCTTCGGCGAGTGCGCGATTAGAACTTGTCCCGTCGAGTGCCGCGGTACGCAGTCTTTCGGCCCGACGGGCCAGGTCGCCCTGCCGAATGTCGAGCGCCGCCACCTCCTCGTTGGCCTGCACAACGCGGTCAACGAGTTCGGCCCTGGTGCGACCGGCCGACGGGGCTCCCGACTGCACCTGGAGAACCGCTGCCGCTGCCAGTGCGGCCGTGACCCCGATGGCGAGAGCGAACGCAACCGAGTGACGCCAGTCGACGGTTCGCTGTTCTCCCCTGTCCGCTGTCTCTTGGTAACCCGGGTCCAGTGCATCATCGACCAGTCGCTCGAGGAGCGACAAGGAGGCATCGGGCTCGTTCCTCACCGGGGCCGTCATGCGCTGAGTTCCAGACGTCGCCCCTGCAGTACCGCTGAGGCCTGCTCGCCATAGAGCACCGCGGACCACCAGTAGATGCCGGTCCCCCAGATGATGAAGGCCCACGCGAGGGGTGTGGCAACGTCAGCGACACCACTATCGCCGGTGCTGAGGAACAGCAACGGCATTCCGTACAGCAGACAGGCGGTCGCTGCCTTCCCCACGTAGTGGACCGGAAGCGGCTCCACGCCCCGGCGGTGCACGTAGAGCTGGACGAAGAAGAGGACAACATCCCGGCTCACCAGCAGGAGCACCAACCACCACGGAACGATCTCTCGTACGGCTAGCACCACGATGGTGCTCACCACGAACAGCCGGTCAGCGATCGGGTCCAACAGCTGGCCGACCCGCGACACCATGTTGAAGCGACGGGCGATGACCCCGTCGAGCCAGTCCGTGACCGCACTGACGGCCAGCAGTCCGAAGGCGAGGAGATCGTTCTCCGGGCCGAGCGCAGCCCAGATGAAGACGGGAATGATCACCAGCCGCAGCGCCGAGAGCGCGTTCGGGATGGTCAGGACGCGACTCGAGACGAGCTGTGACTCCGGCTCGCTCATCGCCGCACCCTCCCTCCCTTGCGCACCATCTCGGTGCCTGAGCCTAACTGCCCCTCGTGCGCTTGGCGTGCCATCGCCTCCGGACCCGGCTAGCGTCGGCAGATGACGAACTCCACTGGACAGCCCGAAGATTCCGCTCCCCGCATCACGGCGACCCCGAATGGGCCCTACCGTCTCACCGGAGTCCGCCGAATCGTCTGGCGTAAGCCGGTGAAGACAGCTGACGGCGAGCCGATCGCGTGGGTGCAGGGAGAGGTTCTGGCGGACGCCAACGAGGAGTACTGGCTCTGCCGCTGCGGACAGTCCGGCAACAAGCCCTTCTGCGACAACAGCCACCGCCGGGTCGGTTTCGAGGCCCAGGACGCGGCCGATCCCGGCCAGCGGTCGGACCGGGCAAAGGCGTATGGATCTGGCGAGACTGTCCTCCGGGACGATCGATCCGTCTGCGCGCATGCCGGGTTCTGTAGCACCAAGGTCACCAACGCGTGGAGGCTCAGCGCCGGCGGTGGCCTGGGGGCCGCCGAGCGTTCGCAGCTGGTCGCGATGGCCGCTCACTGCCCTTCAGGGGCCCTTACTCTCAGCCTCAACGACGAGGACGTCGAACCCTCGATGCCGGCCGAGATCGCCCTGATGCCCGACGGTCCCCTGCTCGTGACCGGTGGAATCGTCGTCGAGCGCTCGGACGGGACCGTGCTGTCGAAGCGCAACCGGATGGCGCTCTGTCGGTGCGGCACTTCGGCCAACAAGCCGCTCTGCGACGGATCACATGCCAAGGCTGGGTTCAGCCACTCCCCTGGTCAGCAGAGTTGACGCCCGACCGGTACAAGAGTCCGTCGGGCGCGATCGCTCATGCGCCACCATTCTGCTGCGCGTCCAACCCAGAGATCACCAGGGCCGACTGCAGCGACTGCTTGAACGCTTTCGAGCTGTAGGTCGCACCCGACACCGAGGCGATCTTTGCAGACTGGGCAACGATTGCCCTGGACTGCAGGATCGGTAACGCCTTGGCATTGATGTCCTTGCTGTCACTGGTTGTCGGGTACACCGGAGTCGTCACGACGGTGATGACGCTGTCAACCAGGGTGATCTGGACCTGCATCGTGCCGTAGGGATTGGCGTCGTTGGCCAGGCCGAGAAAAGTTCCGCTGATCGGCGTCGGCGTGGGCGTCGCCGTGTCGGTCGGCGTGGGCGTCGCCGTGTCGGTCGGCGTGGGCGTCGCCGTGTCGGTCGGCGTGGGCGTCGCCGTGTCGGTCGGCGTGGGCGTCGCCGTGTCGGTCGGCGTGGGCGTCGCCGTGTCAGTCGGCGTGGGCGTCGCCGTGTCAGTCGGCGTCGGGTCCAGCACATAGTGCTGTGCCGTGATTTGCGCGGTGGCCACTCTCTTCGCTCGCTCCCAGGCAGCCTTGGCGTCCTTGGCATCCCGAAGAGCCTGGGCAAGGTTCTCCCGCGCGCGGACCAACCGCACCTTTGCCTTGCGGTCGTCCTTCTTCGAGTGGGTTCTGCGGGCGTGCTTGTAGTCACGCTCGGCGTCCTTCACCGCCTTACGACACAGGTCAACGACGTGCAGGGCCCGCTGGTACCGCTGCTTGGTGTCGATCACTTTCGGCACTGCGGCCACCTGGGCACGGATCTCGGCGGCGATCTCCTCCGCCGTTTGCCCCCAGTCGTTGTTGATGTCCTGTCCGTCCGCGGCAACCCGCGCTGACGGGCTGGCTCCGGCCATCGACGCCCATCCGACGACCGCCGTTCCACTCACCGATGCCAGGGCGGCGCTCAGACTCGCGACGGTCACCAGTGTCCTGCTCTTCTGTTGCACCATCAGTTGTTCGCTCCAACCTTGAGTCCTGAGTCAAAGGCAACACCGAAGTAGTGCGCCTCCGTTCCCGCTACCAGGTACGCGGACCAACCGGGTAGGTCCGCGAACCACTCCAGCCCATCGATGCCAGCCACCAGAAGTGCCGTAGCCAACGCGTCAGCCATACCGCAGTCGGGGCCGACTACTGACGCTGACGTCAAGGTCACCTCGTGCCGCCCACTGCGAGGGTCGACCACGTGTGCCCCCCGCTCGTAGAGACCCGATGTCGCCACGCCCTCATCCAGGGCGACAACCGTCTGAACTATCTGGTTTGCGTGCGCAGGATGCCGAATACCCACGACCCAAGGCTGCTCAGGCGACTGGAAACCGCGGCAGCTGACGTCACCAGCGGCGTTGATGCACACGTTGTCGAACCCCAACCCCCCCAGGAGGTCAGCAGCGATATCAGCTGCCCAGCCCTTCACATAGCCAGAGGGATCGACGCCGCCAGAGGCCGCCCAGGGGTCAAAGACACCGTTGGTCAAGGTCCGTAGCCAACGGCAGCTGTCGAGCACGCTGCCAACGACCGGCGGCATGTCCTCGGCCGTGAGGAGCCCGTTTCGCAGGGCGGTAATCGGTGTGTCGACACGGTATGTCGAGAACCAGGAGTCGACGTCGTGCAGAAAGCTGACCGCCTCCGCGACAGCGTGCTGAGCAGCTTCGGCAAACGTTTCAGGGGCGTCTGGTGAAGTACTTCCCCGAAGGTCGAATGTGACGACCGTGCCCCATACCCGTTCCGCATGAGAGAACCTCTCCCAGGTTCCTGGCCCCGCGAATGTGACCTGAGGCCGACTCACAGCTTTGCCTTTGCGAGAGCCGACTCGAGTGAGGTTATCCAACCCTCGGACGTGAACGAGGCCCCGGAGACCACTGCGATCTTCGCCGATTGCGCCGCCAGTGTCTCGGACCGAAGCTTGGGAAGGCACTTGTTGGCGATCTCCACGGACTTCGGATCGGCCTTGGGGTATTGGATGGCTTTTGCCTCGGTGATCCGCCCGTCGAGAACTGTGATGGACACCTGGACTGGACCGAACGGAGTGGAGGCTGCGGTACCGACAAAGGTCGCCGGTTTGGGTGCAGCACTGGGACTGGGTTTAGGTTCGCTCGTCTTCGTCTTGTCGGGTGCGGACTTGTCCGTGGCGCCGCCCCCCTGTCCCGATGTCTGAGTGGTACTGGCAGCGGCGTCTGTACCGCCTGCAGAAGCCTTCGCTTCGCCAGATCCGCTCGAGGACTTCGTCTTCCCGCTGCCTCCGGCCTTCGTCGAGTCCTTCTTCGACCCGCCCTTCGTGGTGCCTGAATCCTTGTGCGACTTCTTCTTGGCGTGGCCTGAGGCACCCTTCTCCACATCCTTGTCGGGCAGGGTGCTCGCCTTGTGTGCCTTGACGTGCTTTGCCTCCAACGCACCGTCTTGATCCCCAGATGCAAAGGCCGTTAGGAAGGCAGGCGTGTACGAGAGCGACGCAACCAGGCCGGCAACGGTGCCGGCACTGACGAAGAGTGCGCGTTTCACGGTGATCCTCTCAATCTCGGTGGTGAGCTAGAAGGCGAAGGACTCGCAGTGCAGGCGTTCATCGGGGACGTGCGCAGTACGAGCAGCCGCGACGACTGCCCCCGCGAACGACTCGGGGCCACACACGTAGATGTCCCTGTCGGCGAGGTCTGGGATGTAGCGCGAGAGGTAGTTCAGGGTGATCGGGTGGTCGCGTCGCGGGCCGTCGAGGTAGACCAATGTCCAGCCACAAGCCGCAACCATCGCGTCGAGTTCGTCACGAAGAGCGACATCGTCAAGCGATGAGACCCGGTAGAGCACGCAGACATCAGCTGTAGCCGGGAGATCGTCGAGCATCGCCCGGACGGGGGTGATCCCTACACCGGCGGCCAGGGCAGCCACTCGCTCGCCCGATCGTGCTGCGGCCGTGAAGGTGCCGTAGGGGCCTTCGGCGAGGACCCGGGTGCCCGGGCGCAGCTCTCGTGCCAGAGAGCTCGACTGATCTCCCAAGTCCTTGACCGTGATTCGCAACGCGTCGCCCGGAGCCGCCGAGAGGGAGTACGGGTGTGCCTGCCACCACCAGTGCCGGGTGAGGAAACGCCACTGGAAGAACTGGCCTCCCTGCGCGTTCAACGCACCAAGATCGTGTCCGGTGACATAGACACTGACCATCCCCCGGGCCTCTTGCACCACATGAGAGACGCGCAGCTCGTGTCGGATCGACCGCCGCACAGGCAACACGAACCGACACATCACGATGGTGATACCGACTGCCGCGTAGAGCGCCACCCACGCATAGCGCAGTCCGGCATGTGAGGTGAAGATCGTCCCTGTCGTGATCTGATGTCCGAATGCCAGGGCGACGGCCAGGTAGAAGTAGAGGTGCGCCACCCACCACGTTTCGTAGGACATCCGTTTGCGGATGGGGCGCCACGACAAGAACCCCAGGGAGATCATCGTGATGAAGGCAACCGTCGCCGGGAGCATCCACGGGTACTGACTCACGAGTTCCCAGAGCTCGACGAGGGGGTTCACACCGAGTCCCTGGGCATACCCGAGGGTGGTGAGCGCTACATGGGCCGCGATCAGAACCAGCGACCACGGAGCGAGCCGACGATGCCAGCGGAGCATGCGATCGTGGCCGGCTTCCCTCTCCAGCCATGGCAGCCGGGAGATGAGCAGTAACAACATGAGAACCAGGTAGGTGCCAGCGATAGCGGATACCGACCCCAGCACCGTCGCTGGACCACCTGGCGTCTGCCACATCGGCCGTAGAACGGCCAGGCTGCTGCCGATGACCAGCCCACCACCGACACCCGCCAACAACGCGGCGATGTCTCCGCGGCGCCGACGACCGCCGCCGGCCGGTGGCTTCACCGTCTTGGTGGGAACGGTCTGCGAGTCAGCCCGGCGATGGCGGCCGTTGCTCGCGCGGCCGGAGTCAGTGGCGTCCAACATGATCGTCTGTGCCACACCTACCTCCGCCCTGAGTTTCTTTGGTTCTGATCTGCATCGGATCTCCTCTAGTCATTTAGAACTACTCAGGGGGTGAATGAGGTGTCGTTAAGGTCGTCTTAGGGGCAGGCACGCTCAGGATTTAAGGAGCCGTCACGCAGTTCGACCCATTCGGGCTAGTTCTTGTGGGTGATAGCGAGGCCGACGAAGGCTGACTGCGCGGCGGTCGTCCGTGGGGTGGACTTCTCCGCGGATCCACCCGATGCAGGAGCGAGCCGATTAGCATCCACACGTGAGGACGTCCCGCCGCCAACGAGCGCTGCAGAGTCGCAGCTCGACGTGGATCCCCGAACTGTTCTTCGTGGTAGTGGTGGCCGTCACGATGCTGACGGGGGCCTTCTTCTTGCGGCACGACTTCACCGACTGCGACCCAACGTACGAGTTCTGCTTCACCGACTGCGACCCCACGTACGAGTCCTGCGTTGCGGATTGACGTGCCCCCGGCGTCACCACGGTGTGCGCAGCACTGCCCTAGAGTCCCCTCATGCGGTTTGGAGTGGCACTCGACCTGCACGCGCCAGCGACGCACGCCCACGAAGTCGCATGGCAGAACCTTCGGGATCAGGCGCTCAAGGCCGAGGAAGTTGGCCTCGACCTCGTCGTTGTACCCGATCACCTGGCGTACCGGGCCGGAGGAGATGGCGACTACGCGATCCAGGAGCAACCGGTCGGGGCCCGCGAAAGTTTCACCGTAGCCGCAGCCCTTGCGGCAACCACGACCACGATCGACATCGGGCACTCGATGGTCAACGCGCCATATCGGACCCCCGCCATGCTGGCACACCTCGCAGCGACGGTGGCGGACGTTGCCGGTGGTCGATACTCGCTCGGAATCGGTGTCGGCAACAGCTTTGACTATGACCAGCTAGGTGTGGCGGCAGACCGGCGCGTGGCTCGTTTCGAGGAGTGCGTCGAGATCGTGGAGGGCATGTTGACGACGGGTAGCGTCGACGTCAACGGAGAGCACTGGTCGGCGTCTCGCGCTGAGCTGGTGTTGCGACCAAACCCCGACTGTCGTCCGCCGATCGTTGTCGCCGCAGGCGGGCCTCGCACGATGCGAACCGCTGTCAGATTCGGTGACTCCTGGAACGGCTGGTGCCCCTCCGACCCCGCGAGCACCGTTCCGACCGATCTGGTGCGGCTTCTCAGCCACACGTGCGAGCAACTGGGTCGAGATCCCCTGGGAATCGGCCGCACCTTCGACCTCGGCGTCGACCCTCTCGATCTGGCGGGCAAACGGAATCTGTCACTCGAAGTGCTTGCTCGGCTTGCCGAGTTAGGCGCCGACGAAGTTCGCTGCTACCCGGCATCTGCCGAGACCCACGCGAACAGGATGGAAGCCATCGTCGCCCTCGCTGATCTAGCCAGGGAGGTCTGACCGCCCGGAGGAGCTGCCACCGTTCTCTGGCTATCCCTCGCCGGGGCTCTGGCGCCGAGAACTTTCCCGCGTTGTCTCGTCACGTTCGGCCACGGTCGGCCCGATGTCACCAGCCCGACGCTCGCGCCGCTGCCGGAGAGCCTTCTGGTAGGGCTCGAAGGAGAAGGCGCCGAGCAGCGCATCCAACATCTTCATGAGCTGTCTCCGTTCGCGTTCACGACCACGGTCGGCAGACGGTCGTCAGTGACAGTAGCTAGAGGGCAGGTCAGGAGCCGCATGGCGCCTGACCTGTACAAACACCGTCGGGACGACAGGATTTGAACCTGCGACCCCTTGACCCCCAGTCAAGTGCGCTACCAAGCTGCGCCACGTCCCGGTGCCCGTTGAGAGCGAGCCAACACTAACGCAACCCCGGTGAGCCCCGACGAGGGCAGTCAGCGAACACCCGGCTCGTCGATCGTGAGGGTACGAGCATCGCCGTCCAGCGTCGCCATGACACCGAAGGGCACCGTTGCCAGGTGAGGTCCGTGTCCGAGCGGAAGTCCGTAGATCACCGGGACTTCCAGCGCTCCCAGATGGAGCTCAAGCACGTCCTCGAGTGATCGGTCGGCCACCACCTCGGGGTCGGGCTTACCGCACGCATGAAGATCACTGACGACCACGCCGGCAACATCGTCAAAGGCCCCGGCCAGCCGCATCTGCCAGAACATCACATCGAAGTCGATCGCCATGGTGTCGACCTCTTCGATCAGGACGATGCATCCCGAAAGGTCAAGCTCATATGGCGTACCCATCAAGTGATTGAGCGTGTACAGGTTGCCCCCCACGATCGGTGCCGTGACGCGGCCACCGGCGAGCGCACGGATGTACTGGTCATCCGGTCGGCGTGGCACCTCACCGACTCCCCCTTTGGTCAAGGCCTCGACAGCCGAGTCGAGCGTGAACGCCTCTCGATCGCTGGCTCCGAAAGAACCGAAGCCAGGGCCATGGAAAGTCGACAGCCCTGACTTCTTCAGCAACGCGGCATGCAGGTTGGTGACGTCGCTGAAACCCATGATGGCCTTGGGGTTCGCCGCAACGAGGTCGTAGTCGATCAGCGGCAGCATTTCGATCGCGCCGACACCGCCCCACAGGCAGAAGATGACGTCGACCTCGTCATCCTCGAGGAGCGAGTGGAGATCGTCCACCCGGTCCTGTGCCGGCCCCGCTACGTAGTCGTGCCGCGCCCACACGCTGTCGGTGAGCCGCACCTGGTAACCGCGGGCCTTCCACCACTCGATCGGGCGTAAGACGTCGCTGCGGTTCTCGTATGGACCTGACGATGCGAAGACACCAACCGTTCCCCCGGCAGGTAGAGCGCGCCCAAACTGCGTCGCCTTCATGACGTCTCCCTCATCGTTCGCCAGCGATCGACTACTTCTTGGAGCGCTTCTCTCGCACCTTCATGGTCACGTGGATCGGCGTGCCGACGAAGCCGTACTCCTCGCGGAGGCGACGTTCGATGAATCGGCGATAGCCAGACTCCAGGAAGCCTGAAGTGAAGAGAGCGAAGGTAGGGGGCCTGGTTCCGGCTTGGGTAGCGAAGAGAATCCTTGGTTGCTTCCCGCCACGCACCGGGTGCGGATGCTCGGCAACCATCCGTCCCAGGAAGGCATTGAGCTGCCCGGTCGGGATCCGCGTCGACCAGCCTTCCACGGCTGCGTGCAGTGCGGGGACCAGCTTCTCCATGTGGCGTCCCGTCTCAGCAGAGACGTTCACCCGTGGTGCCCACTGAACGCGGAGCAGCTCACGTTCGATTTCCTTGTCGAGGTAGTACCGACGCTCATCGTCGATCAAGTCCCACTTGTTGAAGGCGAGCACGAGGGCACGTCCAGCCTCGACAACCATGGACAGAATCCGTGTGTCCTGCTCGCTGATTGGCTCGCTGGCATCAATCAGGACCACCGCGACCTCAGCTTTGGCAAGGGCTGACTTCGTGCGAAGACTGGCGAAGTACTCGCTGCCGCTGGCTTCGTGGACACGACGGCGGATTCCCGCGGTATCAACGAACCGCCACTGCTCACCACCCAGCTCGATCATCTCGTCGACTGGATCGACCGTGGTGCCGGCGACCGAGTCGACGACGACTCGATGCTCGCCGGCCAAGCGGTTCAACAAGCTCGACTTGCCAACGTTGGGCTTGCCCAGGAGCGCCACCCGATGAGGACCGCCCACGAGGACCTCGCCGTCGGGGGTGTCCGGCATCGAGGCGAGCAGGGCATCGAGCAGATCCCCCGAACCCCGTCCGTGCAGGGCCGACACCGGATAAGGCTCGCCGAGACCCAGACCCCACAGGGTTGACGCCTCCATCTCCTGGCGGGTGTCGTCTACTTTGTTCGCGGCCAGGACGACAGGCTTGTTAGCGCGGCGCAGCACACGTACCACTGCCTCGTCCGTGTCGGTGATACCGACCTCGGCGTCGACGACCAGCATCACGACATCGGCTGCGTCGACCGCCATCTCAGCCTGGGCGGCCACCCGTGCGGCAAGGCCTCGGGCGTCCGGCTCCCATCCGCCGGTGTCCACGACGACGAAGTTACGGCCCGACCAGGTGGCGTCGTAGGCGACGCGATCGCGTGTGACACCCGGCCGGTCCTCGACGACCGCCTCGCGGCGGCCGATGATCCGATTCACCAAGGTCGACTTGCCGACGTTCGGGCGCCCGACCACAGCGACGACGGGCAGTGAGGCGTCGACGACCGGTAGCGGCTCGGTCTCGGTCACGATGCTGCGAAGGTCGGAATGCGCTCGTGCACCAACGCGACAACCCGGTCGATGACCTCATCCAACGTGAGCGCAGTGGAGTCGATCATGACGGCGTCGTCAGCCTGGGACAGCGGCGACAGCTCTCGAGTGGAATCCAGGTGATCGCGTTGGTCGAGCATGGCCGCGGTGCGCTCGACGGTGATGCCGTGACCCTCGGCCCACTCAGCAGCACGCCGTTCGGCTCGCACCTCCGTGCTGGCCACGAGGAACACCTTCACAGCGGCGTCAGGCGCGACAACAGTTCCGATGTCGCGACCCTCGACGACGACGGCACCGCGTTCCATGATCTCTCGCTGGACCGAGACCAGACGCTCACGCACCGCGGGTACCGCGCTGACGGCGCTCACCGACGACGTGACGTGCGGATCACGGATCTCGGCGCTCACCTCTCGGCCATCGACGAAGACCGCCGGAGATGACGGGTCGACCGAGATGTCGAGGAGGGGCTCAGTGACGCGCTGAGCCACAGTGTCTGCATCGTGGATGTCGATGTCGTGGCTGATCAGCCACCAGGTCAACGCCCGATACATCGCACCGGTATCGACGTAGTTCCATCCGAGGCGGGTCGCCACCCCACGGGCCGTCGAGGACTTGCCCGAACCAGACGGGCCGTCGACCGCGACAGCGACGAGAGCGCCTGTGTCGTCGTGAACCATGGCTGCCCTTTCCTGTCGTGACCGGGCTTCGCTACACCGCGCGCCCAACGGCACCAGGACGGGTAGTTGGCCGAGGGTACCGGTATCCCCCTGGGGAGTCCTATTGCATGGACTGAGATCGACCTAGTGCGACGACCAGCCATCGGCGTGCAGCTGCTCCACCAGGCCCTGAGCCTCAGCGGGCCGCACCGACAGCTCGATCACCCCTACCGGGTGACCGGCCGAGTGCTCCAGAGCGATGTCCTCCACGCTCGAGCCCGCCTTCGCCACTGACGCGAAGAGGCGTGCGAGCGCTCCGGGCTCGTCCGGGATCACCACGGGCACCACGGTGTACTCGGCCGCGGGGGCACCGTGTTTACCAGGGATCTGGCTGATCCCCGTACGTCCACGGTCGAGAAACCGCTCAATCGATTTGTCGACATCTCGATGTAGCGCAGGAGCGGCGTCGTCAAGGGCGACCCGCTGCAAGGCCTCCGCCACCTTCGTCAGATCCAGTGCGAGCCGGCTGACATGCGGGGCCAGAGCCCGGGCATTGGCCGTCAGGATGTCGGTCCACAGCGCTGGGTCGCTGCCAGCGATGCGGACAGTGTCACGCAGCCCCTGACCAGCCAGCGTGAGAGCGAGTGCCTCGGCGTCTGCCAGCTGTCCGGCCACGGCGCTCGCCGCCACCTGTGGCAGGTGCGAGATCAACGCGACCGCCTCGTCGTGCGCCCGAGCGTCGACAACCAAGGGGTCTGCTCCGCAGGCGCGAGCCAGGCTCGTGACAAGCGCCACCCGCTCCGGGTCGACGGCCGTGGCCGCACAGATCGCCCACGGCCGCGCCTCGAAGAGGTCGGCTTGCGCGGCTACCGCACCTGATCTCTCACGGCCGGCCATGGGGTGCCCACCCACAAACCGTTCGCCACACCCCAATTTCTCAGCCTCTTGCTGAGGGTAAGTCTTAACGCTCGAGACATCACTAAGCGTCGAGTTTGGGTATAAGCCGATGACCTTCGCCAGAACCTCTGAAAGCGCCAAGGGCGGAACACAGATGAGTACCAGGTCCGGATCGGTTGCTGCCCAGCCGGGGTTTCCGGCTCCGAGCTCACCGGCCAGCAGCTGGGCGGCCGGGTCGGCATCGGCCACCCACGTCTGCCAGTCCGTACCCGCCAACGCCAGACCGACCGAGGTCCCGAGTAGCCCGGCCCCGACAATTTGCAGTTGGTGGCTCACTGGGCGAGGTCCTGGCGCAAGACCTCAGCACCTCGTAGGTAGACGTGCACCACCTCATGACGTGGGACGTCGAGCTGCACGTGGGCGAGCACCCGGACGACCCGTGGTAGAGCTCCCTCTACATCGAGCTCCTGGGCGCACAGCAGAGGAACGTCGCCGATCCCCAGAGTGCGGGCGGCCGCTGCCGGAAAGGCGCTGCGGAGGTCGGGTGTGCTGGTGAAGATGACGCTGACCAGGTCATCGGTCCCGATGTGGTTTCGACGCATGATCTCGCCCACCAACTCAACAACTGCCTCGGTCATCTCGGCTGGGTCATCAGCCGTCAACTGGGTCGCCCCACGGAGTCCTCGCATCACCACGTCACCCTAGCGTCCTCTCGACCAAGCGATCATCCGACACGACGTCTTATCGACAAATCGAGTTACCGCTCACCGAATCCTGCAGGGCAGATCGGCTTCGCTTGCCCGACCGACTTGTCGACATACCGCAGACGCGGCCCACGCCCCAGAGAGACAAACTGCCAGGTCACCCGAGTGCGGCGGCACTATCAGTGCTCGACCGCGAGGCAGCGCTCAGCAAGAGACGACTTGTCGACACCGACATCATCGGTGAGCAAGATCGTGATTATCGACTTAACGCTTAGCCGACAGATCGATGAGATCGAGCAGTGCGCCCTGCTCCGCTCTGCTCAACAACCGCACTCCCCCAGGATGCAACCGGCCGAGCCGAATCGGCCCGAACTGCAGGCGTACCAACCGGCGGACCGGTAGCCCGACCTCGGCCAACAGACGTCGCACAATTCGGTTGCGACCGGCGTGGATGGTGAGCTCGATCTGGGCTTCATGACCTAGCTGGTCGATGAGCCGAAAACTGTCCACCGCCACCGGGCCGTCGTCTAGCTCGACCCCGCGTTGCAGCCTCCTGCCGAGGTCACGAGGAACTTGCCCGGTGACAACCGCCCGGTAGACCTTCGGTACCTCGAAGGACGGGTGCGCCAGCCGATGAGCTGCTTCGCCGTCATTGGTGACCAGAATCAGCCCCTCGGTCTCGATGTCGAGGCGTCCGACATGAAAGAGCCGCTCGGGCCTGTCTGCCACCATGTCGCCGATGCAGGGGCGATTCTCGGGATCGCTCATCGTGCTGACGGTGCCCTCAGGCTTGTTCAGGGCTAGATAGACCTGTCCAGGGGCCACCGGGATGCGCTCCCCATCGACCCGTACGACCGCCTGCATGGGGTTGATGCGGGTCCCCTGCACCCGCACGACCTGGCCGTCGACACTCACACGGCCGGCTGCGATCAGCTCCTCAGCTGCCCTGCGGCTCGCGACGCCGGCAGTGGCCAGCACCTTCTGCAACCGAATGCCGTCACTACTCTCATGTTGTACTTCAGGTTTAGTCACAATTCGGCCTCTAGTGACTCAAGGTCGGGCAGGTATGGCGCTAACTCGGGGAGATCCTCGAGGGAGCTCACACCCAGACGCTCCAGGAAGTGTCCCGTGGTCTGGTACAGGTGAGCGCCTGACTCCCCCTCCAAGCCGCTCTCCTCGACCAGGCCCCTCGCCAACAGCGTGCGCATCACGCCGTCGACGTTGACACCGCGAACGGCTGAGACGCGGGCCCGCGAGACCGGCTGCCGGTACGCCACGACGGCGAGCGTCTCGAGCGCGGCTTGGGTCAGGCGAGCCTGCTGTCCATCCAGCACAAATCGCTGCACCACGGCGTCGTACGCCGGGTCGCTGTAGAACCGCCAGCCACCCGCCACCTGCTTCAAGGAGAAGCCCCGCCCCTGCGCCTCGTACTCGTCAGCCAGCGCAGCACACGCAGCCGCCACCTCGCCCTCAGGGCGCTGGAGCACCTGAGCCAGAACCACGGTGGACACGGGCTCGTCGACGACCATGAGCACCGCCTCGATCGCCGGCGACAGCTCGAGGTCGTCCTCGCGTTCGTCCGGGCTCTCGTTACGTGATGAGTCGGTCACTTTCCCTCGCTCGGTTGCTGGTCTACAGATGGCTCGGAGTTGCTGGTGCTGCCGCCGTTGTCATCGTCGACGTCGAACTCGTCATGGACGTCGAGCTCGCCCTCGTCCGCCCCGGTCCACCGGACGGTGAGCTCACCCATCGGCTGCATCTGGTCAAACGCCACAGCGCCTTCCCGGAAGAGCTCGAGTAGCGCGAGGAACCGGGCAATAACGGTAACGGTGTCTGGGGCATCGCCGACCAAGCCGCGGAATGTGGCGGTACGGGCGCGTCGTAGGCGGTCAACCAGCAGCCCGGCCTGCTCCTTCACGCTGACCGGCGGTGCGTGAACATGGCCGATCGAGATCTCGGGCACCGGCTTGGGCGCCAATGCCTTAGCCGCAAGGGCTGCGAGCCCGTCCGGTCCCACACCGAGAAGTACTTCAGGTAGCAGTGAGGCAAACTGCGGCTCCATGCCGACCACTCGCGGATGGCTGCGGGCCGCCCGGGTCATCATGTCGCTCAGCTCGGCACCGACTGTCTTGTAGGCCCGGTACTGCAGTAGGCGGGCAAACAACAGGTCTCTGGCCTCCAGGAGCGCCAGGTCCTCTTCGTCCTCCACGTCGGCCGACGGCAGCAGCCGAGCGGTCTTGAGGTCGAGCAGAGTGGCGGCTACCACGAGGAAGTGCGTGGTCTGCTCGAGGTCCCACTCCTCGCCAGCTGCCTTGATGTACGAGATGAACTCGTCAGTGACAACTCCCAGCGCCACCTCGGTGACGTCGAGCTTGTGCTTGGCGATCAGACCGAGCAGGAGATCGAAGGGGCCCTCGAACATCGGCAGATGGACGTGGAAGCCGGCCGGAGTAGGGGGCTCCGGCAGGTCCGTCGCTGTCGAGGTCACGGCCGAACGCTAGCCGAGCCACCTGACCACCGCTGCGGGGCACCTCGGTGGTCAGCCGTCGCGACCCTCCCGGAGCCTGCGCGCCAGGATGCTCGCCTCGCCCTTCGCCTGCAGATCGGCCACGACCACCGAGACCGCCTCGCGGACGATCCGTCCCCGGTCAACTTTCAGGCCCTGGTCGCGGTAGAGCGCCCCTTTCGCCTCATCGAGCGCCACCAGCTCATCCGAGGAGAGGTAGACCGTGATCTTCTCGTCGTGCCGCTGTCGTCCAGACGGGCCCAGTTCCCTCGTGCCGGACCCGTGAGAGGCCTGTCGTCGAACATTGGCCTGACCCAACTCTCGATCTTTAGTTGAGGATGATGCTTTATCCCCTGCTGGGGATGAACCCTGTGGAGTCTCAGGCTTCACCTCACCCACATCAACCAGGGCGGCCGATGATGAGGTGGTACGGAAGAGCTCACTGGCCCCCGGCAACGCAGCTCGGCGGCTCATCGGGCCAGCACCTCCCTGGCGAGCTGCCGGTACGCCTCAGCGCCAGGCGATTTCGTGGCGTACGAGGTGATCGGTTCACCAGCCACCGTCGTCTCCGGGAACCGAATGGTGCGGTTGATCACGGTGTGGAAGACGCGGTCGTCGAAAGCCTCGACCACCCGGGCCAGCACCTCACGGCCATGGGTGGTCCGGCTGTCGAACATGGTCGCCAGGATACCGTCAAGCTCTAGTTCAGGGTTAAGGCGCTCGGTGACCTTGGAGATGGTGTCCATCAGGAGGGCGACTCCCCGGAGCGCGAAGAACTCGCACTCGAGCGGGATGATCACCCCGTGTGCCGCCGTGAGGGCGTTGACCGCCAGCAGCCCCAAGGATGGCTGACAGTCGATCAGGACGTAGTCGTACTCAGCGGCGATCGACTCGAGACTGCGTCCGAGGGTCTGCTCTCGGGCCACCTCTCCGACCAGCTGGACCTCAGCGGCGCTGAGGTCGATGTTGCTGGGGAGCAGGTCCATGCCGGCGGTGTTGGTCTTGAGCAGAATGTCCTCGGCCTCGACCCCCCGGTCCATCAGCAGGTTGTAGACCGTCCGATCGAGCTCGTGGGGGTTGACGCCCAGGCCCACCGAGAGCGCGCCCTGCGGGTCGAAGTCGACCAGGAGAACGCGTCGCCCATACTCCGCCAGCGCAGCGCCGAGGTTGATGGTGGTCGTGGTCTTGCCCACCCCGCCCTTCTGGTTGCACATGGCGATGATCCGGGCAGGGCCATGCTCCACCAGCGGCTCAGGCTCGGGGAAGAGCGGTAGCGGGCGTCCGGTCGGGCCGAGAACGACCCCGGTCTGCACTGCCACACCCCCGTCCACCAGCGTGGGCACCGAGGGCTCGGTTGGAAATGTCGACATAACCACAGATCTCTAAACCTCTCCACAGACTTCACGACAAGTCGCTGCGCACTCTAGGCCGACCTCTGCCATCGAGGCAAGATCGAGGCGAGGTCGAGGGTGCGGCTAGCCGCGGGCGCGGGGGTGCGCGGACGCGTAGACCTCGCGAAGGCGCTCGACAGTGACCAAGGTGTAGATCTGCGTCGTGGTCACCGAGGCATGGCCCAGCAGCTCTTGGACCACCCGGACGTCGGCCCCACCGTCGAGCAGGTGGGTGGCATAGCTGTGGCGCAGCGTGTGTGGTGACACCTCCCCTGAGATATGGGCCCTTTGGGCCGCCGAGCGGATGACCGTCCAGGCGCTCTGTCGGCTGAGCCGCCCGCCCCTGCTGTTCAAGAAGAGTGCGGCACCGCCCGGTCCGCGTTCGAGCAGCGGTGTACGGCCGCGCACCAGGTAGGCGTCGATCGCCTCTGTGGCGTACCGACCAACCGGGACAACGCGTTCCTTGCCCCCCTTACCGACTAGCCGGACAGATGCGGACTCGGTGTCGAGGTCGTCGACGTCGAGTCCGATCGCCTCGCTGATCCGTGCCCCCGTTCCGTAGAGCAGCTCGAGGAGCGCCCGGTCACGCAGCTCTTTCGGGGTGCGCCCCTCCCCTGTCGCTGCCAAGAGCGCCTCGACCTGGGTGAGGGTGAGTGCCTTGGGCAGGCGACGCGGCGGGGCAGGTGGGCGCACGTCACCGGCCGGATCACGAGCGGCCATGCCCTCGAGCACGACGAAGCGGTGGAAGCCTCGCACCGCAACCACGGTGCGACCGGCCGACGATGTCGCCAGCGGGGGGTGGCCCTCGTCGCCCTCTCGCAGGCGACCGACGAAGGCCAGCACATGACCCTCGGTCACCTGGTCGAGCGTCTCGACGCCCTGCTCGGACAGGAAATCTAGGTAGCGATGGAGATCGCGGCGGTAGGACGTCAGCGAGTTGCGGGCCAACCCCCGCTCAATCGCCAGATGATCGAGGTAGTGACGGACCGCGAGCCCGACATCGCCTGCCCTGGTGCCGCTACCCATGCCGCGACCCTAACCAGGCGCCCAGACAACGACGAAGGCCCCCGCCGAAACGGGGGCCTTCGTGTTGTCTGTCGGAATCTGGCAGACGCAGACGTGCGGCTAGGCGAGCAGCTCGTCGACGTCGACCGTCGGCATGCCGAAGGCCTCACCGACGGCCTCGTAGGTGATCTGTCCCTCGTGGGTGTTCAGCCCCGGTCGAAGTGCCGCGTTGGCCTTGAGCGCCTCACGCCAGCCGAGGTTTGCCAGCTGCACCGCGTACGGCAGGGTCACGTTGGTCAGGGCGTAGGTGGAGGTGTGCGGGACCGCACCCGGCATGTTGGCCACGCAGTAGAAGACAGTGTCGTGCACCTTGAAGGTCGGGTCGGCGTGTGTGGTTGGCCGGGAGCCCTCAAAGCAGCCACCCTGGTCGATGGCGATGTCGACGAGAACTGCTCCTGGCTTCATGCGTGCCACGAGGTCGTTCGTCACGAGCTTCGGTGCCTTCGCTCCCGGGATGAGCACGGCTCCGATCACCAGGTCGGCCTCGACGACCTCCTGCTCGATGGCGTACGAGCTCGACATCAGCGTCTGCAGCCTGCCCTGGTAGATCCGGTCGATCTCGGCCAGACGCTTGGCGTTGATGTCGAGAATGGAGACGTTCGCCCCCATGCCCACCGCGATCTGTGCAGCGTTCAGACCGGAGACTCCGCCACCAAGAACGACAACCTTGGCCGCCTTGACGCCGGGAACACCACCAAGCAACGTGCCGCGTCCGCCGTTGGCGCGCTGCAGGGTAGCCGCCCCGACCTGCGGACCCATCCGGCCGGCAACCTCTGACATCGGAGCGAGCAATGGCAGTGAACGATCCGGCAGCTCGACCGTCTCGTAGGCGATAGCCGTTGTGCCAGATGAGAGCAGCGCGTCTGTGCACTCGCGTCCAGCAGCCAGGTGCAGGTAGGTGAAGAGCACCTGCTCCTTGCGCATGCGGTGGTACTCCTCGGCGATCGGCTCTTTCACCTTCAAGATGAGATCGCCGGTCTGCCATACATCGTCGGCCGTCGGAAGGATGGATGCTCCGGCGGCGACAAACTCATCGTTCGTGATCGATGAGCCGACGCCGGCATCGGTCTCGATGTAGACGTCGTGTCCATTCCTGGACAGCTCGTGGACGCCAGCGGGCGTGATAGCGACCCGGTACTCGTGGTTCTTGACTTCGCGGGGGATGCCAACCTTCACTGCAACCAACGTCCTTCGTGACGACTATGACGAGCGGAGCGGCTGACTCCAGGGCCATGCTGAACCGGGTCGGCTGCCCGCCGTACCCCTCGGGCGAGAGGCGCCCGGAGTCTATCCGAGAGCCCAGGAAGTGGCTGGCCAGGGATCCTCTGGGGGGCGGAGCGACCGCCAGTCGCCACGACGCGACTCGGCGACGGCCAGTAGTGCCGCAACGGCAAGTGAGTTGTGCAGCTGGCCGGCCAGCACGCGGTCGACGAGCTCAGAGAGATCCACACTGCAGACGATCAGGTCGCGCTCCTCGTCCGTCGGAGTCGGGCGGTCGGCGGGGTCGACCACGGTCAGCCCCCTGGCCAGGAAGACACGAATGGCTTCGCTGCTCATTCCAGGCGAGGAGTAGAGGTCGATGACCGTGTGCCACTCGGCGGCGGTGAGCCCCGCTTCCTCGACGAGCTCCCGCTGGGCAGTGGCCAGCGGCGGCTCTCCGGGCTCGTCGAGCAGACCCGCCGGGATCTCCCACAGATGGCTGGCCACCGGGTGCCGGTACTGCCGGAGGACGACGACCCGCTCCTCGTCATCGAGCGCCACGATCCCGACCGCCCCAGGGTGGACCACCACGTCGCGATCGACGGCAGTGTCTGGGTCGAGCTCTACTCGATCGGTAACCACCTTCCATTTCGCACCGACCATACGCTCACGGCGCGTGACCACCGGGAAGGATCCGGCCAGGTCGTTGACATCGGGCGTTCCACTCATCGAGTGGTCAACCCGCTGCCGGCGCGCTCTCCGGCACGCCCGCAGCTGCAACCTCGGGCAGCTCGACCTGCTCGGGCTTACGTTCGATGGCTGCCGCCACAAGCCCGGCGAACAGTGGGTGGGCGCGCGTGGGCCTCGAGCGGAACTCGGGGTGAGCCTGCGTAGCGACGTAGTACGGATGCGCGTCACGGGGCAGTTCCACGAACTCGACGAGTCGACCATCGGGTGATGTGCCACTCATACGGAGGCCCGCCTGCTCGAGGCGCTCGCGGTACTCGTTGTTCACTTCAAAACGGTGGCGGTGGCGTTCTTCCACGTATGGCTCGCCGTAGATCTCGCGCACGATGCTGTTCTCCGCGAGCTTGGCGGGGTAGAGACCCAGTCGCATGGTGCCCCCCATGTCTCGCTCCCCCGCGACGACGTCACGTTGGTCTGCCATCGTCGCAATGACTGGATAGGGGGTGGAGTCGTCGAACTCCATCGAGTTCGCGTCGACCAGCCCCACAACGCTGCGGGCGTACTCGATCACCATGCACTGCAGCCCGAGGCAGAGACCCAGTGTGGGGATCTTGTGCTCGCGTGCATAGCGGAGCGCGCCCAGCTTGCCCTCGATTCCACGCACACCGAAACCGCCGGGCACGCAGACCGCATCGACACCGCTCAGCTGACGAGCCGCGTCGTCGCTGGTTGCACACTCATCAGAGGTAACCCAGCGGATGTTTACCCTCGCGTCGTTGGCGAACCCACCGGCTCGGAGCGCCTCGGAGACCGAGAGGTAGGCATCCGGGAGATCGATGTACTTGCCGACCAGCGCCACCGTGACCTCGTGCGCCGGCTTGTGCACCCGTCGCAGCAGTTCATCCCACTCGGTCCAGTCGACGTCACGGAACGGCAGGCCGAGACGACGGACGACATAGGCGTCAAGGCCTTCGGCGTGCAGCACCTTAGGGATGTCGTAGATGCTCGGAGCGTCGACTGCTGCAACGACGGCTTCGTCGTCGACGTCGCACATCAGGCCCACCTTGCGCTTTATCGACGTGGGAACCGGCCGGTCGGCACGCAAGACGATCGCATCGGGTTGGAGACCAATGTTGCGGAGCGCCGCCACCGAATGCTGAGTCGGCTTGGTCTTGAGCTCACCCGACGGTCCGATGTAGGGCAGCAGCGAGACGTGGACAACGAAGGTGTTGTCGCGTCCGACCTCGTGCCTGATCTGGCGCACCGACTCAAGGAACGGCAGCGACTCGATATCGCCGACGGTGCCGCCGACCTCAGTGATCACGACGTCGACCTCGCTGCTGGCCATGCGTCGAACCCGGGCCTTGATCTCGTTGGTGATGTGCGGGATCACCTGCACGGTGTCGCCGAGGTACTCGCCGCGTCGCTCTTTGGCGATGACCGCCGAGTACACCTGCCCGGTAGTGACGTTTGCGGAGCTGGTCAGCTCGCGGTCGAGGAATCGTTCGTAGTGCCCGATGTCGAGGTCGGTCTCTGCACCATCGTCAGTGACAAAGACCTCGCCATGCTGGAACGGGTTCATCGTTCCGGGGTCGACGTTGAGATAGGGGTCGAGCTTCTGCATGGTCACCCGAAGACCACGGGCCTTGAGGAGGTTCCCCAGACTCGAGGCCGTCAGGCCTTTGCCGAGACTGGACGCCACACCGCCGGTGACGAAAATGTGCTTGGTCATATGTGCACCGGCCAAAGCGGGCTCCCGTGGTCGCTCCCAGATGATGTGCGGGGCGGTGTTGAGCACCGATCCACGGAAGCCCAGGCTATCAGTCGTGCGCAGACGCGTGCTCGGCGCCGCGCCCAGGTGCCGCAGGTTCATGTTCCAGCTGCATGCTGCGGACGACAACAGCCACGGCAACCGGGATGGCGACGGTTGCGGCCATCGCGGGGATGGCGACCCCTGAGTCGTTGAGCAGAGCGCCGATGACACCCAGCACGAGTGCCGCCAGGAGTCCGTGGCGCAAGGTCGGCACGCGGACGAACGTCCACGGCAGCAAGCCACTGGGCCGGCGAACGAGGAAGGCCAGGAAGATGAGCGCCAGCGGGACCATCAAGGTGAGCACGCTGGTGGTCAACAGCGAGATATTGGCCTCAAGTTTTCGCTGGACGATGGTGGACGCCTCACCGTTCGCCATCGATTCGATGAATCTGCCCAGGTGCGAGCGGTCTTCCGCCGGTCTGAGGTAGTCGAGGACGGCAATCGTCGCGACTACCACGACCCCGGCACCGAACAGTCCGAGAAGCCGGGTCCACGACAGACGCCGCCCGCTCGCCAGGATCCCGAGCGTGCCGAAGGCGGGCACGAGCGCGAGCACGCCGCCGAAGTCGCTCCCGAGGAACGGTGCCCCATCGGCGACGACCGCCAGTACGCCGGCCACGGCCACCACTACCGCTGACGTCCGCGGTGACCTACCGGAAACCGCGGCGGCTGTGCCCAGCAGCGCGGCCGTTCCGAAGACGGCGAAGGCGAGGTTTCCGAAGCCGACGAATCGCCCAGCAACGATGGGCGAGTAGCCGGCCAGACTCGCCAGCTGCAGTGGGGCTCCCGCCGCCAGGTCGAGCACCAGCACCACCGCCGTCGCCCCCGCGACGGCACCGGCGGGGCCGAAGGGGTGTCGCCGCCACGGTCCGGCGAAGGCGATCAGTGTGAGCGTGGCTCCGGCCAGGCTGATGGCGGCCAGCAGCGCAGGAACGGGCGCCGCGGCCTGCCACCACGGCAGGACGTTCGCCAGGTATGTCGCTGCCGGCCCTGCGGCGGCAGCCACAGCAACGACATGGGTGAATCCCAGCACCCGCGAGCGAGTGCGGGCCCGTGGGTGTCGGCGCAGGATCAGGAAGGCACCGAGGTACAGGACCGCCTGCAGCAGCACCAGAACCCCGAAGAACGGCGGAGTCAGTTTGCCTTGGACGTCAGCCTGCTGCGAGAGCTCGCGAAACCAGTCCACGCGGGCCCCGACGTCGTCGTCGGACACCGCCCTCATTGGCTGGTACGGCATTTGGCTCGGTGCGTCGACGCCGAGGAAGTCGAGGACTGTCGGGGCGACATCGGAGAGCTGGACGAACGGTGCGCGCCTGGTCGAAGCGCTTTGGAGGAGTCCCCCGGTGAACCCCGGGCCTTGCGCGACGGCGACGTGTAGCTGGGCGCGTTCGCCGGCCACATCAGAAACACCCAGCACCAGAAGCAGGGAACCCTCCGGCCGCATCCGGTCGACTGCACCCACCGTCTCGTCGAAGCCCGACAGCTCACCCAAGCTGCGCTCCAGTGACAGGGGCCTCGCCCCCACCACGAGCAGCGGGCACGTCCGCAGGCTCCGCTTGGTCAAGGCGATCGGTTCCGGCGTCCACTGGTCGACCAGACCGTCGCGGTCAGCCGCACCCAGCCCGCTACCGGGACCCGATGCAGCTGTACACCCGCCGTCAGGTCCGAGCGCCTCACCGAGGGTCTGGCCGAGCAGGCCTGGGATCGCATCAAAGCTCAGGTCGGCGTTCTCGGCGACCACCTCGTCCCAGCTCTCGACCTGGGCCGAACCGTCGGGTCCCGGCGTCATACCGGGCAACGGCTGACAGGTCCCTTCGACCGGGTCTTCCGGAATCGTGTACCTGGCGCGGTTTCCAGTACCGAGCTGGACCCAACCGTCAGCCGGGCAGGTGCGCGACCGCGCCGAGCGCGTGCTCATCTGCCCGACGCTCGAGTCGTTGATCATCTGCCACAGGTTCGGGGTCGCGTCCGGTGATACATCGCTCCAGCGCAGTCCCGGAACTCCCACAATCACCACGGACGACGGCACGCCGGAGTCGGTCGTTGTCGCAGCCGGTGGGCCCTGTCGCCCGCCGGCCGACGAGGCCACGGGGAACGCCATGACCAGGGCCACGGCGGCGGCCGCGGCCAACCCCCAGCGCCTCACGTCGATGCTCCAGCCGTGCCGCCGGGCGAAGGCGGCAGCCCCCGGTACACGTCGACGACTCGATCGACCACGTCGTCCTCGGTGGGCCAGCTGCCTGCGCGAACTCGCGCGCGCTCGGCGAGGTCGGCGCCAAGGACGGGGTCGTCCAATACCGAGCCAATGGCTTGCGCCAACCCGGCAACGTCACCGGGCTCCACCAGCAGGCCGTCAGGTCCGATCAGCTCCGGAAGGCCCCCCACGCGGGTTGCGACGACCGGCAACCCCACCTGCATGGCCTCCTGGACGACGAGTGACCGCGCCTCCCAGACACTGGGAATAGCGAGCACGTCCGAGGCGATCATGAGGTCAGCGACATCGTTGCGGCGCCCCAGCAGCCGCGCATCCACCTGCTGCTCGTCGACCAGACTCTGCACATGTGTGGCTTCAGGACCGTCGCCGGCGACAAGGAGGACCGGGCGCGGGCGACGACTCTGCAGCTGGGCCATGGCCGCCACAAGGGTCGGGTAGTCCTTCTGCGGATGGAGACGGCCGACCGCCAACACCACGGGCTCGTCGTCAAGGCCAAGGGCAGCCCGCACCTGACGAGGTGTCTTCTGGCTCGCTGCCGGGGTCGGAGAGGCCACTGGACCGAGGATCGCCGTGCCGCCGGCAGCCCTGGCCTGGTCGACCAGGTCAGCAGACGCCCCCAGCGACACGGTGGCCCCCCGCGCCACCATCGCCTCGACGCGGTGCATGACGTTGCCCTTCAGGCCACCGGCAAGCACCTGGTTGTGCCACGTCACCACCAGCGGAACGCCGGCCGCGCGCACTGCAGCCACGGGCCACCCGCGACCGGCGCCACTGCTCAACGCCACCAGCCCAGCACGGAAGCCATGGGCGTGCACGACATCTGCCCCCTTCACCCAGCGGCTCAGGGAACGCGCGACCACCAGATCGCGGGGTGATGGGGTGAGGCCGATCTGGGCAGGGACGAACCGCGCCCCATCAGTGCTGAACTCAAACAGCTCGTCGGTCTCTGCCGGGCCGGCCACGACGACGTGATGGCCACGGGTCACGAGCCCCTCCGCCAGCGACCGTACGTGTTGTCCGATTCCCCCGGTGCTGGTGCCCAGCACCAACAGGATGCGTAGTCGACGATCCGTCATGCCTGGTCACTTCCACTTCGGACCCGCATCCGCAGCAGCGTACGGATCGCCCCTGGGTCCGCGAGCGCAGCAATACCGCCAACGACGACCAACGCCACCAGTCCCACCATGATGGTCTGTGCCAGTGCCACGGCCAGCGAGGACCCATCCGTACCGTCACCGAACAGCATCTGTCCCAGGACCCCGACCACGACAGCCGCCCCTACGGAAGGCACCCCGACCCTGACGACACCGGACAGTGCCGCGGGACCAGCGTCTCGGTAGAGCGCGACCAGCAGGACGGTGGCACCCACCAGAAGTCCCCCGCTGAAACCTGCACCGATCGCAGTAGCCACCTCGCTTGCACCGTCGGCCCGGACGGTGAGCAACCACGCGGCGCCGATTCCGACCGACCAACCGAGAGCGGTACCCCAGGCGGCGACCGGTGCCCGGTGCCGGGCCGCCAGCACGCGTACGAGGTGGCCCTGGATGCCGTAGGCCATGACCCCCACCGCCAGTGCCGTCAGCAGCGCTGCCAGCTCACGGACCGAGCTCTGGCCGGGTACGCCTTCGACAATCAGCGTCGCCAGAGGTTGGGCCGCCGCGGCCAGACCGGCGGCCCCTACCGCAGACGCCACTACGACCGCACGCATGCTCTGCGCCGTTGTCTCAGCCGACCCGGCCACATCACCTCGCTCGAAGAGTGCGGCCAGTCGGGGGAAAGTGCTGGTCGCGATCGGCAGAACCAAGATCGACCACGGCAGCAGGAAGAGCGTCCAGCCGAGGACGAAGACCAGCGCGCTGCCCTCCATTCCATAGACGTTGCTCCAGCGGATCGCCGCGGCGTACCCGACCCATTGAACGCCCACGACGACCGCCCCACTCCAGGCGAGGGTGCGGGCCTGTCCCGTTCGACCGCTCGGAAAGGAGAGCGAGGGGCGAACGATCAACCCGGCCCTGGCCAACGCCGGTAGCTGAATGAGGAGGAGCGCGACCACCCCGAGGGTGGTGCCCCCAGCGAGCACCCAGAACTCGCCGGTCGTCAGAGCCTCCAACGACCCCCTGTCCTCACCAGCCGAGCGGGCATAGGCGACATAGCCAACGATCACCACCAGACTCGAGATCGCCGGTGCGGCAGCCGGTGCGAAGAACCGGTGGTGAGCCTGCAGGGATCCCTGGGCCACCACAGTGGCTCCATAGATGGGGATCTGCAGGAGGAAGACCCAGAGCATGTCGCGCGCCACCACGGGGGCGTCCGGACCACATGCGCCACCCGACCCCAGGAGCACCTGCACCACCCATGCGGAGCCGATGTACATCACTGCCGTCACGGGCACGAGCAGCACCAATGCCCAGCCGTGCAACGCAGCGACCATCGACCGGACCCGAGCCGGATCGGACTCACGGGAACCAGCCACCAGGGGAACGACGACGGCGACCAGGGCGCCGCCAACGACGACCTCATAGATGATGTTGGGCACCGCGTTGGCGGTGGCATAGACGTCACCGAGGCAGGTGGTGCCGACAGTTCGGGCCAGCACCACAAAGCGCAGGAAGCCGATCACGCGCGCCACGATCGTGACACCGGCGATCAGCAGCGCTGCGCTCACCCAAGCCGATGCCGTCGAGCTCGACGGCTCCGTGCCGGCTCGCGGGTCGGTCGGATCGCTCATGGGCGATCTGCTGGCCGGCGCCCGAGGCCGTCGAGCCCACGCAGTACGGCCGTCCGTTCGATCACCGCTGAGAAGCTGACCCGCTCGCTTGCCACAGTCAGCCCTGCCAGTCCGACAAGGACAGCGGTCAGCGCCGGTCTGCGGAGGGTGGCCGCGAGGCAGACCCCCCAGGCAGCACCCAGCGCGTTCGCACCGGTATCTCCCAACATCGACCGCTCCGACAGGTCCTCGGGCAGCAACGCCGTGGCTGCACCGACGGGTCCGCCGATCAGCGCGCCACTGGTCGAGCCGCTCAACAGCGGTCCGGCACTGGCCGCCAGGAACAGCTTCGTCGCCCTACCGGGGCGGAGATCGAAGAGGTTGACCGCATTTGCGCTGCCAGCCACCACCGCGCCTGCCAGGAGGGCGTCGATCACTCCCCCACGGCCACGACGCGCCATCGACCCGGCGACGACCCCGGTGATCCCCAGGCCCACGAGCTTGACGGTGCCGGTCGTCACCTCACCGCGCCGGAGGGCTCCCAGATGACCACGCAGGCCTTTGACCTCGGTTGCACCGCTGAGATCGTCCAACATGCCGAGCGCAGCAGCACCACCGACGGCGATCCCAGAAGCGGCCCGCAGCGAGACCGGCACACTCGGAGCCGTCACCACTCCCACGAGCGCTCCAGCCGACACCGCGGGTCCCTGAGCCAGGCTCACCGGCTCACCACGGTGGTTGGTCCGGCGCCATCGCTCGGCCCGCTGTCCGCTCTGCAGGTGGTCGAACACCTGGCGGCTGACAGCGCCCGCGACCGCACCGTTGATCACCCGGCTCAGCACGTCTACCCCCTCGGCAGCGGGTCAGGGGCCGGTCCGTCCGAACCCGGACCTGTTCCGTAGTGGCCGACACCACCGGCGATCTGCTCAGCCATCGCCGTTGCCGTGACGGTGATGCCTGTGACGGTTTCGACCCGGTCGACCGACGAGATCACCCCATCTGACCCGGACTCACGCAGAATTCCCACCACGCCGGCCGGACGGGCGCTGCCGAGGGGTGCTGCCAGAACGGTCCCGACCCCGACGTCGTCGAGCGCCTTGATCATGGGGATGAGCGCGAGGTCGGCGTTGGCCACCACGCCACCTGGACCGATGACGATGGCCGTGTCGCCCCGCTTCACCTCGTTCTCGTCCGCCGCAATGAAGCCTTCGTTCTCAAGAGCTCCCAATGCCGCGATGGAGTCAAACGAGGGTTGCCCCACCGGCCGTCCACCTGGCGTCAGAAGTGCGTCAGCCAGGACCTGTCCTGCCAGGTCGTAGGGATCCACCCCCTTGCGGCCTGTGGCAATTCCTTCGGCCACCCGGCCGAGGATCTCGCTCTGGTCAGGGTCGAACCAGGCCGGTTCAATGGTCACTCGCTCCCCCACAGTTCCACCGGCTGTGGCAACGACCTCCTCAACGGCGTCGACCTGGCCGCCCTCGGTGTTCGGAAGCACCACGATCGTCACGACATGAGAGGTGAGCAGCCCTTCGACCAGGACTGGCTGCGCGAGCGCCGCGAACTCCTCGGACGCATCGATGTCAGAACGAAGTGCCGAGACCTCGTCCTGGAGGTCGACCTTCTCCTGGGCCAGCTGTGCGGTTCGGTCCTCGAGAAACCCACTGATGTCGTCCTTCAGTGGGCCCGAGCCCAGCACGATGCCGACGGCCAGCGCCATGAAGATCGCCACGATCGAGACGATGTGGTAGCGGAAGTCGATCACGATGAGGTCCGTTCTGTTGGTCGGCGCGCGCCGATAGGGCCGGTCACCCGGTCACCCAGAACACCAGGTCGTTCCACCACGACCCGACCAGGTCGAAGAAGCTCCGACCGGCGGTCGTCGACGCCATGGCAACGCCCAGCGAGGCGAGACCAGCCACGACGAGGAGCATGAGTTGCCCGGTCGAGATCCGGCTTCGGTACAGCCGGCTCACACCCTTGGCATCGATCAGCTTGCCACCCACCCGCAGACGGGTCAGGAAGGTGCTGGCCATGCCGGCTCGGCCCTTGTCGAGGAACTCGACCAGGGTGACGTGGGAGCCGACCGCCACGATCAGACTGGCCCCTTTGTCGTCGGCCAGGAGCATCGCGACGTCTTCACTGGTACCCGTGGCCGGGAAGACGATGGGCTCGACACCGAGCGACTCGACGCGCTCGAGACCTGGGGCTCGTCCGTCGCGGTAGGCATGGACGACGACTTCAGCCCCAGCCCCCAGCGCCTCGTCGGAGACCGAGTCCATGTCGCCCACGATCAGGTCGGGGTGGTATCCCAGCTCGAGCAGCGCGTCGGCGCCCCCATCGACACCGATCAGCACAGGGCGGTGCTCACGGATATAGGGCCGAAGCGTCTGCAGGTCTTCCTTGTAGTGGTACCCACGCACGACGATCAGGACGTGACGTCCGTCGATCTGGGTGTGGATGTCGGGGACCCCGATCCCATCGATCAGCAGGTCCCGCTCCTGGCGGAGGTACTCCATGGTGTTGCTCGCGAAGGCCTCGAGCTGAACCGCGAGCCCCGCCCTCGCCTCGTCCATCGCCTTCTCCACCGAGGCCTCGTCGAGCAGCTCCCCCTCGGCCACCACGGCACCCTTGTGCAGCAGCCGGTGCCCGTCGAGCACCACCTGGTCGCCATCATCGAGCCGGCCGAACACGTCGGGCCCCACCGCGTCCAGCACCGGGATCCCGGCAGCGACCAGAATCTCGGGCCCGAGGTTGGGGTAGCGTCCGCTGATGCTCGCGGCGACGTTGACGACCGCTGCAGGCTCGCACGCCACCAGACCTTCGGCGGCGATCCGATCGATGTCGAGATGGTCGATCACCGCTACCTCACCAGGCTTCAGCCGCTTGGTGAGGTCTTTGGTGCGCTTGTCCAGACGCGCCGGACCGTGCGGCTCGGGCCCCTCGACCCGGGACGAACGCCGTAGCAGGGACAGTCGCATCCGACCATCCTGCCAGAGCAGCACCCTGGAACCGGTCACTCAGGAGGTGTGAAGCGTTCACTCACCGCTGAACGAGCAGGGCATCGACTCCCACCACGGGGCGCTTGTCGGATGCGCGGCTGACGATCGAAACCATGCTTGAACGCCCCAGGCGGAGCTTCTGGGCCCAGACCACCCGCCCGCTGCGCCGCTTGGCGGAGTAGAGGTTCACCGTCTCCACCACCCGGCCGTTCACGACGACGTCGGCGCGACCGCGGGTGGGACCAGTCGTGGCCACCCATGCCACAGAACGCCCTTCGACCGTTGCACTGGCTTTGGCGCCCGAGCGTCGGGTCTGCCACTCCGAGCCGTCGAGGGCAGCGGAGTCGCTCTGCTTGCGCCACTTGTTGCGGTACGTCACGTCGCTCCACGGAACAGTCGATACATAGCCGTCTCGAACCGTCCGCGTCGTGCGACCGACGCCGTCGTAGAGCCAGATCCTCCAGGCCACAGATGACTCTGGCTCGACGGTGAAGTCGAACTGTGTGCGGCGCGGGCCCGTCGTGTAGCAGCACTGTTCGTTGGGGCCAATCCGCACGGAAGCCAGACCGGTGCCGACGTCGGTGCCCGTCCACGTGAAGCGCATCGGGTAGCCCGCCTCGCTCGCCTGCCCCCGCCTGAGGACGAGAAGGGGAAACGACGTGAACGTGGGTGAGGTCTTGTCGACGACGACGTCAAGGTCGTGCGACGCGTTCCGTCGGTTCCCGGCCGAGTCGACGGCGATGATGCCAACCAGATGGCGACCTTCAGGCACTTCGATTCGCTTGGTGATGGTCGAGTAGGCGAGCCCATCACTCACCACTCGCTCGAGCTGCCCGTCGATGGTCACCTCGTAGGTCACTGCGGATGTCTCATCGGTGGTCGCCTGCCACGAGACGTAGATGTTGTTGTACGGCGAGGCGACGGAGTACCCCACCTGGTAGTCACCGACATCGGGAACGATGTCGAACGAAGCAGGCGGCGTCACGTCGGTAGCCGCATCAGCGGGAGCCGCGACCAGCAACGCGAAGAAGGCAGCGAGCACAGCGGACACCGCCACGGCACTAGTTGCCGGTCGCTTCCGTGCTCGTCGAACGATCATTCCGTGCCCCCCTCGGGCCGGCCAGCGACGCCCGCGACGTCGTTGTCCTCCTCCATGGTCAGAGGTGCCCTCGCGGGGATTGGCTGGTTGCCGGCCAATGCACCCAATCGGCCCAGTGGGGTCACTCACTTGGCCCCGGAGCCGGTCCAGGCCCGCAGGCTGGGCTCTACCGCGCGGCGCGGGCGACAGACAACAGCTCTTCGGCGTGGGCCTGCCCGCTGCTGGACTCGGTCAGTCCGGCGAGCATGCGGGTCAGCTCCTTGACCCTGGAGTCGTCATCCAGCGACCGGAGTCCGCTGCTCGTGACGTCACCGGACGTCGACTTCTGCACCACCCAGTGGTGATCGGCGAACGCCGCCACCTGCGGCAGATGGGTAACGACCAGGACCTGGCGTTGTCGCGCCAGCCTGGCCAGACGGCGGCCCACCTCGACGGCGGCCGAGCCGCCCACCCCGGCATCCACCTCGTCGAAGACCAAGGTCGCCACCGGGTCCGCGTCCGTCAGCACCACCTCGAGCGCGAGCATGACCCGTGACAGCTCGCCTCCGCTGGCGCCTCGATGGACTGCGATGAAGTCGCTTCCTCGGTGGGGACGCAGCAGGAAGAGAACGTCATCGAGGCCGCTCGCCATCGGTGTCGGTCCGCGACGGACCTCCACCGAGAACTCGGCGTCGGGCATTGCGAGGGCGCTGAGCTCGGAGGTGACGGCAGCAGACAGCACAGCCGCAGCGGTGGCTCGCTGCTCACTGAGGGCGGTCGCCAGTTGCAACCACTCGGACGTTGCGCTGTCGATCTCTGAATCCAAGGCATCGAGGCGGTCGTCGGCCCCGCCCACCTCGGCGAGCCGCTGCTCGGCCTCGGCGGCCCAGAGCAAGACCTGCGACATGTCGGGTCCGTACTTGCGCAGCAAAGGTGCGAGCGCCGCTCGGCGATCCTGCAGCTGGGCGAGGAGGCCAGGATCGGCGTCGACCGAACCTGCGTAGGAGATCAAGTCGCTGGCGAGGTCGGACACGAGGTATCCGACCTCGGAGAGGCGGTCGGCCAGGGCCGCCAGGTTGGGGTCGTGCTCCCGAGCGGCATCGAGAGTGCGCTGGAGGTCAGCCAGCTGAGCCACGATCGCGCGGTCGTCATCGGACAACGTGGTCGCCGTACTGAATGCTGCCTGCTTGAGCTCGACCGCGTGGGCCAACCGCTGCTCATCAGCCTGCAGGAGCTTGTCTTCATCGGGGGTGGGCGACACGGCGCTGATCTCGGCCAACCCGAACCGCAGGGTCTCAGCCTCCCTCAGCCGCTGGGTGTCGTGGGCCCGTAGGTCGTCGCGCTCGGCCTTCAGTGCGCGTAGCCTCGCGTGGAGCCGTCCCACCTCGTCCACGGATGATGCCAACCCTCCGAACCGGTCAAGGAGCTCTCGCTGCCGGACCGGCTCGGCGAGGCGCCCTTGGTCGCGCTGACCATGCACAGCCACGAGATCGGCCATCACCTCGCCGAGAACACCGACCGGAACCGCGACCCCACCCAACGACCCACGCGAGCGTCCTTCCGCCGCGATGGTGCGCACGGCGGTCAGCAGGTCGTCGTCGAGCTCCCCTCCCGCCTCGGCCACCCGCTCGGCCGCCGGGGATTTCGGGTCGACCTCCAGATATGCCGTGACCCGAGCGCGGGAGGCGCCGGCCCTGACCAGGTCGGAGGAGGCTCGCTGCCCCATCAGCAGCTGCAGACTGGTCACCACCATCGTCTTGCCGGCACCGGTCTCGCCGGTCAACACGGTGAGTCCGGGCCCGAGCTCGAGGTCGGCTTCATCGATGACCCCGAGCCCGGACAGGCTCAGGCTCACGATCACCGGTCTGCCTCGCCCGGTGTCGGCTTCTCCGAGCGATGGCCTCCACGGTTCACGGTCCAACCCTGCACAGGAAGTCCGAACTTGGCGACCAGACGTTCGGTGAAGGGTGTGCGCTCGAGCCGGGCGAGCAGCACCGGCTGATCACTGCGGCGTACCGAGACCCTGGCTCCCGGGGGAAGGTCGAGCCCCCGCCGCCCATCTGCAGCCAACACCGCCGGGGCGCTCATTGGGAGCACGTCGATCCGAATCACCGACGTCGGAGCGATCACCAACGGTCGCGCGAACAGGGCATGGGCCGAGAGTGGTACGACGAGCAAGGCATCGACGTCTGGCCACACCACCGGCCCCCCGGCCGAGAAGGCATAGGCGGTCGAGCCGGTAGGCGTCGCGCAGACCACACCGTCGCACCCCCACCGTGACAACCGGTGACCATCCACCTCGACACCGACCTCGATCATCTTCGCCCTGGCCGCCTTCTCCACCGCCACCTCGTTGAGTGCCCAGTCGTGGTGGAGAACCTGCCCGTCGACCACGACGTCGACCTCGACAGCCACTCGTGGTTCGACCGAGTACGAGCGTGCGACGATCTGCACGGCCACGCGGTCGAGGTCGTGCTGCTCCGCCTCGGCGAGGAAGCCGACGCGCCCTACGTTGATTCCGAGCAGCGGGGTACGACTGGCACGGGCCAGCTCTGCGCCCCGAAGAATCGTTCCGTCTCCACCGACCACCACCACCAGCTCGACAGCCTCGTGGCCCTCCCAGGTGCCAAGGCCCGAAACCCCTAGCTCGATCGCTTCGCCACCAGGAGCCACCACCGTGAGGCCCTCGGCCTGAAGCCGCGTGATCAGCAACCGTGCGGTGTCGGTGGCCGCCGCCCGGCCAGTGTGCGTGACGAGCAGAATGTGACGCTGGTCGTCTGTCACCGTGGTCCCTCCTCAATGGCCCGGTTCACCGCTGCGGGATCGAGCGGCGGCGCTCCGCGGCGTAACCACAGAAAGTACTCGACATTTCCGGCCGGCCCTGGGAGTGGGCTAGCGGTGACGCCGAGTGCTCCCCAACCAGCCTCGGCCGCTTCCTGCCCAACCTGCACGACAGACGAGGCTCGTTGGGCGGGTTCTCGAACGACGCCTCCGGAGGGCAACGCCTCGCGCCCCACTTCGAACTGCGGTTTGACCATGAGCAGGAGCTCGCCCGTTGCCGTGGTCACCCGGCCGAAAGCCGGGAGCGCTAGGCGCAGCGAGATGAAGGAGAGATCGGCGACCACCAGGTCGACCGGGCCGTCGGTCAGGTCGATGGTCAGGTCACGCACATTTGTTCGGTCTCGGATGATCACGCGCTCGTCGTTCTGCAGACGCCAGACAAGCTGGCCGTACCCCACGTCGACTGCGACGACGCTCGCGGCTCCTCGGCGCAGCAGCACATCGGTGAAGCCCCCGGTGCTGGCGCCGGCGTCCAGACACCGGCGTCCCGAGACGACCAGTCCGTGGGGAGCGAACGCCTCGAGCGCCCCGAGCAGCTTGAGTGCGCCTCTGGACGCGTAGGGCAGGCCCTCGGGTGCTTCGGTCACCTCGATGGGTGCGGCGGGGTCGACCTGGGTGGCCACCTTCTGAGCCGTCACGCCGCCGACGGTGACGCGCTTGGCTGTCACCAGGTCGGCTGCCTGTTGACGTGACCGAGCCAGCCCACGACGGACCAGCTCGGCATCAAGACGTCGCCGAACCATGCGAGCCGCCTCGTCGTCAGTCGGTCTCGGGCGGTTCGCCAGGCGCGACTGCTGCGCTGGCAGCAGGTCCACTCATGGTCGCGGCCAGGTCGGTCAGGACCTGCTCGTAGATGTCGGGGTGACCGGCAACCGGGCTCTCCGTGAGGTCCTCCAGCGGAACCAGGGCGCGATCGACGGCGGCCGAGCCGGTGGGCACCACTCCCAGGTCGAGCTCGGACTGCGCCGTGGCGTCGCGGGCCGGAGTCGGGGCGTGCGGATCGGCGTGGCGAGGGTCGGCGCTGTCGGGTTCGGCTGGCTCAGGCGTCACGGCACAACTCCCTGCGGGACGGTGTCGGGTTCATCGGTCACGCTAGCGGCTCGCGGACCTCTGCTTGTGCCCGGAGGGTCGCTCGCGCCTGTCGCAGGTGGTTGCCGTACTCCTCGCGGTCCGGACGCATCGCCACCGCCAGAGCCAAATGTTCGACGGCCTCGTCGAACCTACCTTGTCGCGCCAGCGCCAATCCGAGCCCCAGCCGGGCATAGTCGTCGTCAGGACGATCGGACACCAGGTCGGCGAAGTCTCGCTCGGCTTCGACATACCGCCCCACGGCCAGCCGGGCACGTCCCATCGTCTCGCTCAGGTGGTGGCTCGTCCCCTCGGCCAGCTGCACGCGTACCAACAGCTCGAGCGCAGCTGCCGGATGGCCCTGGTCGAGAAGCTGGCAGCCACGGCGGAACCAGTCGTGGGCGTCGCCGACCGGCGCGCGACCTTCGCCAGGCGTTCGGTGGGCGGGTGTGCTCACCTGGCCATCGTAAGACCAGCCGTGGTCTCAAGCGCGACCTTCGCGTCGCGCTGTGACCACCTCCACGTCGTACCGACTTCTGGTCTGCCCTTGGCCCCGCCAGAACCGCCGCCGCAGCGACCCGCTGACCACGACCTGATCACCTGGTCCCCACCGCACAGCTCTGCGTCGCAGATCGGCCCGCCAGAGCGTGCAGTCGATCGTGTCGACCGTTGCCGATCGACCGGTTCCCGTCGTGCCCCGGCGCCGACCCGGGACGCGCGGCACGACGAGCCGGAGCGTGACCACCATGTCTCCGCTCGGCAACGCCCGTGCCTCTGGCACGGCTGAGAGCCGCCCCCGCAGCTGGACCTCGTTCAGATGAAGCGCGGCCTCTTGCTGCGGCACCCGGTTCTCTTGGCTGTCTCCGGTCACGAGTCCCTCCCTCTGTTCGGTCCGGCCCCTCAGGCCAGATGCCTCATCCTGCGCAGCGACGCCCACCCGTGTGCTTCGTCACCCCCGGCCTGGGGATGGTGCACGGGCTCCACTCGCTGTGGACTGCGCCGGCGTCTGTGTACCCCGTGCCAGTGACGGCGCCGAGATACGCCGACTCGCGAGGGTGCCATGCGGTACGCTATTTCCCACTAACTTTGTCGGAAAACTCCAGCTCGCCGATGTCAAAGGGAAATCATGGACACCACGGTCGACTTCGGTCTCTTCTCGCTCGACGTCGGTCTCGTCATCGCCGGCCTGATCGTCGGTTTCGTGGTAGGCCTCACGGGGATGGGCGGCGGGGCCTTGATGACCCCCATCCTGATCTTGTTCTTCGGGATCGACCCCGTGACAGCCGTCAGCAGCGACCTGGTCGTCTCGCTCCTCATGAAGCCGGTAGGGGCAGCGGTGCACCTGCGCAGGGGCACGGTCAACCTGACGCTGGTCAAGTGGTTGATCATCGGGTCGGTCCCCGCTGCAGTCGCGGGAGTTCTGCTCATCACCGGGCTCCGTCACAACGACACCGTCAACCCTGACACCGTCGACCTCATCATCAAGACAGCTCTCGGGGTCGCCCTCCTACTCTCGGTAGCGACGATGTTTGGCAAGGCGACGGTCTCGCTCCGCCAGCACTACCGCGACCAGGCGGCCGGAATCAGGGGGCAGACCGGTGACTCAGTTCTTGGCATCACCGTGAAACCGATCCCCACGCTGATCATCGGCGTGCTCGGAGGCGTCGTTGTCGGCATGACCTCCGTGGGGTCGGGATCGCTGATCATCGTCGGGCTGCTGCTCGTCTACCCCTCACTTCGCGCGGGTGGACTGGTCGGAACGGACCTCGTCCAGGCCGTGCCACTCGTCGGGGCAGCAGCGCTGACCTACATCCTCGTGGGTGAGTTCCACGCGGATGTCACTGTCGCTTTGCTCATCGGTGCGCTGCCTGGCGTCTACGTAGGTGCTCGGGTGTCGTCACGTGGTCAAGCAGGGATCATCCGGCGCGCACTGGTGCTGGTACTCCTTGCGAGCGGGCTCAAGCTGGTCGGCGTCCCGCCGCTCTGGGTCGGAGTCGGCGCGCTCGCGTTGGTCCTGGTCGGCCCGGTGCTATGGACGGTCGTCCGCAGCACCAACGGCTTCCAGCACGGTCCCCGGAGAGACCCCAACGTCCCCTTCTGGCGCCTCGTGTGGGCCTCCGCAAGCGGCGTACCGCCTCGCTACCAGGGCAAGTCGATCGCCGATGAGCCAAGCCCCGACTGGGGGCGGGAGAAGTCGGCGGCCGATCCTCTGTAGCTCACAGCGTGTCCTCAGTCGGTGGTCACACCCTCGACACGGTCGGCCGCGTCGGTCACTCCACTGACGTCCTCTGCCGCCACCTTCGCCAGCCAGACCTCGGCGTCATCGGAGCGGCCAGCCGCGGCCAGCGCGTCGGCATAGGCGTAGCGCAACCTGATCAAGGAGTCGTCGACCGTCCCGCTGCGCAACCCAGCGTCCTGCTCGAGAATCTGGACGGCGGCATCGTGCTGACCCAGGTCCGAACGCGCGCCCGAGACCACGATCCGCAGCTCTCGCGCGACGTCTGCCGGAAGAACGCGAGCTTCGGGCGAAGCTGCCAGAGCTAGCGCCTTCTCTGGCCGGCCGAGCCCGCGTTCGCAGTCTGCCATCAGGGGCAGGTGGGACTGGTCACCACTGAGCCGGCGGTAGGCCCGTAGCTCAGCCAGAGCCGCGTCGAAGTCACCGCAGGCGTAGGCAGTCAGGGCTGACGCCTCGCGGACGACCGCCACCCGCCCCGCCAGCCGGCGGGCGACCTCCGCATGGGTTCGGGCCGTCTGGGGGTCGGTGTCGATCAACAGCCCGGCCATCGCCAGGTGACCCCCCACGCGCTCGGCCATCTCTTTGGGCAGCGAGCGCAGCTCGCTCCGGGCCGCCCGGTCGAGGTCGAACCAGGTGACGTCGTCATCGATCTCTGGTTCGGGAGTGCGTCGCGGCCCGCTCTGCGGCGAGCGCGGCCTCGAAGACGAGTCGGCCATCTGTGCTCCAAGCGTGCGTCAAAAAGGGTCTGGACATGCGACGAGGGGCCACCAATGGTGACCCCTCGTCGAAAGAATGTCCGGCGGCGTCCTACTCTCCCACGCAGTCTCCCACGCAGTACCATCGGCGCTGAAGGGCTTAGCTTCCGGGTTCGGAATGGGACCGGGCGTTTCCCCTTCGCTATGGCCACCGAAACTCTATGGAGTTGTTCGGATCTCCGAGAAAACGGAGACGTCCGCAACTCGGGAACCGCACAGTGGACGCTTACACACGCAAATCTTTGTTGTTGGTTAAGTCCTCGGCCTATTAGTACCGGTCGGCTCCATGCGTTGCCGCACTTCCACCTCCGGCCTATCAACCCAGTGGTCTACTGGGGGCCTTACCAGGTTAACCCTGTGGGAGATCTCATCTTGAAGCAGGCTTCCCGCTTAGATGCTTTCAGCGGTTATCCCTTCCGAACGTAGCTAATCAGCAGTGCTCTTGGCAGAACAACTGACACACCAGAGGTTCGTCCGTCCCGGTCCTCTCGTACTAGGGACAGCCCTTCTCAAATCTCCTGCGCACACGGCGGATAGGGACCGAACTGTCTCACGACGTTCTAAACCCAGCTCGCGTACCGCTTTAATGGGCGAACAGCCCAACCCTTGGGACCTACTCCAGCCCCAGGATGCGACGAGCCGACATCGAGGTGCCAAACCATCCCGTCGATATGGACTCTTGGGGAAGATCAGCCTGTTATCCCCGGGGTACCTTTTATCCGTTGAGCGACGGCGCTTCCACATGCCACCGCCGGATCACTAGTTCCGACTTTCGTCCCTGCTCGACATGTCTGTCTCACAGTCAAGCTCCCTTGTGCACTTGCACTCGCCACCTGATTGCCAACCAGGCTGAGGGAACCTTTGAGCGCCTCCGTTACTTTTTAGGAGGCAACCGCCCCAGTTAAACTACCCACCAGGCACTGTCCCTGATCCGGATTACGGACCTAGGTTAGATATCCAGAACGACCAGAGTGGTATTTCAACGTTGACTCCCCTCGAACTGGCGTCCGAGGTTCACAGTCTCCCACCTATCCTACACAAGCCGTACCGAACACCAATACCAAGCTATAGTAAAGGTCCCGGGGTCTTTCCGTCCTGCCGCGTGTAACGAGCATCTTCACTCGTAGTGCAATTTCGCCGGGTCCGCGGTGGAGACAGCGGAGAAGTCGTTACGCCATTCGTGCAGGTCGGAACTTACCCGACAAGGAATTTCGCTACCTTAGGATGGTTATAGTTACCACCGCCGTTTACTGGCGCTTAAGTTCTGAGCTTCGCAGCACAAGGCCACTAACCCGTCCCCTTAACGTTCCAGCACCGGGCAGGCGTCAGTCCGTATACATCGTTTTGCAACTTCGCACGGACCTGTGTTTTTAGTAAACAGTCGCTTCTCCCTGGTCTCTGCGGCCGAAGGATGCTTCGGGAGTAAATCCCTACACACACCTCGGCCCTCCTTATCCCAAAGTTACGGAGGTAATTTGCCGAGTTCCTTCACCACGGTTCGCCCGATCGCCTTGGTATTCTCTACCTGACCACCTGAGTCGGTTTGGGGTACGGGCCGCAACAGAGCTCGCTAGAGGCTTTTCTCGGCAGCTGAGGATCGTCCACTTAGGCGCAATCGCCATCGGCATTGGATCTCAGGGTATGTGAGACGCGGATTTACCTACGTCTCCCCCTACATCCTTACCCCGGGACTACCATCGCCCGGGCTGGACTACCTTTCTGCGTCACCCCATCGCTTGCCTACTGCCGGTTCGGTTCGCGCGCTCAGCCGGTTTGGACCGAAGTCCTCTCCGACGTCATGCGCTTAGCATTACCGGGTTCAGCATGGTCGCGCTGTTGCGGGTACGGGAATATCAACCCGTTGTCCATCGACTACGCCTGTCGGCCTCGCCTTAGGTCCCGACTTACCCAGGGCAGATTAGCTTGACCCTGGAACCCTTGGTCATTCGGCGGAGGGGTTTCTCGCCCCTCTTTCGCTACTCATGCCTGCATTCTCACTCGTGTGGCATCCACGGCTGGATCACTCCGCCGCTTCGCCCGCCACACGACGCTCCCCTACCCATCCACGCACCTGGACCCCATAAGGGGCCGGGTTATCAACGTGAATGCCACGGCTTCGGCGGTATGCTTGAGCCCCGCTACATTGTCGGCGCGGAATCACTTGACCAGTGAGCTATTACGCACTCTTTCAAGGGTGGCTGCTTCTAAGCCAACCTCCTGGTTGTCTGTGCAACTCCACATCCTTTCCCACTTAGCATACGCTTAGGGGCCTTAGCCGGTGGTCTGGGTTGTTTCCCTTTCGACTACGGAGCTTATCCCCCGCAGTCTCACTGCTGCGCTCTCACTTGTCGGCATTCGGAGTTTGGCTGAGTTCAGTAAGCTTGTAGGCCCCCTAGCCCATCCAGTGCTCTACCTCCGACAAGAAACACGCAACGCTGCACCTAAATGCATTTCGGGGAGAACCAGCTATCACGGAGTTTGATTGGCCTTTCACCCCTATCCACAGGTCATCCCCCAGGTTTTCAACCCTGGTGGGTTCGGTCCTCCACGCGGTCTTACCCGCGCTTCAACCTGCCCATGGATAGATCACTCCGCTTCGGGTCTAGAGCGTGCGACTCAATCGCCCTTGTCGGACTCGCTTTCGCTACGGCTTCCCCACACGGGTTAACCTCGCCACACACCACTAACTCGCAGGCTCATTCTTCAAAAGGCACGCGGTCACGACTGAGCCGAAGCTCAGCGACGCTCCCACGGCTTGTAAGCACATGGTTTCAGGTACTATTTCACTCCCCTCCCGGGGTACTTTTCACCTTTCCCTCACGGTACTTGTCCGCTATCGGTCATTAGGGAGTATTTAGGCTTAGCAGGTGGTCCTGCCAGATTCACACGGGATTTCTCGGGCCCCGTGCTACTTGGGAACACACCGGAGAGCCGCTGTCATTTCGTCTACGGGGGTCTTACCCTCTGTGCCGGGCCTTTCGCATGCCCTTCGACTATGACAACGGTTTGTGACTCTCTGTCGAGATGTCAGTCTCGACTCGGTGGTCCCACGACCCCGATCATGCAACGCCTGACAGCTATCACACATGACCGGTTTAGCCTCTTCCGCTTTCGCTCGCCACTACTCACGGAATCGCGGTTGCTTTCTCTTCCTGTGGGTACTGAGATGTTTCACTTCCCCACGTTCCCTCCGCTCGCCCTATGTGTTCAGGCGAGGGTGACTGGACATGACTCCAGCCGGGTTTCCCCATTCGGACATCCTCGGATCACAGCTCGTTTGCCAGCTCCCCGAGGCATTTCGCAGGCTACGACGTCCTTCATCGGCTCCTAATGCCAAGGCATCCACCATGCGCTCTTATTAACTTGACCACAAAGATTTATTGGATGCTCGCGTCCACTGTGCAGTTCTCAAGGTACGGGCGGCACACAGGCGCGAGATCCTCGTGGACCGTGATCTCACGGCCGTACAAGGGCGCCTGTGGCTCCGTCTCCCCGCGCTCCTTGCGGAGCTCGGGTTGACTGAAGGAGAGACACCTCAAGCACCTGACCCCGCACGAGGCGGAGCAGGTGCTCAATGTGGCCCGAACCCTCAGGACCCAACAGTGTGTCGGATGCCGCAGCACCTCACGAGGTTCCACACACCGGCGAACCGGTGCAGTACTGACGAGAGAGGCGTTGACACCCACTCAGCGATGTTCCACCCGTGAGCAACCTCGGTGGGACATATGCCCACTCAAAAGGCTCTGGACCGAACGAGGACGCTTGCGCGTCGATCGACGGCCAGGTGCTCCTTAGAAAGGAGGTGATCCAGCCGCACCTTCCGGTACGGCTACCTTGTTACGACTTCGTCCCAATCGCCAGTCCCACCTTCGACAGCTCCCTCCCACAAGGGGTTGGGCCACCGGCTTCGGGTGTTACCGACTTTCGTGACGTGACGGGCGGTGTGTACAAGGCCCGGGAACGTATTCACCGCAGCATTGCTGATCTGCGATTACTAGCGACTCCAACTTCACGGGGTCGAGTTGCAGACCCCGATCCGAACTGAGACCGGCTTTATGGGATTCGCTCCACCTTGCGGTATCGCAGCCCTTTGTACCGGCCATTGTAGCATGCGTGTAGCCCAAGACATAAGGGGCATGATGACTTGACGTCGTCCCCACCTTCCTCCGAGTTGACCCCGGCAGTCTCCTATGAGTCCCCGGCATAATCCGCTGGCAACATAGAACGAGGGTTGCGCTCGTTGCGGGACTTAACCCAACATCTCACGACACGAGCTGACGACAGCCATGCACCACCTGTATAGGACCCTTGCGGACCCGACATTTCTGCCGGATTTCCCTATATGTCAAGCCTTGGTAAGGTTCTTCGCGTTGCATCGAATTAAACCGCATGCTCCGCCGCTTGTGCGGGCCCCCGTCAATTCCTTTGAGTTTTAGCCTTGCGGCCGTACTCCCCAGGCGGGGTGCTTAATGCGTTAGCTGCGGCACGGAGAACGTGGAATGTTCCCCACACCTAGCACCCACCGTTTACGGCGTGGACTACCAGGGTATCTAATCCTGTTCGCTCCCCACGCTTTCGCTCCTCAGCGTCAGTATCGGCCCAGAGACCCGCCTTCGCCACCGGTGTTCCTCCTGATATCTGCGCATTTCACCGCTACACCAGGAATTCCAGTCTCCCCTGCCGAACTCAAGTCTGCCCGTATCGTATGCAGGCTCGGAGTTGAGCCCCGAGTTTTCACATCCGACGTGACAAACCGCCTACGAGCTCTTTACGCCCAATAATTCCGGACAACGCTTGCACCCTACGTATTACCGCGGCTGCTGGCACGTAGTTGGCCGGTGCTTCTTCTGCAGGTACCGTCACTTTCGCTTCGTCCCTGCTGAAAGAGGTTTACAACCCGAAGGCCGTCGTCCCTCACGCGGCGTCGCTGCGTCAGGCTTTCGCCCATTGCGCAATATTCCCCACTGCTGCCTCCCGTAGGAGTCTGGGCCGTGTCTCAGTCCCAGTGTGGCCGGTCGCCCTCTCAGGCCGGCTACCCGTCGTCGCCTTGGTGGGCCATTACCCCACCAACTAGCTGATAGGCCGCGGGCCCATCCCTGACCGAAAAACTTTCCAACCTCGACGATGTCGTCGA
>JAHEKZ010000090.1 GCA_024644435.1 Actinomycetes bacterium | reverse complement strand
TCAGCTGGTCGTACAGCGTGGCACCGAACTCCGTGGGGATGAGCAGGTCCCAGCCGAGCTCGCCGACGTAGGTGACGCGCAGCGCCCACAGTGGCGTGTAGCCCAGCTCGATCTTTTGGGCTGTGAGGAAGGGGAAGGCCTCGTTCGACCAGTCGTTGGGACTGAGCCGTTGCAGCAGCTCTCGTGACTTCGGTCCCTGCACCGTCAGCAGCGCGAGCCCACTGGTGACGTCGGTGACGGTGAGGAACTCGCCCGACCCGGTGTTCCGCCGGATCCACGCCGGAAGACGGCGGTGGACGTTGTCGGCGCTGATCACCAGGAACTGATCGGGGGCCTGACGCGTGACGGTGACGTCGGCGATGATGCCACCGCGCTCGTCGAGCCACTGCGTGTACACGACGCGGCCGACCTCGGTGTCGATGTTGTTCGCGCATACCCGGTTCAGCACCTGCATCGCGTGCGGTCCCTGCACCAGGTAGTTCGACATCATCGTCATGTCGATGGCGCCGACGTTCTCACGAGCGTTGAGGTGCTCGACGCCGGTTCGTTCGAAGGCCAGACCGCGCTTGAAGCCCCACTCCACCGTTGGAGTCGTTCCGGGCCCGGCGAAGAACTCGGGGTACTCCCAGCCGTTGCTCGCGACGAGGTACGCACCGTCGGCGACATGCTGGTCGTGGAAGGGACCGCGGCGGACGTTACGAGCCTGCTTCGGCATGGCGTTCGGCCACGACAGGTCATTCAGCAAGAAGCCCAGACGCTCGACCGTGCGCTCCTTGCGGAACTGGCGAGTGGCCTGGAACTCGTGCGTGCGGTCTACGCCCACCTCGGTGAGGTCGATCGGCGGGTACTCCTCGATCAGCCACTGGGCCATCACGTGGCCCAGGCCGCCGCCCATCAAGATGCCGACCGAGTTCAGGCCGCACGCGAGGTAGAGACCGTCGACCTCTGGTGACTCGCCCAGCATCGGCGAGATGTCGTCGGTGAAGCTCTCGGGACCACAGAAGAGCGTGCGGATACCGGCGTCCTCCAGGGCCGGGAACCGCTGCATGGCCTTCTCGAGGAAGGGTGACAGCCGGTCCCAGTCAGGTGGCAGGACAGCGAAGGCGGACTCCTTCGGCGTTCCGTCGAGCGACCAGGCCGCACCCACCGGCTCGAACATCCCGACGAGCAGGCCGCCGCCCTCTTCGCGGTAGTAGCCGTACGCCTCAGGGTCTTCGATGACCGGGACGTTCTCGGGGGTGACGCCGTCGATCGGCTCGGTGAGCAGGTAGTAGTGCTCAGCTGCCTGCAGCGGCACCGTCACTCCGGCCTTCGCCGCGAGCTCGCGCCCCCAGAGACCGGAGGCCAGCACGACCTTCTCGCACTCGATGGTGCCGCGCTCGGTGACGACACCCACGATGCGGTTGTCCTTCACGATGAAGTCGATGACCTCGGTCTCTTCGAAGATCTGCGCGCCCTTCATCTTCGCGCCCTTGGCCATCGACATCGTGACGTCGACCGGGTTCGCCCGGCCCTCGTCCGGCGTCCAGAAGCCGTGGATGATGTCGTCGACCTTCATCATCGGGACGATGTCGAGGATCTCTTCGGGCGTGAGGATCCGCTTATCCACCCCGGTGGAGCGCATGTAGGCGGTCTCGCGACGATAGGCCTCATCACGTCGCTCGGTGGTGGCCAGCTGGAGGTAGCCGACGTCCTTGAACCCCGTCGACAGACCGGTCTCGGCCTCGAGCTTGGTGTAGAGGTCACGCGAGTAGCGCGCCATCCACAGCGGGTCCTCAGAAGCCCCGCCCGAGACCACCTCTCCAGCCGCGTGCCAGGTGGTGCCGGACGTCAGCTGCTTGCGTTCGAGCAGCACGACGTCAGTGGCACCCATGGTGGCCAGGTGGTAGGCGATCGAGGTTCCGATGACCCCTCCGCCCACGACGACGTACTGCGCGCGTGACGGAAGGTCGGAACCGGCCTGGGTGTCCGCGGCCTTGGCTGCGGCTGGGTTGATATCAGCGAAGTCGAGAGACATGACTGCAGCCTGCCATGTCTGACTTCACTGGTCGACCGTTCAGTGAAATCGGCCGTAAAGGTTTGGCATCGATCCGGCGGGAAGCCGCCTCAGCAGGACGCGCCCGGTTCCGGCGTCTGAGGCCCCTGGCGGTACTCGGTGACGAAGTCATCCAGCCGTGGGTCGTCGACCCCGTCCAGGGTGAGCTGGGTGTTCCACGCCGACGCGACCACGGGCGCCCCCAGGTCGGGATAGGGCGAGAGCAGGGTGTAGTTCTCGCTGAGCCGACCCTTGAGCGTGTCGACATCGGCAGAATCCAGCGCAGGGTCGTAGGTGATCCAGACGGCCCCGTGCTCCATCGAGTGCACGGCCTTCTCCTGGTCGATCTGGTCGTCGTAGAAGCCGCACTCCTCCCAGGTCGGCTCATGCTCGCCCCCGACCGGGGGCGTCTCGGCGTACGCCACCGGGTCGCTGGTGTGCTGGCCGGCGTCGTAGGAGAAAGTCTCGACCTCATCCAGGGCCCCTGGCGTCGGGTCCTCGGTCCCGGCCTGAACCGCCCAGAACACACCCCCGACCGCCACGACGACGGCGGCCACCAAGCCGACGGTCAGCAACACGTTGGACCTGCGCGACCGAGTGGTGTCGTCGCGCCGCATCTGGGCAATCTTCTTCTCGCGCTCCTCGCGGCGGCGCTGGGCGTTGGACCCCATCTGCACTCCCGAAATCGGATTCGTCTCTTCTCGACTCTAACCCGCTGGGAGGCGGTCCGCCCCTGCATCCTCAGTCGGGAATCCGCACCTTGCGGGTCGTGACCACCACAGAGAACCCCAGCGACTCGTAGAGCCGGCGTGCGCTGTTGCCCTCGGTCACTGCCAACGAGATCGCCTGCTCGCCTGCCTCCCTGCTGGCGAGCAGAGTCTGGGCGAGCAGGGCGCGCCCGAGCCCTGAGTAGGCCGGATCGGGGTCACGGCAGATGTCGGTGACCCACGGTCCACCCAGCGGCGGCAGCCCTGGCACCCGGTTGATCAGCACCAGGGCCACGAGTCGGTCACGGTCGAAGACCAGCCTGCTCGTGTCCAACATCGGGCCCATTCGACCGCCGCCCTGGGCGCGTTCGATGTCGCGCACGATGTCGTCGTCACTGCCGAGCTCCACATCGGGATGGCCAGGGGGGTATGCGGCCCTCACCAGCTCAATGACTCCGGTCGGGACCGAGTCGCTCGAGCTGAACGGCCTGACGTCGAGCGACGCCAGCCGGGCGTCGCCGTCGTCCGACAGGTCAGCTGTGGTCAAGTCGCACGACATCAGCGCGAAGTGACGGACCGGACGCGCGCCGTCTGCGACGAGCGCCTCAGCCAGGGCCTCGTGGGTCGTGGTGAGACTCCACCCCGCGAGGTCGGTGAGGATCACCTCTACCGCCAAGCCGACGTCGACCGCAGGCTCGAAGAGCTCGGCAGCCGGAGGCTGACCATCGAACCGGTGATACCTGCCGATCAGCTCAGTGCCGCGTCTGAGCTCCCGGACGCCCGGCGCCGACCCGTCAGACATGTCCATGCCTCCTGCCTACCGCCTCGACGCGCATGACGCCATCGCCTTGACGCGCGCATCGGGCCGCGCGGGGTGGCTCCGGACTCCGCTGATAGCCTCCCGAGGTCCCCGCCTCCGTAGCTCAGGGGATAGAGCATCGGCCTCCGGAGCCGTGTGCGCAGGTTCGAATCCTGCCGGGGGCACCGCTGTGATCAGGGCACACCTGTCACCGTGACCCGAGCGGCGAGCACTCACGCTGCCGTGATCAGTACCAGAGCGAATCGGCACGGCGTCAGGGCCAGCACCGCGTGCCGCTCACTGGGTGCCAGGTACACCACATCGCCCGCCTCGAGCTCATGGCGCTCGCCGCCGACCGTGAAGGCCAACCGCCCCTCGATCACCTGGACGACGACCGGTCGAGCCGCTGAGTGGTCGGTCAGCTCCTGACCGGCATCCATGGCAAAAGCCACCACGCG
>JAHEKZ010000052.1:3922-15221 GCA_024644435.1 Actinomycetes bacterium | reverse complement strand
GTTCTGATCCACGACGGTGCCCAGATATCACTTGGTGTCGCTCCAACGGTCAGGGCCGTCAGGTTGTCGATGTAGACGGTTGACCCCGAGTTGTTCTGCAGCTTGATTTCGAGCTGTCCGTGACCGGGCTGATAGGACGGGTCGGACGTCCCAATAAGCGTCAGCACATTCGCCGTTGAGCTCGTTGGCTCATCGATGTGGTGCGCAACTTGCAGACCCACCCACACAAGCGCCACTGCACCGAGCACGACCTCGAGACCGACGACAAGCCAACGAGGCAGCCGCCGCCGAGGCCCACCACCACCAGCGATCACGTCCATCGATGCGTCGGCTCTGTCGGGGAGTTGTGTCATTGGCTCTTCCCGAAGCGGATCGACTCCACGATTCCCTGGACCTCGCGTCTGAACGATGTCTGGACCCGACGGCGAGGCTCGAACCCGCTCCTGGGACCTGTGAACTTGTGTGTCTCAGCTGCGATGAATAGCTGCGTCTGTTCGACATTCACGATCCAAACGCTGATCGTGTCACCGCGAATCGTCTCTGGCCAGAGTGCACCACCCAGCGGGTCGTTCCACGAGTAGAAGTAGCCCGGGTCGCATCCACGGTTGTCGCGGATTTTCAGCACGACCCGCTTTGTCGGTTGCCCGTCAAGCGTGTCACTCCACGGCCCGTCCACGACCTCGGTTCCTGGTGCCGAGGCGATGGCATCTGCAAGCTCGCCGTTCGACGCGCCACGTCCGAGCGACGTCAGGCGATCGCACCAGTCGGTATAGGCGCCATCAGGGTAGGCGGTCCAATAGACGATGCCCTCTGCCCCCTGCGGCCCTACGAGAGACTTGTTCAGCGAGACGGATCCAAACCTTTCCCAGCCTCCAGCAGGCACACGATAGGAGAATCGAACATCGTCCACCTTTATCCAATGTCGGCCGACCCCACTCCCACCTAGCTCAGGTTGGACCTTCAATGACGAGTGCAATCGCTCGTGACGGCACACAGCTCGCGTCATCTGCCGCAGTTCCGTCGCGGAACCAGCGTTGAGAAGATCGGGAATCCTTTGCGTAAAATTGCCGGTCTGAGTGTGGTACCAGATCACCACATGAGCGCTCGTAGGCAAACCCCGGTCACCGCACGGCGGGTCCACGGACACTCCAAGTACCGCCCTCCCACCACCCCCCGAAACACCAACAACCCGCAATGGTCCGGCGCCGGGCCACTGGTCAACGTGCATCTGCGTTGAGGATCCGGCGATGCTCTCATCGACGACGGCCGCATGGGCCCAGTCCCGTTCCGTGAACTTCCTCTTGGGGTTGCTCAATGAGTCCCCCCGGTAGAGGCCGATGTCGTCGATGTAGATCGGCTCATCGCCTGAGTTGATCAGGTCGGCGACGAGAACCCCACGAGTGGGCTGGAACCTCGTCACGTCCATTGCGAGCGTCGGCTTCTCGTGCGGCGGTTCATCGTCAGGCTTCAGCGTCATCCCGGCCCAAACCAACACGGCGATTCCGCACAACGCTGTCAGGGTGACTACCAAACCTCGGGGAAGCTCAAACCTGGGAGGACGACCGCCCGCAATCACTTCCACGCCGTCGACGTGAGCACCGGAGGGCTTTTCAGAGCTACCACCGGCACTCGGCACCGAGTCCGGGGGAGGCTGTGGCACACCGTCCACGATCGCGAGTGTCCCACAGGACGAGACCCTCGAACTTTGTTGTTCGGCTGGATCGATGTCAATGTCCGGAAAGATGTGTTTGACCGTTGACCTGGGTCGCATCATCGTGGCGATGTACAGATGCCGCTTAGGAGGACCCGATGCCCACTCAGAACCATGCGGAGCACGCTCTACCTCCAGTCACCAGATCCCTGACGCGGCGCAGCCTGCTCGGAGCCGCCGCGGGCACAGCCGCGGTTTCGGCCGCCGGAGTCCTGACTGGGTGCGGGAGCGACAGCACGGGGCCGTCGCCCGCAGCGCAGGCGCCCGACAGCAAGATCCTCAACGTGGCCAACTGGCCCCTCTACATCGACACCAAACGCGTCGACGGCGAGAAGATTCACCCGACACTGGTCGACTTCGAGGACAAGTACGGCATCTCGGTGAACTACACCGAGCCGATCAACGACATGGGTGAGTTCTTCTCCAAGATCCGACCCGTTCTCGATGCGGACGCGGATACCGGCTACGACATGTTCATGCTGACCGACTGGACCGCCGGAAAGGTGATGCAGCTCGACTGGGTGCAAGAGCTGGACAAGACCAACATTCCCAACCTGTCCAACCTCGTCGAGCGGCTGAAGTCCCCGCCCTTCGACCCGAACCGGGACTACACGGTTCCGTGGCAGTCGGGCGTCACCGGGATCGCCTACGACGCTTCGCAGACGGATCCGGTGACAAGCATCAATGACCTGCTGACCAATCCCGACCTGGCTGGTGCGGTGACGGTGCTGAAGGACATGCGGGACACCACCGGGTTGGTCATGCTTGATCAAGGGGCAAATCCGGAGGACTTCACCGACGACGAGTTCGCCAACGCCATCGATGCCCTGCAGAGCGCGGTGGACACCCACCAGATCCGCCAGTTTACCGGCAACAACTACGCGCAGCTGCTTGCCCTCGGTGACATCAAGGCGTGCGTTGCCTGGTCGGGTGACATCATCCAGCTGCAGTTCGACAACCCGAACATGCGGTTCGTTGTTCCCGACGGCGGCGGCATGTTGTGGTCGGACAACATGATGGTGCCCAACCAGGCAGCCAACAAGAAGAACGCCGAGCTCTGGATGAACTACTACTGCGACCCAGCGGTCGCGGCCAAGCTGTCGGCGTGGGTGAACTACATCTGCCCGATCGAAGGGGCGCAGGACGAGATGGCCAAGTTCGACGAAGAGCTCGCGTCCAACCCCTTGATCTTTCCTTCAGCAGAGGACTACGCGAAGTTGAGCATCTTCCGGGACATCACCGGCGACCAGGAGGCGAGCTACAACGACCAGTTCCAGGCCCTCTACATCTAGCCGGTCTCGGTCGTCCCAATCTGCTGGTGAGTCAAGACTCGCCGTGCAACTGTCTCCAACGCCGCAGCCCTCCTCGTCAGACGTACTCCCGCCGCCCTTGCCAGGACGACGGTCAGCGCCGGCACGATGTCGGTCAGATCCTTGGCCACCACCCGGCGGCCTTCCACGGACTGGTTGTTCGTAGGACGCAGGTTGAGAAGGCTCCAACCGAGGCCACGGCCGACAAGCGCACGCGCGGTCTCAGCACTTCGTGTGCGATATCTGATCTGCGGTTGAACGCCAGCTGCAGTGAAAGCCGCTCTGAAGTAGTCGCGGCTATGCGGCAGGTCGAGCAAGACGAAGGGTTCGTCGGCAAGCTCGGCCAATCGCACCGACTCTGCGGTGCCCAGTCGGTGCGAGGAGGCAAGCAGAGCATGAGGTCTGATCTTGAGGAGCTGGGTTCGCTCGATGCCATCACCCAGCCCCAAGTCGTAGGTCAAGGCGACCTCGAAGCGTCCCTCACGCAGACCCTTCTCGACGCCGTCGAGTGGTTCCTCGATGGGTTCCACCTCAAGACCGGGCATCTCGTCCTCGACCGCCGCGAGCAAGGGCGGCAGGAGGTAGGGCGACAGGATCGCAAAACACCCCAGCCGCACCCTGCCCACGAGGTCCTCTCCGAGGGAGTGCGCCGACGAGTCCAGGTCGCCGGCCTGGCGCAACAGCTGGCGCGCCGAGATCAGGAGCTCCTCTCCGGACGGGGTGAGTGTCACGCCACGAGCGTGGTGCCTAACCAACAGCTGCACGCCGAGGACGTGCTCAAGGTCGGCCAGCGCCGTAGACATCGCCGACTGCGACAGGTGCACCTGCTCGGCAGCAGCTGTGACCGTCCCCGCCTCGGCGACCGCCACAAAGTACTCGAGCTGACGCAACGTGAACCGAGCCCCGCCTGAGCGGTCTTTGGCGCCGGTCACGCGACACCTGGCACGGTCACGGACATGTCAGTAGCAGATCCAGGTCGTCTTCAGGGCGGTGTACTTGTCGAACGAGTGCAGCGACAGGTCACGTCCGACTCCCGACTGCTTGAATCCGCCGAACGGCGTCATCGGGCTCAATGCGTCGACCGTGTTCACCGAGACAGTGCCCACCTTCAGCTGCTCCGACACCCGAAGGGCGCGTGAAAGGTCGGACGTCCATACCGACGCGGCCAGACCAAATCGTGTGTCGTTTGCGATCCTCACCGCCTCTGCCTCGTCGTCGAAAGAGATCACCGACAGCACTGGGCCGAAGATCTCATCGCGGGCGATCTCCTGGTCGTTGGAGACGTCGTCGAAGATGGTGGGCGTGACATAGCAGTCACTTGACAGCGTCAGCCGCTCACCACCGACGACGAGCCGAGCGGTCTTGCGCCCGGATTCCACGAACTCCATTACCCGGTCAGTGTGCTCTCGACTGACGAGCGCACCCATGGTGGTGTCGGGATCTAACGGATGACCCGGCGCCATTGCCGCGGCCTGTTCGACGAGCCGCTCCAGCAGTTCATCCTTGACCGAACGGTGGACGAGCAGCCGCGAGTTGGCCGAGCAGACCTCCCCTTGGTTGTAGAAGATCCCGAAGGCTGTCTTTGCCGCGACCTCATCCAGCGACTCTGCGTCCGCGAAGACCAGGTTCGGGCTCTTGCCACCCAGCTCAAGCCACACCGGCTTGGCGTTGGACTCCGCGGAGTAGGAAAGGAAGTACTTTCCGACCTCAGTCGACCCGGTGAACGCCAGACAGTCGACGTCGGGATGGCGGCCAAGCGCCTGGCCCGCGGTCTCACCGAATCCCGGAAGCACGTTGAGCACGCCGTCGGGGACTCCCGCCTCAGTGGCCAGCTCGGCCAGACGCAGCGCAGACAGTGGAGACTGCTCGGCCGGCTTGAGAACCACCGAGTTGCCGGCGGCCAGCGCTGGAGCGCACTTCCAGGCTGCCATGTCGAGCGGAAAGTTCCACGGAACCACGGCAGCCACCACACCGAGAGGCTCGCGGCGCACCAGTGCCAGATCGCCGCGCCCGGTAGGCGCGATCTCGTCGTAGATCTTGTCGATGGCCTCGGCATGCCACTGCCACACACCAGCAGCCGCGGGCACGTCAACGTTCAGCGCGTCCGAGATGGGTTTGCCCATGTCGAGACTCTCGAGCAGGGCGAGCTCCTCGGCGTTCTCACGGATCAGACCCGCGAGCCGAAGCAGCACCTTCTTCCGGTCGCCCGGTGAGCTGTTGGCCCAGTCTCCTTGGACGAAGGCGGCTCGAGCCGCCGCCACTGCCCGGTCGACGTCGGCAGCGTCCGCCGCTGCAACGTGGTTGACGATGTTTCCCGTGGTGGGGCTGAAGTTGGCGAAGGTCTCACCCGAGACCGCCTCGACCGGATGTCCGGCAACGTAGGCAGCCTCCGGCAGTCGCATTTTCGAGACCCGTTCTTCCCACTCGTCGCGGGTACTGACAGGGGGCAGTGCTTGGGTCATGTGTATGCCTCCTCGGGGGAAAGACCGGTGACCTCGCGACGGAAGGGAACGGTGTCGCCCGTGCGCGGCGGCCCGTCGAGCTCCTCTGCGTACTTGTGTCCTTCGTAGACGGCGGCCGCGATCGTCGCCGGCGCGAAGGCATCACCGATCGCCCGGACGCTCAGCAGACCCACGCCTGCCCACTCATCCGTCCGAGCGGTCAGGTCGGTGATTAGCTCGTCGCGCGGCAGGCGGGCTGTGACCATCACGACAGCATCGGCGGGCACGGTCTCCTCGCGCCCGGTGTACGCGCAGGCGATGGTGACCTCGCCGTCCCCGAGTGCGGTGAGAGTTCGCGCCGTTCGCACCGTGACGCCGGCGTTCAGGACGCGCTCCTGGACCCGGAGGATCTCAAGGGTGTTGTTCGTCCAGCTCGAGACTTGGGCGGCGGGCGTCACCAGATCGACGCCGTATCCCTCTGCGGCCAACAGCTCGGCGAGCACGCCTCCCATGTAGTAGTGGTCATCGTCGAAGACCACGACCCGCTTGCCTGGGGGACGGCTTCCAGCCATCAGATCGTCCGGGGTCAACACCGGGAGTACGCCAAGGCCTGGCACCGGCGTCAGGTGCCAGCGACCGATGCCGTCGTCGCGCCACCGAGCCCCCGTGGCGATCACCACGTGCTCGAAGCCACTGCCGACGATGTCGTCCGCCTCCATCTCCGACTCCAGCGCCACCTCGACGTTCTTGAGCGAGCGGATCTGCTGCTCGCGGTAGTCGAGCACCCGGACCCAGGCAGCCAGACCGGGCAAGCGCGACTCGTTCCACACCCGGCCGCCCAGCTGCCGGGTCGCCTCGGTCAGGGTGACGTCGTATCCGCGGTTGCCGAGCGACCGGGCCGCTTCAAGGCCGGAGGGCCCGGCCCCGACGACGAGGACCGAGGTCTCAGAACCACGCACCTTGATCCGCTCGGGATGCCAGCCGCGTCTCCACTCCTCGCCCATGGTCGGGTTCTGTGTGCAGCGGATCGGCGACATGGTGAAGTCACCGGACACGCAGATGTTGCAGCCGATGCACTCGCGGATGTCCTCAAGTCGCCCCTCTTCGATCTTGCGCGGCAGGAACGGATCGGCGATCGAGGGTCGGGCGGCTCCAATCAGGTCGAGGATTCCCTGGTTCACCTGACGAACCATCGTGTCGGGCGAGGTGAAGCGACCGACACCCACGACGGGGCGGGTGGTCAGCCCCTTCAAGCCACGTACGTACTCCTCCTGCGCGCCCTCCGGCCCGAACCGCGACGTGACCGAGTCGTCTTCCCACGAGCCGAGCACGAAGTCCCAAAGGTCCGGGTGCTCGGACAGCTCTCCGACGACCTCCTCAATCGCTGCCCGGTCGATTCCACCGTCGCCGAGCAGCTCGTCGACCGTGATACGGCAGGCCACGGCAGCGATGCCATCGCAGGCTTCCCGGGTGTCCTCGAGGATCTCACGGAGCAGCCTCATCCGGTTGACGGTGCTGCCGCCGTACTCGTCGGTGCGCTGGTTGTAGCGAGGACTCAGGAAGTGATGGATGCCACCGAGCGCATGACCGGCATACACATAGACGATGTCGTAGCCGGCCTTGATCGCCCGTCCGGCTGCAGCCTTGTGCCACCGACGCAGGTCCACGATGTCTTGCTTGGTCATCGCCCTCGCCTGCACCGGGTCGAGCGACCAAGTGGCGACCGGAAGGTGTGCCGGCCCCATCGGGGCCTCGCGGCTGTAGAGGTTGGGTCCGTTCATTCCGTTGTACGTCAGCTCGAGACCGGCCAGCGCACCGTGCTCGTGGACGCGATCCGCCATCCTGGCAAGCGCCGGGATGTCCTGGTCGTCCCACAGCCTCAGCTCGATGAACGGGGTGATGTCAGAGGAGTAGTGGAACTCGACCTGCTCGGTGCACACGACGCCCCAGCCGCCCTCGGCCTTCACGCCGCGCATCGTGGCGAGCGCCGTCACGTCGCGATAGCCCATCCCGTTGCAGTGGGGAACCTGGAAGAACCGGTTCGGCGCGGTCACTGGACCGATGGGAACTGGTTCGAAGAGGACGTCGTACCTCGGGTCACGCATGACTACCCCCTCGCAGATCCCGCGAGCAGGCGCTCGCGCTGCTTAGTGTCGCTCGCCACGTCGGCCACGGTCAGCGCCAACGCCGTAGCCGCATCGAGAACCGCACGATCGGCAGCGTCCGAGGCCGACGCCGCGGCGAACTCATGCTGGTGGTTCACGGCGGGCAACGAGTCGATCCCGATGTATGGATGGATGGCGGGAACCACCTGTGAAACGTTGCCCATGTCGGTGCTCGCGCGGTTCATCCGACCAGCCGGGTCGTCGGCCGCGGCGAACCGTCGACCGAGAGCTTCGGCATTCTGAACGTACACCGCGAGGATGTCGGCATCGTTGACGAACTCTGCGTAGGGCTGGCCATCCTGGGTGATCGTCACCGTGCAACCGGTGGCCAGGGCTCCGGCCTCGAAGCACTTGTGGACGCGCTCCTCAACTTGGCGCATTTGCTGCGTGGTCGTGCCCCGGACGTACCAGCGCCCTTCGGTGTGGTCGGGAATGGCGTTGGGCACATCGCCACCGTGGGTGATGATCCCGTGTACCCGAGCATCGGAGGGCAACTGTTGGCGCAGCAGCGCCAGGCCCACCTGAGCGACCGTGAATGCGTCCGAAGCGTTCAGGCCGAGCTCGGGATAGGCGGCGGCATGTGAGGCCTTCCCGGCGTAGGTGACGTGCGAATGCGTGACGGCATACGCGTCAGCCCGCGCCACGTCGACCGGCCCGGGATGGGCCATGAGGGCAAGGTGTGCCCCGTCGAAGGCCCCGCGCGCAAGCAGCTCGATCTTGCCGCCGGCACCTTCTTCGGCGGGCGTTCCCAAGAGCACGACGCGGAGCCCCAGCTCGTCGGCCACCTGCCCTAGAGCCATTGCAGCGCCCACCGACGATGCGGCAATCACGTTGTGGCCGCAGGCGTGGCCGATCCCGGGCAGGGCGTCGTACTCGGCACAGACGACCACCGTCAGCGGCCCGTTGCCGTGGACCGCCTCAACCGCTGTTGGAAGTCCGTAGGCGGCCGGCGTCACGTCGAACCCAGCATCGGCCATCGCGTCGCCGACCCACGCGCTGGCACGCTCCTCCTCCCACGCGACCTCTGGGTGGCCATGGATTCGATGACTCAGGTCGATCAGGCTGGTGCTGTTCGTCTGGACAACATCGGTGGCTCGCTCGCGTACGTCCGATGTCGCGGTCACCGGGCATCACCTGGCACGCCGTAGCTCGGTGAGCTGTCCGGCTGCAGTGCCCGGGTGCGGTAGGCCTGCTCCTGCGGATGCCAGATCTGCCAGAGTCGCTGCAGCTCGCCGACCGGGTCGTCGTCCCAGTCGACCCTCAGGTCCGTGACCGGCCAGGTGTAGACCGGGTCAGCATCGGCGATCAGCAGCCCGGCCGAGTGAACCGGTCCGGCCTCGCCTCCGGCAGCCAAGGCCGCCGACAGCCCGGTGACCAACCGTGCCGCCAGCGGCGCGGCCGGATCGGCGTCGAAAGCGTCAGCGGCTTCATCGAGCACCTCAGGTGACGTGAGCAGGTTGCCGGCGACCACCACGCCGTCGCGCACCACCTGGCCGTGAACGCCCAGGGCCTCCGCACCGGTCCAGGCGGCCGTCCGGCCGGTGGGGTCGACGACGGTGAGCTGTCGCCAGGCGATGACTTGCTCCTGCTGGGCAGCAACGACCCCTGCTACCACCGAATCCGGATCATCCCCGGCTGCAAGCGCGTCGAGCATCGCCGGACCAAGGCGCGGGTCGGTGACGTTCTGCGTGGTCACGGCCCCCACTCCGCCCCGAACCCAGGCACACCGCGCCGCCACAGCCGGTGATGACGAGGCGATGGCCACGCCCATGGCGCCGGTCCTGGCGCAGTGACCGACCACGCTGAAGGTCATGAGTCGCCCGACGTCGACAGCACTGCCGTCACATCGATCTCGACCAACCACTCCGGACGCGCAAGTGCTGAGACGACCAGGCCGGTCGAGACGGGATAGACGCCCTTCAACCAACGACCCATGACCCGATAGACCGGCTCACGGAAGCGGATGTCCGTGAGATAGACCACCACCTTGACCACGTCGTCGAGGCTCGAACCACACTCGTCCAGCAGCATCGCCACATTTGCCATGGCCTTCTCGGCCTGACCTTCGACATCGCCGACCGCCACAGACTCCCGAGAGTCGAGGTCTTGGGCGATCTGGCCGCGCAGGTAGACGGTGTCACCTGCGACGACCGCCTGGCACAGGTCGTTGTCGAGGTTTTGCTCCGGGTAGGTCTCGCGGGTATTGAACGGTCGGATCCGTCGGTGGTTCATCCGCGCCCCTCCGTCGCATCCGCCTGGACCATGCCAACGGAGTCTGACAGCCCACCTGCCCCGTAGGCCAGGTAACTGCGCTGGGTTGCGATGTGGTCTGCCAGATATGCGGCGTCATGCCAGACGCCCCAGATGAAGGAGGATCCGCGCCGAGCCAGCCATGGCAGACCGAGGAAGTAGACGCCCGGCTCAGGGGACACGCCACGTCTGTGCCGGGGCCGCCCGTCCTCGTCAAAGACGTCGGCCTGCAGCCAGCTGTAGTCGACGGCAAAACCAGTTGCCCAGATGATCGACGTCACGCCGGCGCTCGCGAGGTCGAGCTCGCGGACGGGATCGGTCACACAGTCGGGAATCGGGCCAGATACGCGGGCCTCGGGTTCATCCGGAAGGTCGAGGCCATTGCGCGCGACGTAGGCGTCAGCCTCATCGAGCAGCGACAGATAGGTGGCGTCGCCCTGCGCGATGTTGTCGGCCAGGTCTTGGGTGAAGCGCAGCGTGCCATCGTCGTACGAGTTCGTCCGACCGACCAGCACCATGCCGCGCGCCGCGAGGTCGCGGAAGTCGACGGTGTGGCCACCCCGTGCCCCACTGACCGCGATCGTGACGTGCTCCTTGCCCTGGGGAGGCGTTTCCTCGTCCCACTTTCCGAGCACGCCCAGCCACCAGACGAAGTCTCGCCCGCGGTACCGCCGCGGTGGACGGTCGTGCGGACCGACCGAGAGGTAGACCCGCCGCCCGGCACGCAAGAGCTCGTCGGCGATCTGCACCCCCGACGATCCCGCCCCGACTATGAGGACGGCACCCTCAGGTAGCCCATCGGGGTTTCGGTAGGCGCTCGAATGGATCTGCAGGAGCGCGGCATCGTCGGGAACGATCTTGGGGACGATCGGATTCTGGAATGGCCCAGTGGCAGCCACGACGAAGCGGCAGTCAATGGTGCCGTCCGACGTCTCGGCGCGAAAACCAGCCCGGCCGATGTTCCTCCGCACTGACGTCACCTCTACCCCGCATCGAATCGGGGCGGCGATCTTCTCCGCATAGCTGACCAAGTAGTCCGCGACCTGCTCCTTGGAGGCGAAGTCATCTGGCCCCAGACCCGCGAACTCAAGACCTGGGAAACGGTCGTGCCACGTTGGCCCGTTCGCCACGAGGGAGTCCCACCTCTCCGACCGCCAGCGTTCGGCGATGCGACTCCTCTCCACGACCAGGTGTGAGACGCCACACCGACTCAGGTGCTCGCTCATCGCCAGGCCCGCCTGGCCTCCGCCGACGACCAGCGCCTCCACCTCTTCGTTCGCCATCTCACGGCTCCAATGGATGAATGAGAACTGCCTGACCCGGGCTCGGGCCGCCCAGGCGTCCCTGCTCCCTGGCATCCTGACCGGTGGCAATGCCTCTGTCCAACAGATGTTCTCGACTCTTTGGTTCGGTACACCCGAT
>JAHEKZ010000052.1:0-3822 GCA_024644435.1 Actinomycetes bacterium | reverse complement strand
TGAAGATGGCATTCACTGTGCCGGATGGGACGACGTGGTCGATCACCAGATCCGACCATCGCGGGAACTGATTCGCGATCAGGGACCGCACCAGCTCGACATCGATATCGAGCTGGTCTTCGTGCATCTTCGCTTTCGGCCCCCTCCCCGGCGTCCCGATGCGCAGGTATCCCCCACTCCTGGTTCGGGGTTCCAGCCTGTCGCGGCGCACCCGTTCTTGACTCCTGACGGCGACGACCCGCGTAGATTTCTACTCGCGTGCAAAGGGGACGCCGAGGGACACCTCGGCATCTGCCTCTCGCGCGTAGCGGTGACCCGAATAGACAGCAGCTGCGATCGTCCCCGGCGCGAGGCAGTCGCCGATGCGCTGGACGGGAATGCGATCACCCAGCTCGTGGTGAAGTGCGTCCACCGGCTCACGAGAGGTGACCATCACCACGTTCGCAGCCTCAACCTCCCTCGCGGTCGCGGTATGTACCGACTCCAGAGTCACCCAGCCCTCGCCGACAGCGGCAAGGGTCGTCCCCGTCTCAACGGTGATACCAAGATTGAGGATTCTCGCCTGGATCTGATGCTGCTCGTCGGTACGCGTCGTCCAGGTCGAAACTTCGTTCGCGGGAGTCACCAGCGTCACCTCGAGGCCCGCGAGGCGCAGGGCCTCGGCGATGACCCCGCCCAGGTAGTAGTGGTCGTCGTCAAAGACGACCACGGGCCCGCTCGGCATCACCCCAGCCATGATGTCGTCCGGGGTGAGGACAGCGGGCACGTCCGTTCCCCGTATCGGCGACGTATGCCACCGACCGAGGCCATCTCTTCGCCACCTGGCCCCGGTTGCGACCACGACGCGGTCGGGGGCGAACTCGAGCACCTGTTCGGCGTCGATCGTGCTGTCGAGGTAGACCTCGACATTTGCCAGCTTCTCGATCTGGTTGAGGCGCCAGTCTCGAACCCGTGCCCATTGCCCCAGCCCCGGAAGCGTGGACTCGAGCGTGACCCGACCTCCCAGCTCCCTCCGCGCCTCCGCCAAGAAGACGTCGTAGCCGCGCTTGCCCAGCGACACCGCTGCTTCAAGACCTGCGGGACCACCGCCGACAACCAGGATCTTCGAGTCCGACCCCCTCACCGGGATGCGCTCGGGGTGCCAGCCCTTCCGCCACTCCTCGCCCATCGTGGGGTTCTGCGTGCAACGGATGGGGGTGCCCGTCTGGTCGCCCGTGTAGCAGATGTTGCACCCGATGCATTCACGGATCTCGTCATCGCGTCCTTCGGCGATCTTCTGAGGCAGGAACGGGTCAGCGATCGAAGGACGTGCCGCACCCACGAGATCGATGACGCCGTCGCGCACGAGCCGCAGCATCGTCTCGGGCGAGGTGAAGCGACCCACGCTGACGACGGGTCTACTTGTCACGCTCTTGACCCATGACGTGGTCGCCTCGAGTGCAGCTTCGGGGGTGAACCGGGATGTCCCCATCTCGATCCCGTAGTCGTGCACTGTGACGTCCCACAGGTCGGGCAGGTCCGCCATGAGCTCCAACATCTCCCTGGGCTCCTGCGTGTCCCGGTTATCGTCGTCATCTCCGATGTTGGCGGAGAATCGAACGGCCACCGCACACGTGTCCCCGATGGCTTCCTTCGTCTCCATGATCAGTTCTCGCAAGAGTCGAGCCCGGTTCACAAGTGATCCGCCGTACTCGTCGGTCCGCTGGTTGGAGGGCTGCAGGAACTGCCGGATCAGATACTGGTGCGCTGCATAGACATAGACGATGTCGAACCCGGCTCGCTGCGCTCGTCGTGCCGCATCGACGTGCCAGCGCTTGAACTCCCGGATGTCGGCCTTGTCCATCGCGCGGGTCTGCACCGGGTCGTAGACGCCGGCCGGCGTGCTGGCCGGGCCGATCGGGGCTTCACGCGAATAGTGGTTTGCGCTAGCGGCGCCACCGTGCCACAGCTCGACGCCGGCGAGAGCACCGTGGGAGTGCACCTTCTCGACCATCAACGCGTGCCGATCGATGTCCTGGTCATCCCACAAAGAGGCGGAAGGATGTGGCTCATCGTCGGACGATGGGTGAATCGAGCAGTACTCGGTACACACCGTCCCCCACCCGCCCTCGGCCTTCACCTCGCGCATCCCGGCGAGCGTCTGAGGACGTCGGTATCCCATGCCCGTGCAGTGGGGAACCTGGTAGAAGCGGTTCGGGGCCGTCACCGGTCCGATGCGAACCGGCTCGAAGAGGACGTCGAAGCGGGGATCGCGCGGCATGTTCGTCCTCCGAGGGAGTCGCGGCTCGGCGAACCTACCAAACCTCATTACGGACGGATCGCCGAATGTAGACGGGCTAGCAGAAGGACATCTCCGTCACGGTTCCGTGGTGGGCGAGGGCACCAGCGCCGCGCTACGAACCAGTCACCCAACAGAGGCAGAACGGATGCCCAGCCGGGTCGGCATACACCTGGAAGCTGTCGTCGGATGCGCCTTCGTCGACCGGCTTCAACAAGGTCGCACCGAGCTCGGTCACCCGCGCGTGCGAGTCCTCGATGTCGTCGACCCAGAGGTCGAGGTGGATCTGCTGCTGCACTCCCTCGGGCCAGTCAGGCGCGACGTGGTCCGGCGCGAGCTGAACCCCTACCCGGGGTTCGCCATCGACGACCACCATGTGCCAGTCGTCGTCTCGATCAACCACGCCCTCGAGAACGCCTGCCCAGAAGCTGCTCTCGGCCTCGAGATCGACCGCGTCGAACACCACGACTTGATGCTTGATCCTCATGACGACATCCTTCCACGGTGCCGTTGAACTCCCTCGCCGCCGCGGTGGGCGCAGCGATGCGTGACGCTGCCGAGACCGCAGTGCTCCCTCGTTTCCGTGCGCTCGAGGCCACGGCGATGAGTGAGAAGTCGCCCGGAGACTGGGTGACCGACGCCGACCACGAGTGCGAAGAGCTCCTCACCGTCGCTCTGGGTGCGATCGAGCCGGGCGTTCCCGTCATCGGAGAAGAGGCGGCCGCCGCCGACGCCTCGCTGCTCCGTAACGCCGATCAGCACGATCGGGTATGGGTGCTCGACCCCGTGGACGGCACCAAGTCGTTCATCGACGGAAGCCCCGACTTCGCGACGATGGTGGCGCTGGTCGAGGGCGGCGTCACCACGGCCGCCTGGATCTGGCAGCCGGTCCACGGTCAGATGTTCGCCGCCGAACGGACAGGCGCAGCCACTCAGAACGGAACTTCGCTCGCCGCACTCGGCGACCCCGGCCCCCCTGAGAGCTGGCGGGGTCTGCTGCGCACGCACACGATGCCTGCGGCCACGCGTGACGCGGCAGATGGTGGGCTTCGTGGCGCGGGCCTGCACCACACGCCCGTCGCCGCGGCCGGCGTCGCCTACCCGATGACCGCCACAGGCGCGCTCGACTACGCCCTCTACTGGCGCACCCTCCCGTGGGACCACGCCCCGGGCGCCCTGCTGGCCCAAGCGGCCGGGCTCACCGTCCGCCGGCTCGACGGGACGCCCTACCGACCGCTCGATCGCCGCTTTGGCCTGCTCACGGCCGTCACCCCACACGTCTGGGACGTGGTCCGGGGTGCGCTGCCGCAGAGTCTCGAAAACTAACCAGCCAGAAGACTCAAGGTTGCGTCGAGGGTTGCCGAACTACACCAGTGTGATTACCCCCTCTGGGACCGCAGGAGCCTGGTCGCTGCTCCGCGCTGGTGTCCCCCTCAGCCTGCTGTGCGACCTCGCAGAACCCGACGGCCCGCCGTCCCGCGCCATCTACACCGCCGAGTCCGTGGCACACGACATCGACCTCACCCACCCAGCCGGCCGATTGA
>JAHEKZ010000089.1 GCA_024644435.1 Actinomycetes bacterium | reverse complement strand
ACCGCCGGAATGGTGGCGGCGTTCAACCCGTGCGGCTTCGCTCTGCTGCCCGCCTATCTCGCGCTCTTCCTCGGTGACCAGGCCGGCGCGCGCTCGACGTCCTCGGTAGCCAGGGCCCTTGCGGTGGGTGCCGCTGTCACCACGGGGTTCGTTGCGGTCTTCGGTCTGGCCGGGATCCTGATCTCCGGGTTCGCGGTTCAGGTGTCGGCCTGGACTCCGTACGCCACGATCGCCGTTGGGCCGCTGCTGCTGGCGCTCGGGATCTGGTTGGTCACCGGGCACGAGCTGTCGATCCGGCTCCCGCGTTGGTCTCGAGCCACCGACCGGGGACTTGTCGGGATGTTCACCTACGGCGTCATCTATGCCACCGTGTCGTTGTCGTGCACGATCCCGGTCTTCCTCGTCGCGGTCGTCGGCACCTTCCGCGCCGACAGCTTCGTCGCTGGCGTCGCCGTGCTGCTGGCCTACGCCGCGGGAATGGGCCTGGTGCTGACAGCCCTTGCGGTGGCGCTCGCCCTGGCTCGTGATGGAGCGGTGCAGCGCAGCCGCTCGGTGCTGCCCTGGCTCAACCGGATCTCCGGAGTGCTGCTGATCCTCGCCGGTGCCTACGTCGCATGGTACGGCTACGTCGAGATCCGGGTGCTCGATGGCGACCTGATCGACCGCGGGCCGGTGGACACGGTCGCGCAGTGGAGCGGCGAGATCTCCACGTTCATCGAAGCTCATCGCGGGGTACTGGCCCTGGCTGCCGCGACGCTGGTGCTGTTCGGGGCGATCTGGTGGCAGTGGCGGAAGAGACCCGCCGTCGACGACGTGACCGAGCCTGGCATCGACGGTGCCTCGGTCCGAGAGGAACACGTATGAGACTCCGCACCCCGCACTCCCGGTCCGGTCGCGCGCTGGCGGTGACGGCCTTGGGTGTTGCGCTAGGCCTTGGGCTCACCGCCTGCGGCGCCGCGACCGAGTCCGCGTCGCCATCGGCGGGCTCCGAGTCAGCATCCCCGTCGCTCAGCTCCAGCGCCGGCCAGCAGAAGAAGAAGAAGGACCCCGATCCGGTCGTCGACACGTCCAAGAGTGTGCTCCCGTCAGTTCAGGTGAAAGACGTGTCCGGCGGCGAGGTCGACCTGGCGGGTCTGGTGCCCAGTCAGAAGCCGATCTTGTTGTGGGCCTGGGCGCCGCACTGCCCGGTCTGTGCGGGTGAGGCCCCGGCCGTCGAGGCGTTCTCGAAACAGAACGCGAACGCCGTGACCGTGGTGGGCATCGGCACCCAAGATGACTTCCCGCTAGCCGAGGACTTCGTCAGCACGTACGGGGTCGCCACCCCGCAGATGCTCTGGGACCCGGGCTTCGAGTCGTGGCAGGCCCTGGAGATCACCGGCCAGCCGACCTGGATCCTGCTCTCGCCTGGGGGCGAAGAGCTCGGTCGTTGGCAGGGCAGCCTGCCTGAGAGCGAGATCCTCGCCACGGTGTGAAAGCCGTCCGAGCCGCTGGGCCTAGGCTCGGAGGATGAATCTCAGCACCGGATCGGTCCGCCGCTCTCACATCATTGGGGGCGCTGATCTGACCAGTGACGCCTGGACGCCGAACGTCAACCCCAGCGACACGAGCGACGTGGTCGGTGAGTACGCCCACGCCGGTCAGGCGGAGGCTGAGGCGGCGGTCGAGGCGGCTCGGCTGGCGCTGCCGCGCTGGGCTTTCGCCACGCCACAGGAGCGGGCTGACGTCCTGGACCGGGCGGGCACCGAAGTGATCGCACGGGCCGACGAGCTGGGCGACCTGCTCGCCCGGGAAGAGGGCAAGACGCTCCCGGAGGCCCGCGGCGAGGTCGTCCGCGCGGGGCAGATCTTGAAGTTCCACGGCGGTCAGACGCTGCGGAACGCCGGCGAGGTCATCGACTCGGTCCGCCCCGGCCTCGAGGTCACGGTGACCCGCGAGCCACTGGGCGTGGTGAGCGTCATCACCCCGTGGAACTTCCCGATCGCCATCCCGGCCTGGAAGATCGCCCCCGCGTTGGCCTACGGCAACACCGTGGTGTTCAAGCCGGCAGAGCTGGTCCCGGGGTCGGCTTGGGAGCTGGCAGACACGCTCCGGCGAGCCGGCCTTCCCGACGGCGTGCTCAACCTCGTGATGGGTTCGGGGCGAGAGATCGGTCCGACCCTCACCGGCAGCGCAGACGTCGATGGCATCTCGTTCACCGGTTCGGTCCTGACCGGAGACCGGATTCTTCAGACGGCCACGCCCCACCGCACCCGGGTGCAGCTGGAGATGGGGGGCAAGAACCCGTTGGTCGTGCTCGACGACGCCGACCTCGACGTGGCCGTCGACGTGGCACTGCAAGGGGCTTTCGGGTCGACGGGTCAACGCTGCACGGCGTCCAGCAGGTTGATCGTCACCCGCGGCATCCATGACCGCTTCGTCGCGGCCCTCTCCGAGGCGATGGGCACCTGGCGGGTCGATGACGCGAGGGCCGAGGGAACGCAGATGGGACCGGTCGTCGACGCGACCCAGCTGGCGCAGGACGAGCGGTACCTCGCGACGGCGGCAACCGAGGGGGGCCAGGTGATCGGCGGCCAGCGGGTCGAACGGTCAGCATCGGGCCACTTCCTGACCCCGGCACTGGTGGTGGGGACCGACAACTCGATGACGGTGAACCGCGAGGAGGTCTTCGGCCCGGTCGCATCGGTGATCGAGGTGGAGGGCTACGACGAGGCGCTGGCCGTGGCCAACGACACCGCGTTCGGACTCTCCAGCGGGATCGTCACAACCTCTCTCGCTGCTGCTACTCACTTCCGGAGGCACTCCGGTGCCGGAATGGTGATGGTCAATGTGCCAACAGCGGGCGTCGACTACCACGTTCCGTTCGGAGGGCGCCGGGCATCCTCGTACGGGCCGCGCGAGCAGGGCACCTACGCCCGAGAGTTCTTCACGGTGGCCAAGACGAGCTATGTCGCCCCAGGCCGGCCGTAGGCCTGTGACCGTCCAGGGTTAAGGGCTCCGCCGAATCGGCCGATAGCGGACCGTCGGGGGTTCTCTGCGAGCTGGAGGTGGGCGGTGGGCTGGGTTCCTCCCCAGAATGCCGCCTCCCGCTATCACCGGGGGTGGACGGGGAGCGGTCGTACCGAGATCATCCGACATCTCGTGGTGGCGATCGACCGGTACGAGCAGCTGAAGGATCTGGCCTTCGGAGCGGCCACCGCTGTAGCGGAGATCATGGCGGCGGCGAGCGCGCACGTCACCTTGATCGAGGGGGCCTTCTTCCGCGACCTCGTCAACGTAGGCCACCTCGACCCTGGCCAGGTGACCTTTCCCCAGGACCAGGTCTACGGGCTCGACAGGTTCCCTGCAGCCGCCGAACGGCTGCTCTCGCACCGGGGCTACCTCAGTACAGACGACCTCGCTGTGGTGACCGAGTACCTCAGACATCAGCCGACGGCCGCACCCTCCTCCTTCATGGGGGCACCCATTGTGGCCCAGGGTCAGGTCTTCGGTGAGCTCTTCCTGTGCCGCCTCCCGGGAGAGCCGGAGTTCACCTACGAAGATCTTGAGCTCGCGATGGACCTCGGAACCGTCATCGGGAGCCGCATCCCGGGCGTCGAGGCGTTCGAGCGTGAGGCTCGCGCCTGAGGGACCAAAACTTCTTCAGAAGTTGTGCATCCACGGGGCTGGGTGCGTCGGAAGGGGGGATGTAAAGCAACCCACTCCTGGAGGACACTGATGAAGCTTCGTACACGCGCCGTCGCCATTGCCGCGGCCGCCGGTCTGGCCGCCGCCCCCCTGATGATGACTGGCACCGCCCAAGCCGCACCCGGCACCACGTCGCTTGGCGAGGTCCTGCTCGCCGACACGGTCGAAGGCCAGCCCAGCTTCGACAAGAACGGCCGCGACTTCGACATACTGACCGCCGCAGTGCTCGCAGTCCTGGGCACGTACGAGGGCTCGGACGTCGGCGTGCTGCTCGACGGCAACGTGACCCTGACGGCCTTCATCCCGACTGACAAGGCTTTCGAGCGGACCG
>JAHEKZ010000010.1:33895-57153 GCA_024644435.1 Actinomycetes bacterium | reverse complement strand
CAGGCCCCCCAGGTGAGACCGGGTGAGACCCTCCGAGCGGACGACGGGATTCGAACCCGCGACCCTCACCTTGGCAAGGTGATGCGCTACCAGCTGCGCTACGTCCGCGAATCCAGCCCCTTGTGAGGGCTGGCGAACGGCCACGATAGCCGATCGGTGCAGGTCGACCCAAAGCGGGCGGCGTGGCTGAGGGGATACCGTGACCGCGTGCCAGACGATGCCGCGACCCCGCCCTCTGCCGACCAGCTCCTCGTCGTGACCGGCGATCCACTCCGCATTGACGAAGTGGTCGACGTCGCCCGAGGACGGAGGCGTGCCGTCCTCGACGAGGGAGTGCCGGCCCGGATGGCGCCCACCCGCGAGGTGGTAGAGCGGGCGGTGGCTGAGAACCGGGTGATGTACGGCATCACGACGGGGTTCGGAGCGCTCGCCAACACCCGCATCGCGCCGGGTGACCTGGCCGCCATGCAACTGGCTCTGATCCGGTCGCACGCGGCCGGGGTGGGCGATCCGCTCGCCGACGACGTGGTGCGAGCGCTGCTCCTCCTTAGGGCGCGCACCCTGTCGGTCGGGATCAGCGGTGTGCGGGCAGAGCTGCCGGAGCGGCTCCTCCTTCTCCTGGAGCGCGGGCTGGTTCCGGTTATCCCCGGCCAGGGGAGCGTGGGGGCATCGGGTGACCTCGCCCAGCTGGCACACCTGGCGCTGCCGCTCGTGGGCGAAGGAAGGCTGCGCCGCGCAGGTGACCGCGATCTCACCGGGCGACCCGCGTCCGAGCTGCTTGCCGAAGAGGGCATCGAACCGTTGGTGCTACAGCCCAAGGAAGGGCTCAGCCTGATCAACGGGACCGAGCCGATGCAGGCGCGTCTGGCGCTGTCGGTCGACCAGTCTCAGCTGCTCGTGAAGGTGGCTGACCTGGCGTGTGCGATGTCGCTCGACGGGTTGCTCGGGACCGATCGCGCCTATGACGCCCGTGTCATCGACATCCGGCCTCACGTCGGCCAGCTCCAGGTGGCGGACAACCTTCGTCGGCTCCTGGCCGGCTCGGGGTTGTTGGCCAGCCACCGTCATGACCTCGAGCACGCCGTCCAGGACTCGTACTCGTTGCGTTGCGCTCCCCAGGTCCATGGCTCGGTCCGCGACGTGCTGACCCATGTCGCATCCGTGCTGACTGTCGAGCTCGGGGCAGTCGTCGACAACCCAGTGATCGTGCCGACGCCCGACGGCACCGACTTCGAGGTGATGTCGACGGGCAACTTCCACGGGGAGCCACTGGCATTTGGGGGCGACATGTTGGCGATCGCCGTGTCAGAGCTGGCATCGATCAGCGAACGCCGCACCGACCGCATGCTTGACCCGGCGTTCTCGCGGGGGCTGCCGCCCTTCCTCGCCCCGGCGGCCGGCACCAACAGCGGCTACATGCTGGCCCAGTACACGGCTGCGTCGTTGGTCAGCGAGAACAAGGTGCTGGCGCACCCCAGCAGCGTCGACACCATCCCCACGTCAGGCAACCAGGAAGATCACGTCTCCATGGGGTGGACGTCGATGCGCAAGCTGCGTGATGTCGTGCGTAACGTGCGCAGCGTCCTGGCGGTCGAGATGCTGTGCGCGGCACAGGCCATCGACCTGCGTGCCGACACCGCTCCACCGAGCCCGGCGGTTGCTGCTGCCCATGCGGTGCTGCGCGAGCAGGTAGCGGCCATGAACGTCGACCGCGAGGTGACGCCCCAAATTGAGGCGGTCGACGAGCTTCTGCCTGAGCTGGTAGCCGCTGCGGAGGGCGTCGCCGGTCCGCTCGGCTGACCCGCGCCCTGTGACGATGGAGCCCTTTGCCCGCTTCGGAGACCTGGTCGCGACTGACCTTCTCGAGGTGACGCACGATCCGGCGGCGCTGGATGACAGCGGCTGGTGGGCGGTGGTGCACACCTACGAGGGTCGCCTGACAGCCGCACGCTTCGGACATGTCGAGCACCGGACGAACGCGTCCGGGATGGAGAGGGAGGCTTCGTGGCGGCCCGTCCCGCGAGACGCCTGGACCTCGTCGATGACGCGCGCTCAGTACACGAACGCCGTGGACCAGATCAGGGCAGCGATCGCCGTCGGGATGGTCTACCAGGCGAACATCTGCCGAGTCCTCGCTGCACCGCGCGAAGGGCGCGACCTTCGGGGTCTGGCAGTCCGGTTGGCTGCCGAGCACCCCGCCCCGCATGCCGGGGTCGTCCTGCTTCCCGACCACGGAGTCGAGGTCGTGAGCGCATCTCCCGAGCTCTTCCTGGAACGAGATGGCGACCTGCTTGCGTCGTCACCGATCAAGGGAACCGGGCGTACGGCAGCTGACCTGCTCGAGAAGGACACCGCCGAGAACATCATGATCGTCGACCTCGTGCGCAACGACCTCGGCCGCGTCGCCAGCACGGGCAGCGTGCGCGTCTCGTCGCTGCTGCGCCACGAGGAGCACCCCGGCTTGGTCCACCTGGTCTCGACGGTCGAGGCGACGCTGCGAAGCGGTGCCGGATGGCCGGACATCCTCGAGGCGGCATTCCCCCCCGGCTCGATCACGGGTGCCCCGAAGTCGTCGGCCGTGCGTCTCATCGACGAGATCGAGATGGCCCCGCGTGGTCCGTACTGCGGGGCGATCGGCTGGGTGGACGCCGATGCCAGGCGCGCGTCCCTGGCCGTGGGCATCCGCACCTTCTGGGCCGACCCCCACAACCTCTACTTCGGAACCGGGGCTGGCATCACGTGGGGCTCCGACCCCGTCCGCGAATGGGACGAGACCGAGCTCAAGGCCGACCGCCTCCTCGCGGTCGCCGCCAACGGCACGGCTGTGGGGTAACTTGCGGTGGTCATGGCGACGCAGGATTTCCCCGAAGGTGTGACATGAAAGTTTGGGTCAACGGGCGGCTCTCAGAACCCGACGCCGCCCGCATCTCGCCGTTCGACCACGGTTTCACCGTTGGTGACGGTGTCTTCGAGACCTGCAAGGTCACCGGTGGCGAAGCATTCGCCCTGACCCGGCATCTGCGGCGGCTCGACCGCTCGGCGTCCGGACTGGGGCTCCGGACGCCTGACCACGAGGCCATCAGAGCGGGGATCAAGGAGCTGCTGTCGTCCGAGCCCGCAGCAGGACGGCTGCGCATCACCCTCACCGGAGGCCCTGGCCCCCTCGGGTCTGACCGTGGAGACGAGGGGACAACGCTCACGCTCGCCGTGTCGCCCGAGAGCGCCTGGGAGCCGGCCACCTCGGTGGCCGTCGTCCCGTGGGTGCGCAACGAGCGGTCGGCGGTGGCCGGACTCAAGACGACGTCGTACGCCGAGAACGTGGTGGCCCTCGACCGGGCGCATCAGCTCGACTCGAGCGAGGCGATCCTGGCCAACACTGCTGGAGAACTCTGTGAGGGCACCGGCAGCAACATCTTCGTCGTGGTAGACGGGCAGCTCGTGACGCCGTCACTGGCCAGCGGGTGCCTGGCCGGGATCACCCGCGAGCTCGTGATCGAGTGGTGTGGCGCCCGCGAAGAGGATGTGGCCCTGGAGGGCCTGCGCTTCGCGGAAGAGGCTTTTCTCACCTCGTCGACCAGGGACGTCCAACCGATTCGCCAGATCGTGTGGGGCGCTGGTGATGTCCAAGCGCTGCCGGTGGGTCAGCTGACCGAGGACGCCCGCGCGGTGTTTGCCGAGCGAGCCGCGTCCACCACCGACCCGTAGCCAGCACTCGTCTGGAGGAGTCATGGCCAAGATCACTGGGCTTGGGGGAGTCTTCTACGTCTCGCCGGACCCCGAGGCGGCTCGCGTCTGGTACCGCGAGGTCCTCGGGGTTGACGGACCCTACGGCCCGCAGCTCCTGTGGTCCGACGATCGGTCGGACCAGCCCTACAGCCTGCTGAGCGCCTTCCCCGATGACGAGTACCTGAAACCGTCGAGACACGGATTCATGATCAACTTTCGGGTGGACGACCTCGACTCGTTCGTGGCCGACCTCCGCGCCAAAGAGGTCGAGATCCTGGGCACGGCGGACGAGGGCTATGGCAAGTTCGCGTGGGTGCTGGACTGCGACGGACTCAAGATCGAGCTCTGGCAGCAGACGGCGCCCCCGCCACCCACTCCCGACCCCTGACACGATTGCGGAAGTTTGGTGGGGTCGTGGCCCCAGCAAACTTCCGCAATCCGAGGGTGGGGTGGCGCTGGCTACGCCTCTTTGGCGAGCAGCTGGTCGATCTGGGCGTCGATGTCATCAGGCATCTCCTCCGCGCGGAAGATGGTGCCCCGCACCATGCAGCTGGGCGCTGCACCGATGCTGAGTGCATTGGCTGCGGCCCGGTCCTTGTCGACCGCTGCGTGCACCTCGGGCGAGTCGAAGTACTCCGACACCCAGTTGCCGAGCCAGTCGCCGTCTCGACCAGCCGTGGCGACCAGGTGCGGGAGCCCGAGCTCTCGCAGTGAATGGAGGTCGCGCTGCAGGTTGAACAGGTAGCCCCACGGGACGTCGTACTCCATCGGGATCAGCTCGTCGCCGGCGCCGCGCAGCACTGCCCAAGCACGTACCGCCAGAACGCACTGGGCCACGAGCTGACCGAACGGGTCGTCGGCCTCGGGCAGCAAGCGCAGCTCGACTTCATGGTGACCACGAAATCGCCATGGGCGCCCACCGTGTGAGTGGCCGTCGATGTCGAGATACGGAAGGAAGAGTCCGGTCGCCGGCGAGACCGGATCGACCCAGATGCTGATCGGTGACGGACGCCGGTAGGCCAGGAGCGTGGCGAGGTCGGGGTGGTCGCCGAACTCACCACCACCGTCGCCCACCGCGTGACCGACGTTCGTGCCACCGCGTTCTTCGACCATGGGTCTAGTCTGCCTGGGGAAGCCCGATCTACCCACCCATTGACGCCGGATGAGCCGTATTTCCGCCAGATGGGTCTATTCGGAGGAGGTCGCGAGATGGACGGCGCGCGGACTGTTCGTGCCCCCCACGGCTCTGAGCTGTCGTGCTCGTCGTGGGGTGCTGAGGCGGCGTTGCGAATGCTGCACAACAACCTCGACCCCGAGGTCGCCGAGCGTCCGGATGACCTGGTGGTCTACGGCGGCAACGGCAAGGCGGCCCGCAGCTGGCCGGCGTTTGACGCCATCGTGCGTTCGCTACGTGACATGGCTCCCGACGACACCTTGCTCGTGCAGAGTGGCAAGCCCGTGGGTGTGATGCGTACCCATGAGCGGGCCCCGCGGGTGCTGATCGCCAACTCGCTGCTCGTCCCCCGATGGGCGACCCCTGAGTACTTCCGTGAGCTCGAAGACCTCGGCCTGATCATGTACGGGCAGATGACAGCCGGATCGTGGATCTACATCGGGACCCAGGGGATTCTGCAGGGAACCTTCGCCACCTTCGCCGAGGTGGCCAACCAGCACTTCGGCGGGTCTCTGGCCGGCACGATCACACTCACCGGCGGCCTCGGCGGCATGGGCGGCGCGCAGCCCCTGGCCGTCACGGGCAACGGGGGAGTCGCGCTCTGTGTCGAGATCGACCCGTGGCGACTGCAGCGCCGGATCGAGCACCGCTACCTCGACGAGCGGGCCGACGACCTCGACGACGCCGTCGCCCGCTGCGATGCGGCCAAGCGCGAGGGTCGGGCCCTCTCGGTCGGGCTCGTCGGCAACTGTGCCGAAGTGCTTCCAGAACTCATCCGCCGTGGCTGGGTGCCCGACATCGTGACCGACCAGACGTCGTCTCACGACGCGCTCAACGGGTACGTCCCGCATGGCATCACGCTCGATGAGGCGCTTGAGCTGCGACGGGTGAAGCCGGATGAGTACATCGAGCGGTCGATGGCGTCGATGGCGGTGCACTGCCGCGCGATGCTCGACTTCAAAGAGGCCGGCTCGGTCGTCTTCGACTACGGCAACGGCTTACGCGGCCAGGCCAAGGACGCCGGAGTGACCAACGCGTTCGACTACCCGGGGTTCGTCGTCGCCTACATCCGACCACTCTTTGCGCGAGGTGCCGGGCCATTCCGGTGGGCCTGCCTGTCGGGCAGCGATGCCGATCTCGCCGCCACGGACGCCGCAGTGGCCAAGGCCTTCCCGGACGACGACGGACTGCAGCGATGGCTGCGGTTTGCCCACGATCGCGTGCATTACCAGGGTCTGCCGTCGAGGATCTGCTGGCTCGGCTACGGCGAGCGTCACCAGGCGGGCCTGGCGTTCAACGACCTCGTCGCCAGCGGCGAGGTGTCAGCGCCGATTGTCATCGGCCGCGACCACCTGGACGCCGGAAGTGTCGCCTCGCCCGAGCGCGAGACCGAGGGGATGCGTGACGGCTCCGACGCGATTGCCGACTGGCCGATCCTCAATGCGCTGCTCAACACCGCCTCTGGCGCGTCGTGGGTCTCGGTGCACCACGGGGGAGGCGTTGGCATCGGAAAGTCGATCCATGCCGGGGTCGTCGTGGTCGCGGACGGCACTGCCGACGGGCAATGGCGGCTCGAGCGGGTTCTCACCAACGACCCGGGCATGGGCGTGATCCGTCATGCCGATGCCGGCTATGAGATCGGACTCGACACCGCCAGGCGGGTGGGTGTGCGGATGCCGATGGAGGAGGGCACCCACGCCCCCGACTGGCAGCGCTAGCCCCCCGTTGCGGTCAGTGGGGCCAGATCAGGTCGACCGACAGGTCGTCGACGGTCGGCGCGCCCAGCAGGCCCATGGCCATGGCGAGCTCGGTCCACAAGGTCTCGATCACCCACTGGACGCCTTCTGCTCCGGCCACCGTCAGCCCCCAGACGGCCGGGCGTCCGATCAGCACAGCGTCGGCTCCCAGAATCAGTGCTTTGGCGACATCGGTGCCACGGCGAATGCCACCGTCGACGACGACCGGAACGGCTCCGTCGATGGCGTGCACGACGCCAGGTAGCGCCTGGGCCGTGGGCATCACGGTGTCGAGGTTGCGGGCGCCATGGTTGCTGACGATGACGCCGGCGGCCCCCGCGTCGACACAGCGCTGCGCGTCATCGGGCCGCGTGACGCCCTTCGGGAGCACCGGGATGGGGGAGAGGTCGACCAGCCACTCCAACGTCTCCCAGGTCAGGCTCGGATCGAGATGGGGGTTGTACGCGCGCTCGTGCGGACGCGGATCGGGCGGCACCACGACCGATGGCGGCGCGCCGGCCAGCGCGGGCGGCTGCATCCCATCGACGGTGTGACCCCCACTCCGGCGGTCACGGTCGCGCGCGCCGAGCAGCGGGGTGTCAACGGTCAGCACCAACGCCTCGGCGCCGGCGTCCACGGCCGACTCGACAAGAGCTGTGGTGAAGTCACGGTCGGACTGAACGTAGAGCTGGTACCACCAGGGGGCGTCCGCGGCGCGGCCCAGATCGACCACTGACGTCGACCCCAGAGTGCTCATCACCGCTAGGGATTCAGCCGCCGCCGCTCCTCGGCGCGTCGCGGGCTCGGACTCCGGGTGGTACTGGCGGTGAGCTGCCGTCGGTGCCACCAGGATGGGGTGCGGGAGTTCGCGTCCCAGCAACCTCACCGCCGTATCGATATGGGACACGTCCACCAAGACGCGTGGCGCCAGTCGAAGCTCGCGCCAGGCACCATCGTTCCACCCGAGCGAGATCTCGTCGGCTGCGCCACCAGCGACGTAGCTCCAGGTGTGTTCGGTCAGTCGTTCGCGAGCGAACGCCTCGAGGTCGCCAACGCTGACCGCGGCGTCCGGGACGCCGCCTGCCGGCGACACCGGTGACTGTTCTTCGGCTCCGGGCTCCACACTTCGCAGCCTAGACGTGACAGCATCGACGCGTGGACCTCCTCGTGCGCAACATCGGTCGTCTCCTTCCGATGCGGGAACACGCCGGTGAGGTGATAGAGAACGCCGCCGTTCGCATCGAGAGCGGAACGGTGGCCTGGCTCGGCCACGAGCGGGACATCAAGCCGGCCCCGGACACCCCTGAGCTGGACGCGAATGGGGCCGTTGCTGTTCCCGGGTTCGTCGACCCGCACACGCACCTGGTGTGGGCCGGCGTCCGGCGAGAGGAGTTCGTCGCGCGACTGGCCGGCGAGCAATACGACGGTGGCGGAATCGCCACCACGGTCGCGGCGACGCGCGCGGCATCGCCGGACGAGCTCTTCATGCTCGCGGTGGGACGCGGTCGACGCATGATCGCCAACGGCACCACCACCGTCGAGATCAAGACGGGCTACGGCCTGACCTCTGCCGATGAGCTCAAGTGCCTCGAGGTGATCGGGCGCCTGGCCGCAGAGCTGCCCTGGGGCGTGCAGGCCACGTACCTCGGTGCCCATGTCGTCCCGCCGGGACGCGACCGAGCCGAGTACGTCGACGAGGTGATCGCCACCATCCCCGCAGCTGCCGCTGCGGGTGCCACCTGGGTCGACGTCTTCTGCGACGAGGGTGTCTTCACCATCGACGAGACGCGCGCGATCCTGCAGGCCGCGAAAGATGCCGGGTTCGGAACCAGGCTGCATGCCGAGGAGATCGCCTACACCGGGGCCGCCAAGCTGGCTGCTGAGATGGGGTGTGCCAGCGCTGACCACCTGGAGCACGTCACCGCCGAGGGCGCGCGGGCGATGGCCGCTGCGGGTGTGGTGGGCGTTCTGTTGCCCACCGTCACCCTCTCGCTGCGGACGTTCGCCTTCGGTCAGTATCAGGTGCTACGCGACGCCGGGGTGCCGCTGGCCCTGTCCACCGACTGCAATCCCGGAACGTCGTGGTGCGAGTCGATGCCCTACGTCGTGCAGCTTGCCTGCCTGGTCTACGGGATGCCGGTGCACGAAGCGTTGTGGTCGGCGACCCGCGGCGGGGCCGCAGCACTTCGCCTTGGGGACGTCGGACACCTCTCCGTGGGTGCCAGAGGTGATCTCGCCCTCCTCGATGCCGAGCACGAGGCAGATGTCGTGGCCCGGCTCGGTGCTCCGGGCTGCTCGGCCACCGTGGTCCGCGGTCAGGTGTGGCCGAGCCCGCCCATGCCTAGGGTGAACGTATGAACGACCCGGTCCCGTCGACGGAGGAAGGGGAGCCGTTCGATCCGCCTGGGCCCGACTGGCTCTACCGGCTCCGTCAGCGATTTACCGGCCACAGTGCGCTGCGTCGGCTGGTCTGGCGGGTTCTTGCGACGACGCTAGGCGTGGGCATAGTGCTCGCCGGCGTCGGGATGCTTGTGCTTCCGGGACCTGGTTGGGCCGCCATCTTCTTGGGCCTGGCCGTTCTCGCCACGGAATATGCGTGGGCTCACAGACTGCTGGTCGTCACCAAGGACAAGGCGCAGGGCGCGGCGTCGTCGGCGTTTGCCCCGGAGAACCGCAGGCGGACTGTCGTGCTGACGTCGATCGTGGTGCTCCTCGTGGCGGCGATTGTCTCGTGGTACGTCTATCGGTACGGCTGGAGCGCCGGCGGTGCCCTCGGCTGGGTCGGGCTCAACTGACCGGCTGCGATAGTCTGACGACTCGTTTGGGGCGGTTAGCTCAGTTGGTTAGAGCGCTTCGTTCACACCGAAGAGGTCGGCGGTTCGAGTCCGCCATCGCCCACCACCAGACGTGACGCGGCCAGGCGACGACGTGCCGCGTCGCCTGCGTTGAGATTCGATTCCGGCCCCGGCGACACCGATAGCCGATAGGTTTCCTCTGAGAGCGGCGATCGTAGATCTCAGCGCGACGCCAGCTGGGAGGGACCATGTCATGGTCGCGTCTGTCACTCGGATCTCGTTGCCTGGTCATGCTGTTCGCCTCTCTCGTTGCGTTCGCACTGGTTGCTGGGGGGCCCGACAGCGGCTGGGATCGTCGGGCTGATGCCGCGACAGCGGCTGTCGATACAGTCCCTGCAGCGGCGACTGACCTGCCGCCCAACATCTTGATCATCAACACTGACGACCAGCGCTCGCCGGGCACCCTCGAGGTGATGCCGAAGGTGCGTCGACTGTTCCAACAAGCCGGAACGACGTACGTCAACGGGATGGTGACCACACCGCTCTGCTGCCCCTCGAGGTCGTCCCTGTTCTCCGGCCGTTTTTCGCACAACACCGGAATTCTGGGAAACGGTTTCCCCGACGCCGTGGCCGCATTCGACCAGGATTCGACGCTTCAGGGATACCTGCACGGTGGCGGCTACCAGACCGCGATGGTCGGCAAGTTCCTCACGACCGTCTCCCTGATGAACAGTCCCCGGAACTGGGACCACTGGGCACACACCACCGGCGGCTACCGGAACGTTCCGTTCAACGTCGACGGCACGTTCGAACGGACGACCGGGTATGTGTCGAAGTACATGACCCGTTACTCCAAGACCTTCCTTCAGGACTTCGAAACGAACGACGATCAGCCGTGGCTGCTGTATGTGGCGCCTCAAGCTCCACACTCGGACTTCAGTCCGTCACCGAAGTACAAGGACGCACCCGTTCCTGAGCCGATCAGGCCGCCCAGCTGGAATGAGGCCGACACCACGGACAAGCCGCCGTGGGTGAGCTGGTGGCCGGATGTACCCGACAGTGAGTACCTCGACGTTCGCACCAAGATGCTGCAGACCCTGATGTCCGTTGATGACATGACCGGTTCGATCTTCCGGCAGCTGAGATCCCTGGGCGAGGCCAGAAACACCTTGGCGATCTTCACGTCAGACAACGGCTACCTGTGGGCGGAGCACAGTCTGAGGGGCAAGCGCTACCCCTACCTTGAGTCCACCGAAGTTCCGCTGATTCTGCGTTGGCCGGGTCATGTGCCTGGTGGCGGCGAGTCCTCGGACCTGGTGTCGCAGATCGACTTTCTGCCCACAGCCCTCGAGGCGGCAGGCCTGAGCCCCTCGCTGACCTATCCGCTGGACGGGCGCTCGCTGCTGTCTCCGGTGCCGAGGACACAAGCGCTGCAGGAGTACTTCAAGAGCAACGACTCGGGACTGTCGCCCTGGGCGTCGATCCGTGGCGAGGACTGGCAGTACGTCGAGTGGTACGACATCACGACAGGCGACATCTCGTTCCGTGAGTACTACGACCTGGTGAACGACCCGTACCAGCTCGTCAACCTGCTCCGCGACGGCGACGACACCAACGATCCTGACGTGGCTCAGCTGCATCAGAGCCTTCTCGACGCGCGCGCATGCGTGGGAGACGCCTGCCCCTGAGCCTGGGCGCGACGCACCGCTCACCCTCGTGGTCCTTGTGGGGCGCGCACTCACGACGCACGATGGGGCGATGACCTCAGCGCCGGTTCGTCGTGCTTGCTTTCTGGCTGCCGTGTCCCTGGGCGTTTCCCTCCTGCTGGGCGCAGGCGCTCCTGCGTCTGCCGACCGAACACCAGGTGCGGCCGAAGTGAGACCGGCCGCTTTGCGGGCTGCAGCGTTGGCGTCCTCGGCGCGGCCGCCGCTACGCCAGGTTGAGGTCTCGTGGCGCCGCGTAGCCGGTGGTCTTTCTCAACCGACGCAGGTCACGTCTGCTCCCGACGCGCGCAAGCGCCTGTTTGTCGTTCAGAAGACGGGCAAGATTCGTATCGTGCGCTCGGGGCGCGTGGCGGCCAGGCCGTATGTGTCGATCGGGCGGCGCATCGACTCGGCCGGCGAGGGCGGCCTGCTGTCGGTGGCGTTCAGCCCGCGGTTCCGTCGGGATGGGTTGCTCTGGATCACCTACACGGCGCGCGACGGTGACCTCGTCGTGGCGCGGATGAAGGCGGCGAGTCCGGGCGCCACGCGGGTGCGCAACACCACGCTCCGCACCGTGCTACGGGTCGCCCACCCGACGTACGACAACCACTACGGCGGGCAGCTCGCCTTCGGGCCACGCGGACGGCTCTTCGTCGGGGTCGGAGACGGTGGAGGGGGCGGCGACCCGTCCGACCTGGCAGGCGACAGAACTGATCTGCGGGGCAAGATCCTGCGGATCAACCCCTACCAAACGTGCCACAAGCGGCGCTACTGCAGCCCGGACGGAAACCCCTATGTCGGCAAGCGTGGACGCGACGAGATCTGGTTGATCGGTCTACGGAACCCGTGGCGGTTCAGCTTCGACCCGAGGACTGACAACCTATGGATCGGCGACGTCGGACAGGACGCGTATGAGGAGATCGACCGGATCGGCCCACACCCGCGCCGGATCCACCTGGGGTGGTCGTGCAAGGAGGGGCGGAGCACCTACAACGCTGCTCGTTGTCGAAGCGAGGTCAGCTACGTCGCTCCAGAGGCGGTCGTCGCCCACCCGAATGCCGAGTCGATCACCGGCGGGTTCGTCTACCGAGGGCGGCGCTACCGCGACCAGATCGGCGGCGCGTACGTCTTCGCCGACTTCATCACCCGACGGGTGTGGCTGTACCGACCTGGCCCCGGCAAGGTGCTGCAGCCCCAGCGACTGGGGCGCACGATCGGTGCCACGTCGTTCGGGGTCGACGACTACGGCGAGATCTATGCGGTCACCTACGACGGGGATCTCTGGCGGATGAGGGTCAGCCGACGGTAAGTCGCAGGCGGCAGCCCGGTGGGGGTCGATACGATCGGGGTGTCTACCGCCCTCAGCAAGGAGTCGCCGTGTCCGACCTCTCGATCACCGTTGCCGGGAACGTGCGGCAGGTGGCATCGGGAACGACGGCAGCCGAGCTGTTCGCCGATGACCGGTCGGTGGTCGTCGCCAAGATCAACGACGAGCTTCGTGACCTCGCGCACGTCCTCGACTCCGGTGACGTCGTCGAGCCCGTGACGATCGAGTCCGACGACGGCTTGGCGGTTCTTCGCCACTCCTGTGCCCACGTCCTCGCTCAAGCGGTGCAGGACACCTTCGCCGACGCCAAGCTCGGCATCGGGCCGCCGATCAAGGACGGCTTCTACTACGACTTCGATGTCGAGACACCGTTCACGCCCGAAGACATCAAGCGCCTTGAGAAGCGGATGCAGCAGATCATCAAGTCCGGGCAGCGGTTCGGACGCCGAGTCGTCTCAGAGGACGAGGCGCGGGCCGAGCTCGTCGACGAGCCCTACAAGCTCGAGCTGGTCGGGCTCAAGGGAGGCGCGGTCGACGAGGACGTCATGGAGGTCGGCGGAGCGGAGCTGACCATCTACGAGAACGTCGACTCCAAGAGCGGTGAGCGCACGTGGCAAGACCTCTGCCGCGGACCCCACCTGCCGACCACACGCCTGATCCCGGCCTTCAAGCTCATGCGGTCAGCGGCTGCTTACTGGCGCGGTAGCGAGGACAACCCCCAGCTGCAGCGGATCTACGGCACCGCCTGGCCCAGCAAGGACGAGCTGACCGAGTACCTGCGCTTCCTCGAAGAGGCCGAGCGACGCGACCACCGACGTCTCGGTGCCGAGCTCGACCTCTTCTCGTTCCCCGATGAGGTCGGTTCCGGCTTGGCCGTGTTCCATCCCAAGGGCGGCACGGTGCGGATGGTCATGGAGGACTACTCGCGGCGTCGGCACGAAGAGGGCGGGTACGAGTTCGTCTACACGCCGCACATCACGAAGCAAGCGCTCTTCGAGACCTCGGGACACCTCGACTGGTACGCCGATGGCATGTACCCCCCCATGCATCTCGACGCCGACTACGACGACGAAGGAAACGTGCGTCGCCCCGGCCAGAACTACTACCTCAAGCCGATGAACTGCCCGTTCCACAACCTGATCTACCGGGCTCGTGGGCGTTCATACCGCGAGCTTCCGATGCGGCTCTTCGAGTTCGGGTCGGTCTACCGCTACGAGAAGTCGGGAGTGGTGCACGGTCTCACCCGGGTCCGCGGCATGACCCAGGACGATGCACACATCTACTGCACCAAGGAGCAGATGCCAGCAGAGCTCGACAGCCTGCTGACGTTCGTCCTCGACCTGCTGCGCGACTACGGGCTGGACGACTTCTATCTCGAGCTCTCGACGCGAAACGACGAGAAGTACGTCGGCGAGGACGCCGAGTGGGCCGAAGCCACCGAGACGCTGCGCCTGGCAGCTGAGAAGCAGAACCTCGAGCTCGTCATGGATGAGGGCGGAGCTGCGTTCTACGGCCCGAAGATATCCGTGCAGACCAAGGACGCGATCGGCCGTACCTGGCAGATGTCGACCATCCAGGTCGACTTCCAGCTGCCGCAACGGTTCGATCTGGAGTACCAAGCCGCTGACGGCACCCGCCAGCGGCCGGTGATGATCCACCGCGCACTCTTCGGCTCGATCGAGCGGTTCTTCGCGGTCCTGCTCGAGCACTACGCCGGTGCCTTCCCTGCCTGGTTGGCTCCGGTGCAGGTGGTCGGCATCCCGATCTCAGATGCGCACGTCGACTACCTGCAGGAGGTTGCCGACCAGCTGCGGGGCCACGGCATCAGGGTCGAGGTGGACTCGTCGGACGACCGAATGCAGAAGAAGATTCGAACGGCGCAGAAGCAGAAGATCCCCTTCATGCTGCTCGCGGGCGACGAGGATCGCGGAAAGGGGGCGGTGTCCTTCCGCTTCCGCGACGGCACGCAGGAGAACGGTGTGCCCATCGCCCAGGCTGTTCAACGAATTGTCGACTCTGTGGCGGAGCGACAGGCTTAGAGTGTCTGGACATGGAGCCCGACCCTGACGGTATGCAGCGTCTGTGGGCCCCAGACCGCCTCGCCTACATCCTCGGGGAGAACCGGCCCGACTCCACCGACTCCGGAGACGGCTGTCCGTTCTGCCGCGCACCCGGCGAGCCAGACGAGGACTCACTCGTGGTTGCCAGAGGCGATCATGCCTACGTGGTGCTGAACCTCTATCCCTACAACACTGGGCACGCCCTGGTCTGCACCTATCGACACGTCGCCGGCTATGTGGACCTCTCGCCCGAAGAGGCACACGAGATCGCCGACCTGACCAAGGCAGCGATCGAGGCCATGCAACGCGCGCTCCTTCCGCACGGCTTCAACCTCGGCATGAACCAGGGAACGGTAGGGGGAGCGGGGATCGCGGCCCACCTGCACCAGCATGTCGTGCCCCGCTGGGGCGGCGACACCAACTTCATGCCGGTCGTGGCCCAGACGAAGGTGATGCCGCAGTCGCTGGTCGACACCCGCGATGCTCTCCGCGCTGCGTGGCCAGGGGCAGAGGCATCGATTGCTGAGCCGCCTAACCCAGAGCCGCCGACTCCGTAGTACGCCGGTTGAGCACTCGTTCGAGCGGCAGGAACGCAGCCAGGCAGACAACGTGTGGCATGAAGATGATGCGGATCATCAGGAAGGTCATGACGTGAAAGGCCACCAGGAAAGCGACGATGTACTGCTGCACCTTGGGCCGGACGAAGAGCAGGACCGGTGAGACGAACTCCAGCGTGAGGATGAACCACTGCGACAGCTGGAGGGTCCATGGCATGTTCAGCAGCGGATCGGCGAGCATCGTTCCGCGGCGGATGACGGCGCGTGCGATCGTCGTGGAGTTGACCCACCCCCAGCCGCCGAAACGTACCTTGGCGATGGCGGCGAGGAAGTACGTGGCCACGACCCCCACCTGCACCATGCGCATGGCCCAGCCGGCGGCCGGTGATGGCGTCATGTCGCGGAGCGCCGCTCGTCCGGCCGTCGGGAGAACGGCCAGTGCCACCAGGAAGGCGAACCGGTCATGGTCGACCTTGCCGTACGAGAAGCTGACGACCATCCACTCCAGGTAGAAGACGAACACGCCCGCGCCCAGCCAGGTCTGCAGGCGCGACGCCCGGTCTCTGGCGATGAGGACGAGCAGCGTCACCGCCATGACGACCATTCCGTACTGAAGCACCTGCACCAGCAGGGGCGTCGGCGTCGGAAGCGGTAGCAGCCGACCGATCAGCAGGGGCCGGTACAGAGCGGGGTCGACGTAGCCGTGCGCTGCGCCCCAGGGCCGGAGGACGAGCACGTCTAGTGGAAGGAAGGCGTACACGAGGACGCGGAAGGCGGCCACCCTGGCGAGCGGCACGGGAGAGAACCACCAGCCGTTGACAGCGCTGGTGACTCGGCTGCGAACGCTCGGCGAAGGTGGACGCTCGGCCACCTGGGCACCGGTCACGAGCCCCCCTCGTCGAGAGCCGCGTCGGCACTCCATTCGGCCAGAACAGTCTCGACCACCTCACCGGTCGGCACCTTGTCGACCACCAGTGTCGATTGACGGATGATCCGCAGATCGGTCCACGCCGGCTCGTCGGGATGGAGGGACGCCCTGCTGGCAGCCACCGCGCCGAGCAGGTCGGGGTCGTCCTCGAAGCGGGGGAGCTGGCCCTCGAACTCGGCGACGTTCATCCCGACCGACTCAGGTGAGGGGCGGACCAGCGTCCAGTCGCTGCCCTCGGTCTTCATCTGCAGCGCGACCACGGCCACCTGGCCCGTGGCCTGGCTGCTGGTCGCGTACATCCGGAACGGCCCGAGCGGAAAGTGGTCGTCGCTACCGACGAAGGCGCCGACGACGAGGAGACCGAAGACCACAGCGGCGACAACCAGACGCCCTCGGCGTCCGGTGGCGCCCATGGGGGCCACCGGAGTGGACGTCGGCGAAGTCACCACTCCACCCTAGGGCAGCACCATCATGCGCCGGCCTCAGCCAAGACCCGTGCTGACACCTGCGGCGGCATCGGGTCGTGCCGGCTGTAGTGCCGCGTGAAGGTGCCGGTGCCGTGCGACATCGAACGCAGGTCGATGGCGTACTTCACGATCTCGAGCTGGGGCACCTCTGCGCGTACCAGCGTCTGGCCAGTGCCGAGGGGCTCAGTTCCCACGACGTGTCCGCGACGGGAGGAAAGGTCACCCATCACCGCTCCGACGAAGTCGTCGTCGACGAGGACGGCCACCTCGTCGACCGGCTCGAGGAGCAGCACCTGCGTCTGCTCCGCCGCGTCGCGAAGGGCGAGCCCGCCAGCCATCTGAAATGCCATGTCGGAGGAGTCGACGGAGTGCGACTTACCGTCGACCAGGGTGATGCGAATGTCGACCATGGGGTAGCCGGCACCGACCCCCTTGTCCATCTGTGAGCGAATGCCCTTCTCCACGCTGGGAATGAACTGGCGTGGCACCGAGCCACCGACGACCTTGTCGACGAACTCGAAGCCCGAACCCTGGGGTAGCGGCTCGACCTCGATGTCGCAGATGGCGAACTGCCCATGTCCGCCGGACTGCTTGACGTGGCGGCCATGTCCTTTGGATGAGCCGGCGAACGTCTCGCGTAGCGCGACCCGAAGCGGAACTGTCTCGACCGAGACGCCGTAGCGACTGGAGAGCCGATCGAGCAGGACGTCGATGTGCGCCTCCCCGAGGGTCCAGAGCACCACCTGGCCGGTCTCCACGCTGTGGTCGAGACGCATGGTCGGGTCCTCGGCCACGAGCCGGGCCAGACTCTGCGAGAGCTTGTCCTCGTCAGCCTTGCTCTTGGCGACGATGGCAACCGGCAGCAGCGGCTCGGGCATGTCCCACGGCTCCATGAGCAGTGGCTGCTCCTTGTCGGACAGCGTGTCTCCGGTCTCCGCTCTCGAGAGCTTGGCGACGGCACAGACGTCGCCAGCCACCGCTTTGGCGACCGTTCTCTGCGTCTTGCCCAGCGGTGAGGAGAGGGCTCCGATCTTCTCGTCGAGGTCGTGATCCTCGTGGCCCCGGTCGGCGAGGCCGTGACCGGAGACGTGGACCACCTGGTCCGGTCGCAGCGTTCCCGAGAAGACCCGAACGAGCGAGATCCGTCCGACATAGGGGTCGCTGACCGTCTTCACCACCTCGGCGACGAGCGGCCCTTCCGGATCGGCAGAGAGTGGGCCCTTCGGCTTGCCGTCAGGGGTGCTCACCGGGGGAACCACGTGCTCGAGCGGGCTGGGGAACCCTCTCGTCATGACCTCGAGCAGCTCCGCCAGGCCCAGTCCGGTGGTCGCCGCCAGGGGGATGACCGGATAGAAGGACCCACGGGCGATCGCCTTCTCGAGGTCGTCCACGAGCGTCGAGAGCTCAACGTCCTCGCCGGCGAGGTAACGCTCCATCAGGGTCTCGTCCTCGCTCTCGGCGATGATCGCCTCGAGCAGCGACGCCCGCGCCGGCTCGATCATCTCGACGTGCTGCGGCTCGGGGTCGCGCTCCACCCTGGTGCCCGAGGTGTAGTCGTCCACCCGCTGCGAGAGCAGCGCGATGAGACCACCGACGGTGTCGTCGTCGGCGAGCATTGGCAGGTAGAGCGGCAGAACGCTCTCGCCGAACGCGCTCTGCGCCGAGTGCAGTGCCTCGTCGTAGTCCGCCCGCGGGGTATCGAGCTTGGTGACGACGACCGCTCGCGGCATTCCGACGGCTGCGCACTCCTCCCACAGGATGCGGGTCATTCCGTCGACCTCGTCGGCCGCAGAGATCACAAAGAGGGCGGCGTCCCCTGCACGCAGGCCCGCCCGGAGGTCGCCCACGAAGTCTGGGTAGCCAGGGGTGTCCAGCAAGTTCACCTTGACGCCCTCGTGCTGCAGCGGCGCCAGGGTCAGCGAGATGCTGCGTTCCTGTCGGTGCTCGGCCTCGTCGAAGTCCGAGACCGTCGTTCCGTCCTCGACCCGGCCGGGTCGAGAGATCGTGCCGGTGTGGGCCAGCAGGGCCTCGACCAATGTTGTCTTTCCGGCTCCGCTGTGCCCCACGAGGACCACATTGCGGATGTCGGCCGGCGAACCGACCGCGGGTGCCGAGCCGCCGGCACCACCTCCCGAAGCGCCACCCTTGTCTGCCATGGCCATCCCTCTTCCGCCTCGCCCAACACGATGTCGTGACCACCTTGCTCGCACGGGTCTCCGGGGGCAAGTGACCAAGGGTCCTGGTCATCGGGGTGGCTTCGGTCGAGCGGGGTGTCCATCGGCGGGTTCTCCGTCCCGCCCGCCCGGTCGATACGCTCACAGTGCACCAGGCCGCCAGCAGTTCACGTGGGCGGCGCCGATGACAGTCAGGAGCAGCGCGTGGGCGGCTTCACCGATGCTGGCCGCGTCGTGGCCCAGCGCGTCTTTACGCCGGTCGCCAGGGTGCTGCTGAAGCTGAACGTCAGCCCGGATGCCGTGACGCTGGTCGGGACGTTCGGCACGGCGGCCGCAGCGCTCTACTTCTTCCCGCGGGGAGACTTCTTCGTCGGAACGCTTGTCATACTCCTGTTCGTCTTCTCAGACTCGCTCGACGGCACCATGGCGAGACTGGCCGGACGGCCGTCGACGTGGGGCGCCTTTCTCGACTCCACGCTCGACCGGGTTGCCGACGCGGCGATCTTCTGCGGCATAGCGCTCTGGTTCGCGGGGGACGGCAACGACCCGACCATGGCGGCGGTCACCTTGGCCGCCCTCGTGGGTGGGTTGATGGTGTCGTACGCCCGCGCTCGGGCCGACGGTCTCGGCGCTGACGCCAGCACGGGGATCGCCGAACGTACGGAGCGACTGGTGCTGACGTTGGTAACTGCCGGTCTGTCTGGCCTGCTCGACGTCCCGTGGATTCTCAATGGCGGACTCTGGGCCGTCGCCGTCCTCTCGTGGGTAACCGTTGTGCAGCGCATCTGGGCCGTTCGGCGCCAGCTGCTGCCCAGGTAGGCCAATGGCGTCACTGACCCGAGCGACCGGTCGACTGCGGGCGACTCGCCACCGCGTCGCAGCCGCAGCGTCGGCTGCTGGCTACGGCGCCGGGTGGAGCATGGCTCAACGACTTCCAGAACCCTGGGTGACGCGAGGGTTCGACGCCATTGCCGACCGTGCTTCCGGTCGGGACGCCCGAGCAGTCGCCCAGCTTCGGGCGAACCTTGCTCGTACCAACCCCGACCTCGGCGACAACGACCTGACGGAACTGACTCGAGAAGCGATGCGGTCCTACCTGCGCTACTGGAAGGAGGCCTTTCGGCTTCCGCGATGGTCCACGGCCGAGATCCGCAGCCGGTTGGTGGCATCAGAAGCCCACCGCCTCTTCGACCCGCTGTCGTCAGGGCAGGGGGTGGTAGCGGTGCTGGGGCACCTGGGGAACTGGGATCACGCCGGTGCATGGGTGACGTCCCAGGGAGTGCCGTTCACGACCGTCGCCGAACGTCTGAAGCCGGAGTCTCTCTACGATCGCTTCGTGGCCTACCGGGAGTCGCTCGGTATGGAGGTGCTGCCGCTCACCGGTGGTCCAGACGTCACGCAGGTATTACAGGAACGGCTCAGGGGAGGGGGCTTGGTGGCCCTGCTCGCCGACCGCGACCTCAGCGACTCAGGCATGGAGGTAGACCTTCTGGGCGAGCCGGCACGCCTTCCGGCCGGCCCAGCCCTGCTCGCCCTGCGTACGGGGTCAGTGCTCCTTCCCGTCGTGTCGCACTACGACCGCGAACACACTCGCCTGGAGTTCCTCCCACCACTCACCACCGCCGAACCGCGGATGCGGGACGGGGTGCGTGACCTGACCCAGCAGTGGGCGGATGTGCTGGGCAGCGCCGTTCGCCGGCATGGACGGGACTGGCACATGTTGCAGACGGTGTGGTCAGCGGACCGGACGAAGCGGGATCCCTCATGAGAGTCGGGATCGTCTGTCCCTACGACTGGAATGTGCCGAGCGGTGTGGCCATCCACGTCCATGACCTGGCCGAAGCCCTGATTCGCAACGGCGTCGAGGTGGAGGTTCTGGCGCCGGGGGACGACCAGGACGAGAGGGCGGACTACGTGACGATTGCCGGGCGGTCCATCCCGGTTCCCTACAACGGCTCGGTTGCCCGGGTGTCATTCGGCCCACGATCGGCCTCCCGGGTGCGCCGCTGGATCCGCGAGGGCGACTTCGACGTGCTTCACGTGCACTCACCGGTCACTCCGAGCCTCGGCATGATGGCGTGCTGGTCGGCGATCGGGCCGATCGTCGCGACCTTTCACGCCGCCATCGACGGACGATCCCGCATGATGAGCGGCGGGGCGTGGATCCTGCAGGCGACGCTCGAAAAGGTGCGGGCTCGGATCGCGGTCAGCGAAGAGGCCAGGCGGACGGTGGTCGAGCACCTCGGAGGCGATGCCGTGCTTGTGCCCAATGGCGTCGACGTCGCCCGCTACGCCGCTGCAACCTTGCGGCCCGAGTGGTCCGGTCCCGGGACCCTCGCTTTCCTCGGACGCGTCGACGAGTCCCGCAAAGGGCTCGACGTTCTTCTGGACGCTCTCCCGGCCATTGCTGCGGAGCACCCGTCGACCCGTCTGTTCGTTGCGGGACCGGGGGAGACCGACGCTCTGCAGCAACTGCCTCCGGAGGTGCAGCGTCGGGTCGAGTTCCTGGGCCGGGTCAGCGAGCAGGCCAAGGCCGAGCTGCTGGCGTCCGTCGAGCTCTACGTGGCGCCCCACATCGGCGGCGAGAGCTTTGGCATCGTGCTCCTAGAGGCGATGGCAGCGGGGAGCCCGGTGCTTGCGAGCGACCTTCCGGCGTTCCGCGACGTCCTGGACAGGGGGCGATGCGGTGGGCTCTTCACCACCGGAGACCCTCAGGCGCTCGCCGCCGCTGCGTCCGTCCTCCTGGCTGACCCGGCCAGACGGGCGCAGCTCGTGGCCGCGGGTGCGGAACGAGCTGCGGAGTACGACTGGAGCAGAGTGGCCCACGAGGTGATGGCGGTCTACGAGACGGTCGCCGGCCAGGGTGAGAAGGTCCGGGAGGACGATCGGCAAGGTCCCGGCATGTTCGCCGGACGGCTGCGCGGACGCCCGGACCGTCCCGACGTCGACCACGAAGGGGGGGGCGAGGCATGAGCGAGTGGATGGTGACGCCCCTCGTCCTCGTCCTCGTGCTGCTGTTCCTGGGCCTCTACGTGCGCGGACTGGCCGCTCGGCTCGACCGGCTGCACCTCCGGGTGGATGCCTCCGAAGCCGTCCTCGATGCCCGGCTGGAGCGAAGAGCAACGCTGACCAAGGAGGTGGCCCTCGATGCCGGGCTCGACCCGGTCAGCGCCGTGCTTCTCCTCGACGCGGCTACCGCGGCTCTGCACGTCAGCCGATCTGGCACTGCCCGAGCCACGGCCGAGAGTGATCTGAGCTCAGCGCTACGAGCTGTCTTCGGTGACCCGGAGACGGTGTCCGACCTGGCCACCGATCCCGACTCACGGCTGATGTTGACCGAGCTGGCCGAGGTCTGTGTCGGGGTGTCACTGGCGAGGCGGTTCGCCAATGACGCGGTCCGCGCCGCGGTCGCCCTGCGGCGTCGCGGGATCGTCCGGGCGCTCCGGCTGGCCGGTCATGCGCCATGGCCCCAGAACCGCGACCTCGACGACGCGCCGCCGGACGCCCTGTCCCAGTTTGCTCTCGATGCCGCTTAGCCTGAGCACATGACGTCTGCAAGGGGGGCCCTCGTCGGTCTCGCGCTCACCATGGCTCTCTCGACGTCAGCGTTGGTGGCGTGCAGCTCGGACGAGCCGGTGGTGGCACCGAGCGTGTCGCCGACTCCGTCGGCGTCTCCCACCCCTGAGCCCGAGCCGCCGACGACGCTGCTGTCAGGTCGACGGGGCAAGGACGGACAGGTGCTAGCCGTCAAGTTCGACAACACGGTGAACAGCCACCCGCATGCGGGCCTGATGGCCGCAGATGTGGTGTACATCGAAGAGGTCGAGTACGGGCTGTCCCGCATCATGGGGATCTTCTCGTCCAAGTATCCGAAGGTTCTCGGACCGGTCCGCAGCGCCAGGGAGAGCGACCTGGAGATCCTTGAGCAGTACGGCAAGGTGGCTTTTGCCTTCAGCGGAGGCAACCCGAAGATCCTGCCCGAGATCGCGGCCGCTCCGCTCTATCCGCTCAGCAACGATGCCGGGGCCACCGGATACAGCCGCAACCCAGATCGCACGGCGCCGTGGGACCTCTTCGCCGATCCTGAGCAGCTTCTCAAGAGTGCCCCCAAGGCGACCAAGGCCAAGGACGTCGGGTTCACCTTCGACGACGAGACGCCGGCTCGGGGCAAGAAGTCCAAGGGGTTCACCGCTGTCTGGCCGAGCGCACAGGCCCGGTTCCAGTGGTCGAAGAAGGAAGATCGCTGGCTGCTCTGGATGGATGGCCAGGCCGCCATGACAACCGAAGGACCGCAGCTGGGCGGAACCACGGTCATCGTCCAGCGCGTGGACGTCTACCCGTCGGCCATCGTCGACAAGAACGGTGCCGCGACCCCCACGACCGAGACCGTCGGCAAGGGAGCCGCCTGGATGTTCCGCGACGGCAAGGTCTGGCCGATCACCTGGTCGCGGCCGAGCGCGAAGCAGGGGACGACGTGGAAGTACAAGGGGTCGAAGATGCCGTTCGACCCCGGCCAGGTCTGGATCCTGCTGCTCGACAACGATCGACGCCCCCAGATCCGCTGAGACCCCGAACGGCTGGAGCCCTGAACCACCCGGCCCTGAACCACCC
>JAHEKZ010000010.1:0-33795 GCA_024644435.1 Actinomycetes bacterium | reverse complement strand
GCCCTGAACCACCCGGCCCTGAACCACCCAGGCAGGACGGGCGTCCGCCCCGTACGATGGTGAGGAACCGCCGACCCGGGGCTCGCCCCGGAGCGCGTCCCATACACAGCCTGAGTGAGGTCCTCCGTGTCCCCGAACACCGCCGCCAACGAGTCGACGAACGCCGAGAGCGCCCCCATGATCGGCACCTCCCGCGTCAAGCGAGGCATGGCCGAGATGCTCAAGGGCGGGGTGATCATGGACGTCGTCACCGCCGAGCAGGCAAAGGTTGCAGAGGACGCCGGGGCCGTCGCGGTCATGGCACTCGAGCGGGTGCCGGCCGACATTCGTAAGGACGGCGGTGTCGCCCGTATGTCCGACCCGGACATGATCGACGGCATCATCGAGGCGGTATCGATCCCGGTCATGGCCAAGGCGCGTATCGGGCACTTCGTCGAGGCTCAGGTGCTGCAGTCGCTCGGCGTCGACTACGTCGACGAGTCCGAGGTCCTCACGCCGGCCGACGAGAAGCTGCACATCGACAAGTGGAAGTTCACTGTTCCCTTCGTCTGCGGAGCCACCAACCTCGGTGAGGCTCTCCGGCGGATCGCCGAAGGCGCGGCGATGATTCGGTCCAAGGGTGAAGCCGGGACGGGCAACGTGGTCGAGGCCACCCGGCACATGCGTCAGATGCTCGGAGACATCCGCCGCATTCAGGGACTCGGCGAGGAAGAGCTGTTCAACACCGCCAAAGAGCTCGGAGCCCCTTACGAGCTGGTTCGTGAGGTGCACGACTCAGGCAAGCTTCCGGTCGTCATGTTCACGGCCGGGGGGCTGGCCACGCCGGCGGACGCCGCCATGATGATGCAGCTCGGCGCCGAGGGAGTCTTCGTGGGTTCGGGCATCTTCAAGTCCGGTGACCCGGCCAAGCGAGCCAACGCCATCGTGCAGGCGACCCTGCATTACGACAACCCCGATGTCATCGCCAAGGTGTCCCGAGGGCTTGGCGAGGCGATGGTCGGGATCAACATCGACACATTGCCGGAGTCCGAGCGCTACGCCGGTCGAGGATGGTGACGGCGGCCTCCACCGCTGACTCGTCCGCCGCCCAGCCGCTGATCGGCGTCCTGGCTCTCCAGGGCGATGTACGCGAGCACCAGAAGGTCCTGAGCGCATGTGGCGCTCGTACCCGTCGAGTGCGCACGGCCGGAGACCTGGCTGACATCGACGCGCTGGTGATTCCCGGCGGAGAGTCGACCACGATGAGCAAGCTGGCCGTCGATTTCGGCGTGATCGAGCCTTTGCGCACTGCTCGGGCCGCGGGACTGCCGATGTATGGCTCGTGCGCAGGAATGATCATGCTCGCCGATCGGCTCGAGGGTGGCCGCCCCGATCAGCAGACAATCGGTGGCATCGACATGGTGGTCCGCCGCAACGCTTTCGGGCGACAGATCGACTCGTTCGAGGCGGACATCGCCATGGACCAGCTCGACGGCCCGCCGGTGAAGGCGGTGTTCATCCGGGCACCCTGGGTCGACTCGGTCGGTCCAGGGGTCGACGTGCTCGGACGCGTCGAGTCCGACCCGGAGCACGCTGGGCCCGCCGGTAGGATCGTCGCCGTCCGACAGGGGAGCCTGCTGGCCACCTCGTTCCACCCCGAGCTCACCGGCGACCACCGGATCCACGAGTACTTCGTGGCCATGGTCCGCGACGCCGGCTGAGGCCGATCGCAGCACGTCGAGGAGTCCGACATGTCTGGCCATTCCAAATGGGCCACCACCAAGCACAAGAAGGCCGTCGTTGATGCGCGACGAGGCAAGCTCTTCGCCAAGCTGATCAAGAACATTGAGGTCGCGGCGCGCACCGGTGGCGGTGATGTGGCGGGAAACCCCACGCTCTACGACGCCATCCAGAAGGCGAAGAAGACGTCGGTTCCCAACGACAACATCGACCGCGCGGTCAAGCGGGGATCAGGTGCCGAAGCCGGTGGCGCGGACTGGCAGACGATCATGTACGAGGGGTACGGGCCCAGCGGAGTTGCTGTCCTCATCGAGTGCCTGACCGACAACCGCAACCGCGCCGCGTCAGAGGTGCGGGTGGCGATGACGCGCAACGGAGGCTCGATGGCCGACCCCGGCTCGGTCTCCTATCTCTTCACTCGCAAGGGCATCGTGCTCGTCGCGAAAGAGGGCCACTCCGAGGACGACGTGCTCGCCGCGGTGCTGGACGCCGGCGCCGAAGAGGTCAACGACCTCGGAGACACGTTCGAAGTCGTCAGTGAGCCAACCGATCTGGTCGCGGTGCGCACCGCGCTCCAGGATGCCGGTATCGACTACGAGTCTGCGGAGGCGTCGTTCATTCCGAGCGTGTCTGTACCGCTCGACGAGGTCGGAGCAGGGAAGGTCTTCCGACTGCTCGAGGCGCTCGACGACTCCGACGATGTCCAGAACGTCTGGGCGAACTTCGACGTGTCCGACGAGGTCATGGAGAAGGTCGGCTAGCACTCGGCAGGGTGCGGGACGCAGGTGCTGGCGAGAATCCGTCGTGGCAGACGGCAGCGGCCAGACGGCAGCGGCCTGACGGCAGTGGCCTGACGGCAGTGGCCTGACGGGTGTGGGCCCGGTGGCGCCGTCACCCGGCTGGCCCGGCGCGCACCGTGTGGCGCAAGGTGGGCAGGGGACTGGACAGACGCTGCCCAGCAGGGCCGACAAACGTGACGGTGCCGTTGGAGCCTTGCCCGGGGCGATCCGGATGGATGCTCCAACCGCCTTCATGGACCTGTCGGTGATGGTGACGGCAGAGCAGCAGGCCGTTGGCCACGGTGGTCGGTCCGCCCTCTCGCCATGACGTCACGTGGTGGGCGTCGGTGTGCTTGGCCGGCCGGTCGCAGCCAGGAAAGCGGCACGCGGTGTCACGGGCGGCCAGGGCGAGACGCTGCGGCCCCGTGAAGAGCCTGACCTTGCGGCCGAGCTCGATCGGAACCCCGGACGGGTCGAGCACAACTCGGCGAACCGAGGCGTCGCAGGTGAGCCTGGTGAGCGCCGGGTCGGTGATCCAGGACGGTGAGGTGCCCATCGAGGAGACCAGCTGCGCCGGGTCGAGACTCGTACCGACCAGGGTGTCCAGCGAGACCTGGACCTGCAGTGCAGTCGTCGCGCCCGAGAGCGTGGGGAGGTCTTCGCACTTGACTGCGGTGGCGACGATCTCGGTCAGACCGTCGGCGCGACGCTGCGCGGCCGTGCGCAGATCGTCAGGGCCGCCGGGTACGCAATAGGGCGCGAGGGCACTGGTCAACAGTCCGGCCGACTCGGCGTCGAGCACTCCCTCGACCGAGTGCATCCCGTCGAGCATGGGCGCGATGGTGAGCCAGCGCCGATCGAAGTCGACCTCGGCTTGGCGGAGCGACCCATCAGGGTCGACCACGCTCTTGAGATGCCGGGCTGCCGAGCGGAGGTCTTCGACCCCGGCCCACTCACCGATCTCGGTGAGCGTGGCGACGGCATCGTCGTGGTGTGAGGGGGGAAGGGTGCGAGCGGCTCGGGCGATCACCTTTGTCTTGTCGAATGACAGGCGCTGCAGTGGCTCACGGAGCACGCCGCGACTGGCTCTGGCGATGCGGACTCGTTCGGCGGCATCTCCCGCGGCCAGTCCGAGCGCACCCCTGAGCCAGGCCTGGGTGGACGAAGCCGCATGGAGCATCTCGCCGTCGCCAGCGGCGTCGAAGTCGGCCAGGACGGTGGTGAACGCAACCTCGGCGGCATCGACGATCTGGCGAAGCCCCACCAACCAGGCGGCGCGTTCCTCGGAGCTGACCACTGAACCCGATCGAGCCTCTTCGGCCAGGGAGCGCACGCCAGCTCGGGCATCGGCGACGACCGACGGAATGAGCGGCACAGGCAGCACGAGGCCTCCACGACACGGTTCTGGTGGTGTTGCCACCAGGGGATGGGCGGATGTGCCGTGCGTCTGCTGTGTCGTGGTGCCAGGGCATCTCTGCAAGAACCCTGCGTGGGTCCTCGGTGCCGGTGGCGTGCTCTCCGGGTATCGATCACGGCGTCGAACGTATGTTCGATTATAGGTCATGGGCAGGACAACGGCAAGGTTGTGTGGACGACCCGCGCCCGGGGCGTCGCCGGCGCCTGGTGAGTCTCCCGCGTCGCCGGTGGCAGCGTGTCGCCCCGCGAACCGGACTCAGCCCCAGGTAGCGTTTGGTCGAACAGGTGTTCGGTCCCGTCGGGGAGCGTTCGCCATCGGCCCACCAGCAGGAGGTGTGAGGTGCGGGTGCTCGGCGTAGACCCCGGTCTCACCCGGTGTGGGTTCGGCGTGGTCGATGGCGCTCCTGGGCGCCGGCTGTCCATGGTGGACGTCTCGGTGGCCAGGTCGTCCAAGGACGAGCCGCTCGAGCGGCGCCTCCTGGCGATCGAGCAAGCGCTCGAACAGGTGCTCGACGCGACCCAGCCGGACGCCGTAGCCGTCGAGCGCGTGTTCAGTCAGCACAATGTCCGCACGGTCATGGGGGTGGCGCAGGTCAGCGGAGTCGTCCTGGTGGCCGCCGCCCGGCGGGGCCTGCCAGTCGCACTCCACACCCCCAGTGAGGTCAAGGCATCGGTCACCGGTAACGGGCGGGCCGACAAGGCGCAGGTCGGGGTCATGGTGGTCAGACTTCTCGGGCTGTCCGAGGTGCCCAAGCCGGCGGACGCCGCCGATGCGCTGGCACTGGCGATATGTCACGTCTGGCGAGGAACGGCGCAGACAAAGCTGTTGGACGCGGTCGCAGCCGCGTCGCGAGCTCGCGCGTCATCAGGCGTGGTCGGTGGTACCCGGTGATTGCCTCGGTTCGGGGTCAGGTGCTCGATGTCGGGTCTGACGTCGTGGTCATCGAAGTGGGGGGTCTGGGCCTGGCGGTCCAGTGCACGCCGCAGGCGGTCTCGGTGCTGCGCCGGGGTGACGAGGCGACAGTGCACACCTCGCTCGTCGTCCGTGAGGACTCCCTCACGCTGTACGGCTTCGTCGACGCCGATGAACGCGCGGTGTTCGAGGTGCTGCAGACGGTCAGTGGTGTGGGGCCGCGGCTGGCCCAGGCGATGTTGGCGACCCTGCGTCCCGATGCCCTCCGACAGATCGTCGCGTCCGAGGACCTCGCTGCGCTGACCCAGGTGCCCGGGGTCGGTAAGAAAGGTGCTCAGCGTCTTGTACTCGAGCTGAAGGACAAGCTCGGCGCGCCATCCATCGGCACGACACCATTCGCTGCGACCTCAGCTCCGACCGGTCAGGCCATGGCGGCGAGCTGGCAGGTGCAGGTGCACGCTGCCCTGGTCGGCCTCGGGTGGGGCCAGCGCGACGCCGACGCGGCCGTGACAGCGGTCGCACAGGAGTTCGGTGAAGACGCGCCCGATACCGAGATCGCCGTGCTGCTGCGATCGGCACTCCAGTCGATGGGAAGCGCGGTGACTGGTCGATGAGTGCTGACGACACGTCGTCCGGTGGCGACCTGGTCGACCCGACCGTCCACCTGGACGAGGGGGCGATCGACGCGGCCTTGCGGCCCAGACACTTGGCGGAGTTCGTGGGGCAGATCCGGGTGCGCGAGCAGCTGGGCCTTGTTCTGTCTGCTGCATCGGGTCGTGGCGCCGCGCCCGACCACGTGCTGCTCTCTGGCCCACCCGGGCTGGGCAAGACCACCCTGGCCATGATCATTGCCGCTGAGATCAACCAGCCGCTCCGGATCTCCAGCGGCCCCGCGATCCAGCACGCCGGCGACCTGGCGGCGGTCCTGTCGTCCCTGACCGAGGGCGAGGTGCTCTTCCTCGACGAGATCCACCGGATGGCCCGCCCCGCCGAAGAAATGCTCTATCTGGCGATGGAGGACTTCCGGGTCGACGTCGTTGTCGGCAAAGGGCCAGGGGCCACGGCGATCCCGCTCGACCTGCCGCCCTTCACCCTGGTGGGGGCGACCACCCGGGCCGGACTGCTGCCAGGTCCACTCCGAGACCGGTTCGGCTTCACCGCCCACCTCGACTTCTACGACCCGGCCGAGCTCACCTCGATCCTGGTCAGGTCGGCCGAGCTGCTCGAGGTCACGCTCAAACCGGGGGGCGCGACCGAGATCGCGGGGCGGTCACGTGGGACGCCCCGTGTCGCCAACCGGCTGCTGCGGCGTGTTCGTGACTTCTCCGAGGTCCGCGGCGACGGAGTGGTCGACGAGGCGACGGCTAAGGCCGCTCTGGCGATCTACGACGTCGACGACATGGGGCTGGACCGGCTCGACCGGTCGGTGCTCGAGGCCCTCGTGCGCAAGTTCGGGGGAGGCCCCGTGGGGCTGAGCACTCTCGCGGTGGCCGTCGGTGAAGAACGTGAGACGGTCGAAGAGGTCGCCGAGCCCTACCTGGTCCGAGCCGGTCTGCTGGCCAGGACCCCGCGCGGTCGGATCGCAACCCCGGCGGCATGGGAACATCTCGGGGTGCCCCAGCCCACTGCTGGCGCCGCGCACGCGTCACTCTTCGATCCCACCGAAGATGACGGTTCGGCTGAGTAACAGGGAGCGGAGAACCCGATGAGTGACGTACTGGTCCTGGCGATCCTGGCGCTGCCCCTCATCGGCGTCTGGTTGCTGGTTCGGGGGCAGCAGCGCCGGTCGCAAGAGGCCGCCATGGTCGCGGCCAGTCTGCGGGTGGGGTCAGACGTCGTCACGACGAGTGGCCTCTTCGGCACCATCGCAGACCTGCAGGACACGGAGGTCACGCTGCTGGTCGCACCAGGGGTCGAGCTGAGGTTCGATCGACGGGCAATCGGACGCGTCATCGACGACACGCCGGCCCCCGAGTGACCCTGGGGCCAGAGGCCGGCCCGACGTCGGGGATACTTCCGGTGCTGAGGTCGCGTCGTCTGCGGCACTCAGGTGGGGGCCGCCTGCGGTCCCTCGTCTGCAGAACTGAGCCGGAGGACTGACGTGGCAACTCCCAGCACTGGACGGCCCGGGCGCGCCCTGTTGGTGCTCCTGGTCCTCGCCATCGCGATGGGCGGGTGGATGGCGTTCCAAGGCGCCACCAAGCCAAAGCTCGGTCTCGACCTGCAGGGGGGAACCACCGTCACCTTGGTCCCGGCGCCTGCGCCAGGTGAAGTAGGGACGATCACCGACGACTCCATCAAGCAGGCGGTCGAGATCATCTCGGCCCGCGTGAACGGGGCCGGTGTCGCAGAGGCCGAGGTCGCCCCGCAGGGACGCGGCGACCAGGCGGTCATCGTGGTGTCGGTGCCGGGCCTGACCGAGGACAAGCTGGTCGAGCAGCTGGGGCAGACCGCGCAGCTGGGCTTCCGTCCGGTTCTGGACGCACAGCCGAACCTTCCCGCAACTCCGACGCCATCGCCGAGCCCCACAGACTCGCAGTCGAAGAAGGACAAGAACAACGGCGGAGGCAACGGCGCCCTCGTGCCGCGGGTGGGTGCAAGTGCCAAGGCCGCGGCCCGGGCTGGCAAGAACGACAGCACCCAGGCCGAGTCGGCCACGCCATCCCCGTCGGCGACTGACACGCCGGGGCCAACGCCGGCTCCTGTCCTGGCCGGCAGTCCGGACGTGACCCCCGAGCTACAGCAGGCCTACAACCAGCTCGACTGCTCGGATCCGGAGCAGCTCAGCGTCGGGGCGCAGTTCGCCGACGCCGACGCCGCGATCGCGTGCGACCGCAACGGCGCTGAGAAGTTCCTGCTGGCGCCAGTGGCTGTTCCAGGCTCCGACGTCGACAGTGCGCAGGCGAACCTTTCGCAGAACACCGCCGGATGGATCGTCAGCCTCGACTTCAACAGCGACGGCACCAAGTCATTCGGCAAGATCACCGCGGAGATGGCGGCCCAGCCAGCGGACTCCCCGGGCAACCGCTTCGCGATCGTGCTCGATGGCATCGTGGTCTCCGCACCGGGCGTCAACGAGGCGATTCCTGGCGGTCAGGCGCAGATCACCGGCCAGTTCACGCAGGAAGAGGCATCCGACCTCGCCAACGTGCTGAAGTTCGGTGCGCTTCCCCTGACGTTCACCATCGGAGAGCGCAACACGATCTCGCCAACCCTGGGTTCCGACCAGCTGCACGCCGGTCTGATCGCCGGCGCACTCGGGCTCGTCCTGGTCGTGCTGTACCTGCTCTTCTACTACCGGGCCCTCGCCCTGGTCGCGGTGGCCAGCCTGCTGATCGCTGGTCTGTTCACGTACGCTTCCGTCGTCATCCTGGGCGAGACACTCAACTTCACCCTCACCCTCGCTGGTGTGGCCGGGCTCATCGTGGCAATCGGCATCACAGCTGACTCGTTCATTGTGTACTTCGAGCGAATACGAGACGAGGTGCGCGAAGGGCGGTCGCTCCGCGCCGCCCTGGAGGCCGGCTGGGTCCGCGCCCGGCGCACGATCATTGCTGCCGACTTCATCTCGTTGATCGCGGCTGTCGTTCTGTGGGTGTTGTCGGTCGGTGGGGTGCGCGGGTTCGCCTTCACGCTCGGACTCACGACGCTGATCGACCTGCTCGTCGTCTTCTTGTTCACCAAGCCGCTCGTCACCCTGCTTGCACGGACGAAGTTCTTCAACAGCGGCAGCAGGTGGTCGGGGCTCTCTCCAGAACGTCTAGGGGCCAAGAGCGTGAGGCCCGCATCAGATCGTCCGGCATCCGCTGGGCGTCGCACAGTGAAGGAGGCCTGAGATGAGTCGTCTCAACACGTTCACGTCAGGTCTCTACCGGGGTGACGTCTCGTTCGACTTCGTCGGACGGCGCAGGCAGTGGTACATGCTCTCGGCGGGCATGCTCGTGGTTGCGCTCGGCTCCTTGGCGATCAATGGGTTGACCTTCGGCGTCGAGTTCTCCGGTGGAGCAGTCTTCAGCGTTCCGAGCGACGACTGCGAGATCAGTGCGGCTCGCGACGCCGCTGCGGCTGAGGTGCCCGACGGCGTTCCCATCGTCACCGAGCTGAACGGCTCGAGCGGCCGGCAGGTTCGCGTGCAGACCGTCGACCTCACTCCGGCTGAGACCGGAGCGGTGAGCACAGCACTTGCCGAGGCGTGTGGCGTCCCGCTGGCCGACGTGTCGACACAGGTGATCGGGCCCTCCTGGGGTGAGCAGATCACCAAGAAGGCACTCACCGGATTGGTGGTCTTCCTCGTCCTCATCGTGTTCTACCTCTCGATCACGTTCGAATGGCGCATGGCGATCGCCGCGCTGGTGGCGCTCTTCCACGACGTCTTCATCACGGTGGGGATCTACTCGCTGAGTGGGTTCGAGGTGACCCCGGCCACCGTGATCGGTGTGCTCACGATCCTCGGCTACTCGCTGTACGACACCGTCGTCGTCTTCGACAAGGTGAAAGAGAACACCAGAGGTGTTCAGGCGACCAGTCGCATGACCTACAGCGAAGCGGCCAACCTGGCGGTCAACCAGACCCTGGTGCGCTCTATCAACACCTCTGTTGTCGGCCTGCTGCCGGTGGCCAGCCTCCTTTTCGTGGGTGCCTACGTGCTCGGGGCCGGAACGTTGAAAGACCTTGCTCTCGCCCTGTTTGTCGGCATCGCCGTGGGAACGTACTCGTCGATCTTCATCGCTACTCCCGTCCTGGCCCAGCTCAAGGAGCGCGAGCCGGCCATGCAGGCCCTGGCCAAGCGCGTCAACGCTCGACGGTCGGGTGGGCGCGAGGCGTCGAAGGGTGCCGCGGCGACCGAGGGCGATGGTGAGGATGTGGTGGCAGGTGCATCACCCTCGGCCGCCAAGGCGTCCGGACGCGGGCCCCGCAATCAGCCGCGTCGCAAGCCGAAGAGCAAACGCTGAGCCATCGGCAACCGCAGTGCGCATGACCGTGGGTCAGCGCGGATGAGCGCGGATGAGGATTGCCCTGTTCGCCGGTAGGGTGAGGGCCTCGGCAGTGCGGGAACGACGGGCGGGTGAGGGTGACCGACGAGGCGACACGGGGCGTAGTACGTACTGAGCGTGCCACGGTGCCCGGCCCCGAGCAGCCCCAGACCCGTGTCCGCGCGGCCCTCGCTCGGTTCGGGGGCGGTCACCGCACCAGCTACCCAGAGCTCGAACCGGTCTTTCGTTCGGTGCGGGTGGCCCACCCCAAGGCCGACCTGAAGCTCATCGAGCGCGCGTACGAGGTGGCCAAGGACAAGCACCAGACACAGCTACGGCGTAGTGGCGAGGCGTACATCACCCACCCGTTGGCCGTGACGCAGATCCTGGCCAACTTGGGAATGACCCCGCCCACCCTGTGTGCCGGACTGCTGCACGACACGGTGGAAGACACCGACTACTCACTCGAGCAGCTGCGAGACGACTTCGGGGATGAGATAGCGCTTCTGGTCGACGGCGTCACCAAGCTCGACAAGGTCAAGTACGGCCAGGCAGCCCAGGCCGAGACCACCCGCAAGATGGTCGTGGCCATGGCTCGCGACATCCGCGTTCTGGTCATCAAGCTCTGCGACCGACTGCACAACATGCGCACGCTGCAGTTCCTGCCCGAAGCCAAGCAGCAGTCGAAGGCGCGCGAGACTCTGGAGATCTACGCACCGCTCGCCCACCGGCTCGGCATGAACGCCATCAAGTGGGAGCTGGAAGACCTCTCGTTCGCCACGCTCTACCCCAAGGTCTACGAAGAGATCGTGAGCCTGGTGGAGCGCCGGGCGCCCAGCCGTGACCAGTTCCTCTCTGACGTGATCGACGACGTCGACCAGGCGTTGGGCGAGGCACGGATCGACGGGACTGTCACGGGACGTCCGAAGCACTACTACAGCGTCTACCAGAAGATGATCGTGCGCGGGCGTGACTTCGGAGACATCTACGACCTGGTCGGTCTGCGCGTGCTCGTCGACTCGGTACGCGACTGCTACGCAGCTCTCGGTGTGATCCACGCTCGATGGAACCCGGTACCGGGCAGGTTCAAGGACTACATCGCCATGCCCAAGTTCAACATGTACCAGTCGCTGCACACCACGGTGATCGGCCCCGAGGGCAAACCTGTCGAGCTGCAGATTCGCACTCATGCCATGCACCGAAGAGCCGAGTACGGCGTCGCCGCACACTGGAAGTACAAAGAGACCGGCGCCGGCTCGACGGCGCAGGACGACATGGCCTGGCTGCGCCAGCTGCTCGACTGGCAGCAGGAGACAAGCGACCCCGGCGAGTTCCTCGACTCGCTCCGCTTCGAGATCAGCGGCACCGAGGTCTTTGTCTTCACGCCCAAAGGTGACGTCGTTGCGCTCGTCACCGGTGCGACGCCGGTCGACTTCGCCTACGCGGTGCATACCGAGGTGGGGCATCGAACGGTCGGCGCACGGGTCAACGGCCGGCTCGTCCCGCTCGACTCGGTGCTCGAGAACGGCGACGTGATCGAGGTCATCACGTCGAAAGCGGAGGGAGCCGGGCCCAGCCAGGACTGGCTCGGGTTCGTCAAGTCTCCACGCGCCCGAAACAAGATCAGGGCCTGGTTCTCCAAGGAGCGTCGCGAAGAGGCGATCGACCTCGGCAAGGACGCCATCACCAGGGCGATGCGCAAGCAGGGCATGCCGATGCAACGGGTTCTCAGCGGACCCGCACTGCTGTCGGTGACGGCCGATCTCAAGCTCAAGGACATCGAGGCGCTGTACGCAGCCGTCGGTGAGGGCCACATCAGTGCGCAGACCGTGCTGCGTCGGCTGGTTGCCGTCCTCGGTGGCGAAGAAGGGGCCACCGAAGACATCGCCGAGGCCACCGTGGCCACCAAGCCCGCACGCGTTCGTACAGGCGAAGACCCGGGCGTCGTGGTGAAGGGCGTCGACGACGTGTGGGTGAAGCTCGCCAGGTGTTGCACCCCGGTACCGGGCGACGCAATCGTCGGTTTCGTCACTCGGGCCCGGGGCGTCTCCGTGCACCGCAGCAACTGCGTCAACGTCACAGCCCTGCCGGAGTCGCGCTTCGTCGACGTCGAGTGGGCCCCGACGGCATCGAGCGTCTTCCTCGTCTCGATCCAGGTAGAGGCTCTCGACCGCGCGCGACTGCTCTCCGACGTCACTCGGGTGCTGTCCGACCAGCACGTGAACATCCTGAGTGCCTCAGTCACGACCACTCGCGACCGGGTGGCGATCTCGCGGTTCAGCTTCGAGATGGGTGACACCCGGCACCTGGGCCACGTGCTGAACGCGGTCAGAGGTATCGAGGGCGTCTTTGACGCCTACCGGCTGACCAACGCGTAACACGGGCTACTCGCTGAACTCCGCCAGGGTGGCCTCGGCCTGTGCGAGCCATTCACGACGGGCGACGATGGCCGCCTCCGCCTCATCGACAGCACGTTGCTTGCCCGCGGCAGTGGCAGCGTCGCGTTCCTTCTCGAGCTTGGTGATCGACACGGTGAGCTGTTCGACCGTGGCCGATGCCCGGGCACGAGCCTCCGGGTTGGTGCGCTTCCACCGCGCATCGTCGGCTGCGCGCAGCGACTGCTCCACCTGCTGAAGGCGTCGCTCGATGCCCGGCTTGTCGGCGCGTGGAACATGACCGATCTGCGACCACCGATCCTGGATGCTGCGCAGGGCATCGCGAGCTGCGGCCAGGTCGGTGATGGGCAAGAGCTTCTCGGCCTCGTCGGCCAGCTGCTGCTTCTGAGCCAGATTCTGCTGCTGCTCTGCATCCCGCTCGTCGAAGACCGCTGAGCGGGCACCGAAGAAGGTGTCCTGCGCAGCCTTGAACTGTGTCCACAGCTCTTGTTCGGCTTCGCGGCTGGCCGGCCCGGCGTCCTTCCATCGCTGCATCAGCGACCGGAAGGCGGCCGAGGTGGGACCCCAGTCCTTGCTGGGTGCCAGGGCCGCAGCCTCCTTGACGATCTTCTCCTTCACCGTGACGGCATCGGCGCGCTCGGCGTCGCGTGCGGCGAACCACGCCCGCCGGCGCTTCTCGAAGGTGCTCCTGGCATGACTAAGGCGTTTCCACAGCTCTTGCTCGTAGCTGCGTTCGGCGTGTGGAGCGGCGCGCCACTCCTCGACAATGGCGCGGAACCGGTCGCCTGAGGCCTTCCACCTGGTGCTCTCGGCCAGCTTCTCCGCCTCCGTGACAAGGGACTCTCGGGCAGCGCGAGCCTGTTCACGGGCGGCCGCCCGGTCGGCCTTTCGGGCTTCGCGTTCCGCGTCGACGTTGGCGACGAGACCGTCGAGGCGGGCCCGCAGCGCGGCCAGGTCGCCGACGCAGTGCGGACGGTCGACCTGGTCACGGAGCTTGCCGATCAGGGCCATCGCCTCGTCGGTGGCCAGCCCGGCTTCACCGAGGCGGTGCTCGAGCAGGTCGATCTCGACCGCCAGCGACGCGTACTTGCGCTCATAGAAGCGGACGCCGTCAGCCGGGTCACCCGCGAGCCACTCGCCGACCTTCACCTCGTCGGCCGGCCCGTCGGGAGTCCGTACGTACACCCCACCGGCCTCGTCGACCCGGCCCCAGGGCTGAGAGCGACCAGCTGCTGGAGCGGCGGCGACCCCGGGTGGGGGGGCAGGCTTGGGTGCAGGACCCGGAGGGGCTGGGGCTGGGGCTGGGGCCGGTTCGGGTGTCGATCCCGGGATCGTCTCTGGTGTCTGCTCTGGTGTCTGCTCTGGTGTCGGTCCTGGTGTCGGCTCCGGTGTCGGAGCGCTGTCGTCCGTCATGAGCCCTCCTGCTGGACGCGGGCTGCCGTGATGGTGATCGGCTCGGCCGGCGGGCCGTCACCGGGCGAAGGGGCGTCGGGTGCGACACCGGCGGCGGCCACGGCCTGCACGACATCGAGCCCGTCGGTGATCTGACCGACGATCGTGTAGTCAGGCGGCAAAGCGGTGTCCTTGTACACGAGGAAGAACTGGCTTCCCGCCTGGCCGCCAGCTGGTTCGGCCATCGCGACGCTGCCGCGCGGGTAGGTCGCGATTCCAGTGCCGTCGGCCTTCGGAAGGTTCTCGTCGACGGTCGTGTAGCCGGGGTTTCCCGAACCGGTGCCGGTCCGGTCACCGCACTGAAGGACGAAGATCCCCTCGGTTGTGAGCCGGTGGCACGTGGTGTCGTCGAAGTAGCCCTGGCCGGCGAGAAATGCCAGCGAGTTGGAGTTCTTGGGTGCCTTCTTCGTATCGAGTGCGATGGTGATGGGTCCGCGATCGGTGTCGAGCACCAGCTCGGCCGGAGCCCCCTTGGGCAGGGTGTTCGCTGCCTTGGAGTACGTGTAGTCGTCGGTGCTGTCGCTGGCCGTCGTCGACGCCTCGTCGCCCGACGTGGACCACCACAGGAACCACCCTCCGGCCAGCACGAGGGCAACACCGGCCACCGCAGCACCGATCATCCGTCGTTGCCTGCGGGTGTGAGCTCTGGACTGCTGTCGCTCGACGTAGGCCTCGTGCCGTGCACGGGCCTTCGCCTTGCGCTGCTGCTGTGTGGCCACCGACGAACCCTTCTCGACCCGCGCTCGGCCCTCTACGGGCAGCAGGCCAGGCGGGTGCTGACCGTGCGACGCACCAGTGTAGGTAAGGAGCGCAGTTGATGGTGGCAGGGTGACCGATAGAGTTGCCGGGCTGCCGCCCACCGCGGCGTCACTGCAGGTCACTGGAGGTCGCTGCAGGCCGTCGCTACCCGTCGCCCCGAGAGGAAGTCCCGTGCTCGTCGCCGGCTTTCCCTCGGCCGTGTTCGGCACCAACGTCTACGTGGTCGCCCCGGGAGCGGGCCAGGAGTGTGTTGTGGTCGATCCCGGCATGGAGGTCGTGCCGGGAGTGGACGAGCTGCTGCGTGAGCACCGACTCCGGCCCGTAGCGGTACTTCTGACCCACGGTCACCTCGACCACACCTTCTCTGTCGTGCCCGTCGCCGGGTCACGTGGAATCCCGGCGTACATCCACCCCGATGACCGCGAGCTGTTGGTCGACCCGATGAAGGGCATGGGGCGCGAGTCAGAGCAGATGTTCGGGGGGCGCCTGCAATGGCAGGAACCCGATGACGTCGAGCTGCTCAACGACGGTGCCGTGATGTCGATCGCCGGGCTCGAGATCACGGTCGACCACGCCCCCGGACACACCCCTGGGTCGGTGATGTTTCGCATGCCTGGCTCACCCGACGCCGTCAGCGGTCTCGCCGCCACGCCGAGCCAGACGGTGCTCAGCGGTGACGTCCTCTTCGCCGGCTCGATCGGCCGAACCGATCTCCCCGGCGGTTCCCACGAGCAGATGCTCCACTCGCTGCGCGAGAAGGTGCTGCCCCTGGCCGACGACACCCTGGTGCTTCCTGGGCACGGTGGTGCCACGACCGTGGGCCTCGAGCGGGCGTCCAACCCGTTCCTCGCATCCGCACGCGACGATGAGCCAGCCGGGTCGGCACTCAGTGCCCCGACGAGGGGACTGTAGGAACCATGGCCAAGATCGCACCGCTCTCCGGCTTCCCAGAGTTTCTTCCGGGGCAGCGCATCGTGGAACAGCAGATCCTTGACACCGTCCGTGAGATCTTCGAGCTGCACGGGTTCGCCTCGCTCGAGACCCGTTCCGTCGAACCGCTTGAGCAGCTTCTCCGGAAGGGCGAGATCGACAAAGAGGTGTACGTCCTACGCCGGCTGCACGCCTCGGACGCGGACCAGCCGAGCCAGGCTGACCAGCTGGGGCTCCACTTCGACCTCACCGTTCCGTTGGCACGTTACGTCCTGCAGAACGCGGGTCACCTGGACTTCCCCTTCCGCCGGTACCAGATCCAGAAGGTGTGGCGCGGTGAACGCCCGCAAGAGGGTCGCTACCGCGAGTTCACGCAGGCCGACATCGACATCATTGGGCGCGACACGTTGGCCTTCCACCACGAGGTCGAGATCGCGCTCGTCATGGCCGAGGTGTTTGCCGCCCTTCCGATTCCACCGGCGATCATCAAGGTCAACAACCGGAAGCTCGTCGAAGGCTTCTTCCGGGGGGTCGGAGCAGCCGACCATGAGGCGGGCCTCCGGGCACTCGACAAGCTCGACAAGGTGGGCAGTGACCGCGTCCGGACGCTGCTGATCGACGAAGCAGGCGTCGACTCAGACCGGGCTGACGTCTGCCTCCAGATGGCCCAGATCTCCGGATCCGATGGCTCGGTGGCCGACCGCTTACGCGGGTTGGGCGTGCAGCACCCCCTGCTCGACCAAGGACTCGACGAGCTCATGGCGGTCGTCACCGCGGCTGAGGCGCGTCGGCCTGGGGCCGTCGCGGCCGACCTCAAGATCGCCAGAGGACTCGACTACTACACCGGGACGGTCTTCGAGACCGAGCTGGCCGGCTTCGAGTCGCTCGGCTCGATCTGCTCCGGCGGTCGCTACGACTCGCTGGCGACCGATGGTCGAGCGACCTTCCCCGGTATCGGAATCTCGCTGGGTGTGTCGCGCCTCGTGGTGCCACTCCTGGCCGCCGGCCATCTGCAGGCATCACGCACGGTCCCCAGCTGCGTGCTCGTCGCCGTCGGCGACGAGAGTGAGCGGGCTGCGTCCGATGCGGTGGCCGACCAGCTGCGATCCAGGGGAATCAGCACCGAGGTGGCACCGCAGGCCGCCAAGTTCGGGAAGCAGATCCGGCACGCCGACCGCCGTGGAATTCCGTTCGTCTGGTTCGCGTCCGCCGATGGGCACTCGGTCAAGGACATCCGCTCAGGTGACCAGGTGGACGCCGACCCCACGACGTGGAACCCACCGGCGTCCGACCTGCGGCCTACCGTCACCATGGACTCCGGCCAGGCCACTGACCCACGCGACCCGCAGCAAGAGGAGTTCACCTCGTGATCCGTACCCATGAGGCCGGCACCCTCCGTGCCCACGACGACCACCTCGAGGTCGTGCTCGCGGGGTGGGTCGCCCGCAGACGCGACCACGGCGGCGTGGCCTTCATCGACCTGCGCGACGCATCCGGAGTCGTCCAGGTGGTCATCCGCGATGCCGCCATCGCCGACGAGCTCCGCTCGGAGTACTGCCTCAAGGTGGTCGGCGAGGTCGCCAAACGCCCGGCCGGCAACGAGAACCCCGATCTGCCCACCGGCGACATCGAGGTGCTGGCCACCGAGATCGAGATCCTGAGCACCAGCGACCCGCTCCCGTTCCCGATCGACGAGCACCTCTCGGTCGGTGAGGACGCTCGTCTACGCCACCGCTACCTCGACCTTCGTCGCGAGGGGCCGGGGCGGGCGCTTCGGTTGCGGGCGACGGCGACCAAGGTGATCCGGTCGGTCATGGACGAGGAGCGGTTCCTCGAGATCGAGACGCCTTACCTCACCAGGTCCACCCCTGAGGGTGCGCGTGACTTCCTGGTGCCGGTCCGCCTGCAACCGGGCCACTGGTACGCGTTGCCCCAGTCGCCGCAGCTGTTCAAGCAGCTGCTCATGGTGGCGGGCATGGAGCGGTACTACCAGGTTGTGCGCTGTTTTCGTGATGAGGACTTCCGGGCCGATCGGCAGCCGGAGTTCACCCAGCTCGACATCGAGATGTCGTTCGTCGACCAGAGCGACGTGATGGCCGTGGGCGAGGCCGTTGTCACCCGACTCTGGCGCGAGATTCACGGCTACCAGATTCCGCAGCCGCTGCCACAGCTCACCTACGCCGACGCCATGAGCAGATACGGCAGCGACAAGCCCGACATCCGCTTCACCAACGAGCTGGTCGACGTCACTCACTACTTCGCCGACACGACGTTTCGGGTCTTCCAGGCTCCGCACGTCGGGGCCGTGGTCATGCCGGGCGGAGCAGGCCAGACCCGCAAGCAGCTCGACGGCTGGCAGGACTGGGCCAAGGCACGCGGCGCCCGAGGTCTTGCCTACGTGTTGGTCGGAGCTGATGGCGAGCTCGGTGGCCCGGTCGCGAAGAACCTCTCGGACGTCGAGCGCTCCGGACTGGCCGACGCCGTGGGTGCCGCTGCCGGCGATGCGATCTTCTTCGCTGCCGGAGACCGGCGTGCATCACTGGAGCTGCTCGGAGCCGCCCGGCTCGAGATCGGTCGTCGCTGCGACCTGATCGACGAGAGCGCCTGGGCCTTCCTCTGGGTTGTCGACGCACCGCTCTTCGAGCCGGACGGCGACGGGGGCTGGACGTCGGTCCACCACCCCTTCACTGCACCCAATGGCGAGTGGCAGGACGCTTTCGACCTCGCACCGGGGGACGCCTTGGGGTACGCGTACGACATGGTGCTGAACGGCAACGAGATCGGTGGTGGCTCGATCCGTATCCACCGCACCGATGTGCAGCAGCGCGCCTTCGACGTGCTGGGGCTGTCCCGTGAAGATGCCGAGGGCAAGTTCGGCTTCCTCCTCGAGGCGCTGCGCTACGGCCCTCCTCCGCACGGAGGGATCGCCTTCGGTCTCGACCGCCTGGTCGCGTTGCTCGCCGGCGCCTCCTCCATCCGTGACGTGATCGCCTTCCCGAAGACCGCCTCGGGCGGCGACCCCCTGACCGGGGCGCCAACCCCGATCACCGCAGCACAGCGCGCGGAGGCCGGCGTCGATGCCGAGCCAGAGGTTGCGACAGACGAGGAGCCGACCTCGGCGTGACCGATCTCTTCGAGTCTGCTGCCGAGGACCGCGGGGGCGGCCCGCTGGCCGCTCGGATGCGGCCCCGCAGCATTGACGAGCTCGTGGGCCAGGAGCACCTGCTGGCGCAGCGCTCACCGCTGCGGCGGCTGATCGAGGGCGACGACCGGGTGGTGTCGCTGATTCTCTTCGGCCCCCCTGGCACAGGCAAGACGACCATCGCCCACCTCGTGAGCCAGGCAACCGGTCGTCGATTCGCTCAGCTGTCGGCAGTTACCGCCGGCGTCAAGGACGTTCGGCAGGTGGTCGACGAGGCGCGACGACGTCTCGGCATGGGAGAGTCCGAGACCGTTCTGTTCGTCGACGAGGTGCACCGGTTCAGCAAGACGCAGCAGGACGCGTTGTTGCCGGCCGTCGAGAACGGGTGGGTGGTACTCATCGCCGCCACGACCGAGAACCCGCACTTCGCCATCGTGTCGCCGCTGCTGTCGCGCTCGCTGCTGGTCACGTTGCACCCCCTCGAGAACGAAGCGCTCGAGGTGTTGGTCAGGCGGGCCGTGAGCGACGAGCGCGGCCTCGCCGACGCCGTCACCATCGACGACGAAGCGGTCTCTGCCATCGTCCGGCTGGCTGCCGGAGACGCCCGCAAAGCGTTGACCGTGCTCGACGCCGCGGCAGCCACCGCGGGACCGTTGGTCGACGAGCACCCCACGCAGATCACAGCCGACGACGTCGCCCGTGCGGTCGACAAGGCGGCGGTGCGCTACGACCGCGACGGTGACCAGCACTACGACGTCACCAGCGCCCTGATCAAGAGCATTCGGGGCAGCGACGTCGACGCCGCTCTGCACTACCTGGCGCGCATGATCGAGGCAGGTGAGGATCCACGGTTCATCGCCAGACGGCTCGTGATCCACGCCAGCGAAGACATCGGCATGGCCGACCCCTCGGCGTTGCAGACCGCCGTCGCCGCTCTGGAGGCGTCCGCCTTCGTGGGCTTGCCCGAGGCGCGGATCCCGCTGGCCCAGGCGGTGATTCACCTCGCCACCGCCCCCAAGTCGAATGCGGTCGTGGTGGCGATCGACGAGGCACTGGCCGACATCAGGGCTGGCCGGATCGGCGGAGTGCCCACCCACCTGCGCGACGGCCACTATCCGGGAGCAAAGGGTCTCGGCGTCGAGGGGTACCGGTATCCACACGACGATGCGCGAGGGGTGCTGCCTCAGCAGTACGCGCCGGACGCGGTGCAGGGCCGCCAGTACTACCGACCGACGTCACACGGTTTCGAGCAGACCGTGACGGCGCGACTGCAGCGGATCCGCCCCATTCTCGCCGGCGAAGACAGTGATGGCGACGATGGTGACATGGAAGCCGACCGGGCGCGGGAGTAACGGGGCCAGACCGACTCTTGGGTAGGCTGACGGTTCGATCCCCAGCCCGCCCCGAGGAGCCGCCCCGCATGGAGTCCGCAGAGATCCGCAGCAGGTTCTTGCGCTTCTTCGAGACGCGGGGTCACACGGTCGTACCGTCGGCTCCGCTACCCCTGGCCGACCCGACGCTGCTGCTGGTCAATGCGGGGATGGTGCCGTTCAAACCGTTCTTTCTGGGGGAGCAGACACCGCCGTACCCACGGGCCACGAGCGTGCAGAAGTGTGTACGCACCCTCGATATCGATGAGGTCGGCAAGACGACGCGGCACGGCTCGTTCTTCCAGATGGCGGGCAACTTCTCGTTCGGCGACTACTTCAAGGAAGGCGCGATCCCGCTGGCGTGGGAGCTCCTGACCAACTCCACCGGCGACGGTGGCTTCGGATTCGCTGAGGACCGTCTGTGGGTGACGGTCTACGACGACGACGACGAGGCCGCTGAGATCTGGCACCGTGATGTCGGTATCCCGACCGACCGCATTCAGCGACGCGGGCTCAACGACAACTACTGGCATATGGGTGTCCCCGGCCCCGGTGGCCCTTGCTCAGAGATCTACTACGACCGAGGTGCCGCGTACGGCAGCGATGGTGGCCCGATCGTCGACGAAGAGCGTTTCCTCGAGGTGTGGAACCTGGTCTTCATGCAGTCCGAGCTGAGCGAGGTGAGGCGCAAAGACGATTTTGACATCGTCGGTGACCTGCCCGCGAAAAACATTGACACCGGTATGGGGCTCGAGCGCATGGCTGCACTTCTGCAGGGCGTCGACAACATCTACGAGATCGACACCATGCGGGCCATCATCGACCGCGCTGCCGACCTGACGGGCCGCAAGTACGGTGCAGACCCCGAGGACGACGTCAGGTTCAGGGTGGTGGCCGACCACACCCGCACGGCCCTGATGCTCATCGGTGACCAGGTCGTGCCAGGCAACGAAGGTCGCGGCTACGTGCTACGACGCATCATGCGGCGAGTGATCCGCAGCATGAGACTGCTCGGGTCGGCCGATGCCACGATCCGTGAGCTGACCGCGTCGGCCATCGAGGCGATGGGCCCGGCATACCCCGAGCTCGAGATCGAGCGCAGCCGGATCTACACGGTGGCCGAGGCCGAAGAGGCGGCTTTCGCGCAGACGCTTCGGACCGGCACCCAGATCTTCGATCTCGCGGCGACCGAGCTGAAGGCCGCCGGTGTCCGAACGGTTGGCGGCGACACGGCATTCCGGCTGCACGACACCTACGGCTTCCCGATCGCCCTCACGCTCGAGATGGCCAACGAGCAGGGGCTCGCTGTCGACGAGGAGGGTTTCCGTCGCCTGATGGCGCAGCAACGTGACCGTGCCAAGGCAGACGCGAAGGCGAAGAAGTCCGGTCATGTCGACGGCGCCTCGTACCGCGCCCTGGCCGACGTCGCCGGGCGGTCTGACTTCACCGGCTACACCGAGCTCGAGAGCGAGGGAGTGCTACGCGGGATCCTGGCCGCCGGAGCTGTCGTCCCGTCAGCGGATTCAGGCACCGAGGTCGAGGTGGTGCTCGACCGCACACCGTTCTATGCCGAGGGCGGCGGCCAGCTGGCAGACGGGGGAACGGTCCGACTCGCCAACGGTGCACTCATCGAGATCGACGACGTCCAGCAGCCCGTTGAGGGCCTGATCGTGCATCGGGGACGGGTCGTCGAGGGATCGGCCGAGACCGGTCTGGCGGTGGTCGGCAGCATCGACGTCGAGCGTCGTCGCGCGATCAGCCGTGCGCACACTGCGACCCACATGGTGCACAAGGCCATGCGTGAGCTGGTGGGCGACACCGCCACGCAGGCCGGTTCCGAGAACGCGCCAGGCCGATTCCGGTTCGACTTCCCGAACGCGGGGGCGGTGCCGGTCTCCGTGCTCGCCGATGTCGAGCAGAAGGTGAACGAGGTCCTGATCGACGACCTCGCGGTCACTGCCGAGGTCATGCCGATCGACCAGGCACGGTCGTCGGGGGCCATGGCCCTCTTCGGTGAGAAGTACGGCGACACCGTCCGTGTCGTGAGCGTCGGCGACTGGGCGCGCGAGCTGTGCGGCGGTACGCACGCTCACCGCACAGGGCAGCTCGGCGTCATCAAGCTCATGGGTGAGTCGAGCATCGGGGCCGGGGTCCGGCGCATCGAGGCGCTCGTCGGCCTCGACGCCTATCGCTTCCTGGCCCGCGAGCACACCTTGGTTTCCATGCTGACCGAGCAGTTGAAGGTTCCGGCCGCCGATCTGCCCGACCGGGTCGCGACCCTGGTCCAACGTCTGCGAGAGGCGGAGAAAGAGATTGCTGCCGCACGTCGGGCCCAGCTCGCCGCCGACCTGTCAGAGGTGACCACGGCGTCCGAACGCGTCGGTGACGCCGATCTGTACGCGTTCGCGGCGCCAGATGGGCTCGACGGCGGGGCCCTACGCGACCTGGCCCTTGCCACCCGGGCCAAGGCCGGCCAGGAACGAGCCGTCGTAGTGCTGGTGATGTCGGTCACCGATGGAAAGGTGGCGGCGGTGTCAGCGGTCAACGACACCGGGCAGGCCGCCGGGCTGACGGCGCGAGACGTTCTCGCGGCTGCGCTGCCGTCGATCCAGGGAAGGGGCGGCGGCAAGGCCGATGTGGCCCAAGGTGGGGGTAGTGACCCCAGCGGGGTGACCGCCGCGCTCACAGCTGCCCGTGCGTCACTCGAGGGGTAGCTCTCCGATGACGTGGATCCGTGGAGGAGTGTGGGTGGCCGTCGACCCTGGGTCGGTACGCACCGGCGTGGCTGCCTGCGACCAGGGTGAGATTTTGGCCTCCCCGGTGGCGACCCTGACCAAGGAGAATGCGATCACTGGCGTCGTTGAGATCGTCCGCGAGCGCGCGGCCGTCGGGGTCGTGGTTGGTCTGCCCCTCTCGCTGTCGGGCGCCGAGGGAACATCGGCGCGGTCGGCGCGGTCGTACGCGGAAGACCTGGCGAAGTCACTCGAGGTTCCGATCTATCTGGTCGACGAGCGACTGACCAGCGTGGCTGCTGGGGCGGCGCTGCAGGCGGGGGGCCACAGCGCTCGCTCGGCTCGGCGCGTCGTCGACCAGGCGGCGGCTGCAGCTCTGCTGCAGGGAGTGCTGGACGCGCGAGCGGCCGGTGGCCATGTCTGTGGCAACGTGCTGGACGGTGGGCTCGGGGAACGCGTTGACCGCGAGGGAGGAGATCAGCTGTGACGGCTCCGACGACACGTCCTGACGCGGACCAACGTCCGCCCGGCCACACGCGTCGGCGGATGGCCCATCCGGCGCTGGTTGTGGTGGTGCTGCTGGGGCTCCTGTTCGGCGGCGCTGCGGTGGGGATTCGTTGGCTGGGCTCATTCTCGTCAGCCGACGACTACCCGGGACCGGGACAGGGCGAAGTCGTGATCGAGGTCCAACCGGGCGATTCATCAGCCGTCATTGGCGCCACTCTTGCGGACGCCGACGTCGTTGCCAGTGCTCAGGCCTTCGTCGACGTCGCGGTGTCAGACGACCGGGCGCTGGGCATTCAGCCGGGCTTCTTCACCATGCTGCTCCAGATGTCAGCGCAAGGGGCGCTCGATCGCCTCCTCGACCCGACGTCGCGGGTCCAGATCGACGTGGCGATCCCGGAGGGACTGCGGCAGGACGACACCGTCAACCGGTTGGCGGAGGCGAGCGAGATCCCGCGACGTCAGTTCGAGCGCGCACTGGGCAAGCCGCGCAGCCTGGGGCTCCCCGCCTACGCGAACGGCAGCGCTGAGGGGTTCCTCTTTCCCGCCACGTATGAGTTCGACCCCAACGTGACGGCGCAGCAGATGCTTCGCGCCATGGTGGATCGCTACAAGCAGGCTGCTGCTGACGTCGGTCTCGTCGACGGTGCGGCTGCAGCTGGGTACACCCCGCGCGAGGCTCTGACGATCGCCAGTCTGGTGCAGGCGGAGGTCGCAGAGCGAGATTTCGGAAAGGCGTCCCGGGTGGTTGCCAACCGGCTCGATCTAGGAATGACGTTGGGCTTTGACTCCACGATCAACTACGCGCTCGGCATCGACGACCTGACGCTGGAGAACGACCAGCTGGCCGTCGACTCGCCGTACAACACCTACGTCAACGTGGGTCTGCCCCCCGGCCCGATCAACTCACCAGGAGAGGCCGCCATGACTGCTGCTATCTCTCCGCCTGAGGGCGACTGGCTCTACTTCGTCGCGGTCGCACCTGGCAGCGACGAGACCCAGTTCACCGCTGACTACGACGAGTTCCTCCGGTTCAAGGACGAGTTCTACAGCCAGGTGCCGTGATCGCGACCTCCGGGCGGCGGGCCGCGGTGCTGGGGCATCCGATCGCGCATTCGCTCTCACCCGTCCTCCATCGGGCGGCCTATGCGTCACTCGGAATGGACTGGGCGTATGAGGCCGTCGACGTGCCTCCGCAGAACCTGGAGGCGTTCCTCGACCGGCTGGGCCCGGAGTGGGCCGGGCTCTCCCTCACGATGCCGCTGAAAGAGACGGTGATCGGGCTGCTCGATGAGGTCGATGATGTGGCTGGTCGGGTGAGGGCGGTGAACACGGTGGTGTTGACCGGCGGACGCCGGGTGGGGCACAACACCGACATCACCGGGCTCCAACAGCTCATCCCCAGTGGTGCTCGAACGGTCACGGTCCTGGGCGCCGGAGCGACAGCCCGTTCAGCGGTCATGGCGATCACGGCCAGCGGAGCGACCCGCGTCGAGGTGCGGGCGCGGCGTGCGCAGGCGGCGGCCGAGCTCACCGACCTTGCGGCCTCATGCGGCCTGGTGGCTGCGGTGGGGGCGTGGCCGATCGGCGCTGCCGAGCTGACCGCGGACGTCGTGATCAGCACGGTGCCGGCATCAGCGGCGTCCGCCGCCTGGGCGCCCGCCCACCCGGGGGTGCTGATCGATGTCATCTACGACCCGTGGCCCACCCCGCTGGCGTCGGGGTGGACGTCGGCCGGGGGCGCGGTCGTCGGGGGCCTTGAGCTCCTCGTCCGGCAGGCGGTTGAGCAAGTCGAGCTGATGTGCGGTCGTCGGCCTGCGGTCGAGGTGCTGCAGGCGGCAGGTGAGGCGGCCCTGGCCGCTCGCGCGGCCGATGACGCGAGCCGGACGCCCGCTTCACCGGATATCGCTCAAGAGGAGCAGTAACGCAGCCGAAGCACCCCTTAAGGTCCGGTCGGCGCTCCGATCGGCGACGCGGTTCGATCGCGAGAGGTGCACCATGTCAGATCCCTACGCCGCCGCACTTAGCGGTGCCGCAGGACGCTCGCTTCAGCTCGACCAGATCCTGGGCGCGCTCCTGCGCCAGGTTCCCGATGTCGAGGCTGCGTCCGTCGTGTCTTTCGATGGGCTGCCGATGGCGTCTGCCCTGCCTCCTGGCATGGACGAGGACCGCGTGGCAGCGATGTCGGCCGCCCTGCTGTCGCTCGGTGAACGCGCCGCTCAAGGACTGGGACGCGGCGACCTGTCGCAGGTCTACGTCGAGGGTGACAACGGCACCGTCTTCCTGGTCAGCGCCGACGACGAGGCAGTCCTCGTCGCGGTCGGTCGGGTCGGTGCCAAGGTCGGTCTGATGCTGTACGAGGTCAAGCAGGCGGCCGCGGCCGTCGGAACCTCCCTGCGCGTCGAGCTGGAGCCGCTACCCCCGTTGGTCCCGGTCGCCGCCGAGCCAGCCCCTGCCCCGGTCGCGCAGCAGCCGCAGATGCAGGAGCCCGTCCAGTACCAGTCTCAGCAGCCTGAGCCCGTCCAGCCCGTCCAGCCGGCCCAGCCGGCTGCCCAGCAAGTCCAGCCTGAGCCGGTCCAGCAGCCCGCTACCCCCCAGGTACCGGTTGTCCAGGACGCCGAGCGTCCCGATAACGACCAGAACTCGTCGGGCGACCGATACGCCCACGCGGCTCCTGTCCAGCCAGACGATCGTCGGCCCGCCGTGGTCGCGTCCGACGGCAGCTCCTGGTCCTGATCGGCCTCCTGCCCCCGTCCGTGCCCGCCCCTGTCCACGAAGGATCGTGACCCGACGTGAAGCTCGAAGGTTCGCTCGACGCCTTCAGTCTTCCGGACGTCTTCCAGCTCCTGAGCCTGACGAAGAAGTCCGGGGGACTTCACCTGACCAACGGTCAGGTCTCTGGCGTCGTCTACTTCTCCGGCGGTGCGGTCACCGGTGCGGTGTCAGACCTGGAAAGACAGGCGCTGGCTCGCCGCATTGTCGGCCTGGGTGCCGCCGATGACTCCGCGCTGCGGAGGGCAGTCGAACGGGCAGCCACCGACGGCGCCGGTGTGGCGCGCGCCCTGCTCGAGGCAGGTGCCGCCGACGGGGCCCTCGTTCAGCGGCTCGCGATGGAGCAGGCGATAGATGCAGTCTTTGATCTCCTCCGCTGGCCCAACGGCGACTTCTCGTTCGGGATGGGAGATGAGAACCCCGACGACGTCGGACTCGCCGTCGCTGCTGAGCAGATCGTCGGTGAGGCCACGGGACGTTGTGACGCCTGGGAGTCGTTGTCGCGGATGATTCCCAGCCCTGACGTCGTTCTCACGATGCCTGTGGTCCTTCCGGAGGACACCACCGTCGACCCCGACGCCTGGGCGCTCCTGTCGCTGATCGACGGTGTTCGGTCCGTCGGCGATCTGGTGGACGTCTCGGGGGCCGGTCAGTACAGCGTCGTTTCTACCCTGGCCACGCTGATCCAGCGCGGCCTGCTCGTACTGAAGGACGAAGAGAGCCTTGACCACGTCTCCTTGGTGAGGCGGCGTCATCAGCTGCTGTCACCGTTGGAGCAGAGGCAGGTTGAGGCAGCCGCTCCCGAGCCCGCCAGTAGCGGCATCGCCGGACCGCCCGGCGCCGTGCCGGGCGCGGTGGTCCCGGACGCCACGATCCCAGCCAGCGCCGGTGGGCAGCTGCCTCCGGCTGCACCTGACGCCCCCATGGGTGCACCGGCCGGGGTGCCCAGCGCGCCTGCTGCTGCGGCAGCTTCGGCGGGGCACTTGCCGGGTGCCCATGCCCCGGACGACGTGGTTCCGCCTCGTCCCGAGCCCTTCCTGCCCAAGCGCGACGTCGATCACCCCGAACCGGTCCGTGCTCCGGGGTTCGCCCCACCAGCCGGCGCCGCCTCACCGGCGGCCGCACCACAGGCAGCGCCAGCAGTCTCGGGAGGCCTGACATCTGGGGGCACCGGGGGAGCGGGCGGCATGGCGGGAGTGGCCACTGCGGCCGCACCTGCTGGCGAGGGTGCCATCGAACGTGATCCAACCGTCAACCGCAGCCTGATGCTGCGACTCATCGCCGGCGTCCGGGGGCTCTGACATGGCAACCAAACAACGTCGTCGGCATGGCGGTCAGGCGGTCAAGGTCGTGATCACCGGCCCGTTCGCTGCCGGAAAGACCACCTTGATCCGCACCATCAGCGAGATCACGGTGCTCTCGACGGAGCGTGGCATCTCCGACAGCACCAAGTCGCGGAAGAACGAGACGACCGTCGCCATGGACTTTGGCCGGATCACCATCGACCGCGAGCTCGTCCTCTACCTGTTCGGTACCCCCGGGCAGGAGCGATTCGACTTCATGTGGGAGATCCTCGGCGAGGGCATGCTGGGCTACGTCCTGCTGCTCGATGCCAACCGTCCCGACTCGTTGGCTGAGGCGGTCGGAATCCTCGAGGCCTTCCGACGTATGGCCCGCGTGCCCTTCGTCGTCGCGCTGAACCGGACGACTGGCGTCGACGAGGTCGAGGAAGCACGGATCCGACAGACACTGGGCATCGACGCCAACGTTCCCCTCGTCCCGTGCGACGCGACTGACAAGGAATCGGTGAAGGCAGTCCTGCTGGCACTGCTCTACTCGGTGCTGGACGAGGTCGAGACCGTCAAAGCCGGCGTCTGACGCGCCAGGAGCTGATATGCGCTGGCTCGCACGCCGCACGCAGCCGATGGCTCCCCGAGGGCGCCATGCGGCGGGTCGAACGGCACCACCCCGGCTCCCAGCTGCTCCTGAGGCTCCGCGCCGTTCCGTAGGAGCCGGCAGCGGCGTCCATCTGGGCTTTGCGGACGGCTCGGGGCACGAGCTGGCAGCCGAGGACCCACGAGTGACGGCCTTCCGTGCCGTCGCCCGGACATTGGTGGGTGTCTGAGCCTTGTCAGCCCCCCCGCGTCGCTCAAGCCAGGCCCACACAGGCCGATCTAGTGCAAGACATCGGTGCCGGCGGGAACGATCCCCTCGGGGCATCCGTAGGTGGAGGGCGTTGGCGTGAAGCAGCTAGGCGACATCCTGTTGCAGGATGGGCTGGTCACTGAGGACCAGCTCTTTGCTGCCTTCCGCGAGCACAAGGAGCAGGGCAAGGCCCTGGGTCGCGTTCTGGTCGACCAAGGCGTACTCACCGAGTCACAGCTGGTGGCCGCACTGGCGCAGCAGATCGGGCTGGAGTTCGTCGACCTGGGCGAGTACCCGGTAGACGGCAGCATCATCGCCCGGGTGTCGGGGGCCATCTGTCGCAAGCACTCCGCTCTTCCTCTGCGCATCGATGACGACGGCAAGCTGTTGCTGGCCATGGCCGACCCGGCGAACGTCTTCGCGATCGACGACATCCGGTCGATCACCGGTCTGGAGGTCCGTCCGGTCGTAGCAACCAGGGCGGATGTGCTGGGCGCGATCGACCGCTACTTCCGTGCTGACTCCGACCTCGACGACCTGTCCGCTGTCATGGACAGCGCCGACGACGAGGAGGACCTCTCCAACTTGAGGGAGGTGGTCGAGGACGCCCCGATCGTCAAGTTCGTCAACCTCCTGATCACACAGGCGATTCAGGACCGGGCCTCTGACATCCACCTTGAGCCAGGTGAGCATGCACTTGTTGTGCGGTACCGGATCGACGGTGTGCTGCACGACGTCATGAAGTCACCCAAGAACATCCAGTCCGGCGTGATCAGCCGACTGAAGATCATGGCCGACATCAACATCGCCGAGCGGCGCATCCCGCAAGATGGACGGCTGTCGGTCAACCACCAGGGCAAGAAGATCGACCTCCGTGTGGCGACCCTCCCGACCGTGTGGGGCGAGAAGGTCGTCATGCGAATCCTGGACAACTCCAATGCCCAGATGGAGCTGTCCGACCTTGGCTTCTCCGAGTTCAACCGCGACACGTACGCCAAGAGCTTCTCCAAGCCCTACGGCATGATCCTGGTGACCGGCCCCACGGGTTCGGGTAAGTCGACCACGCTCTACGCCACGTTGAACCAGATCGCGCGCCCCGAGGTAAACGTGATCACGGTCGAGGACCCGGTCGAGTACCGGCTGCCGGGCATCAACCAGGTGCAGACAAACTCCAAAGCGGGGCTGACCTTCGCTGCGGCGCTGCGCTCGATCCTGCGATGCGACCCCGACATCGTGCTCATCGGTGAGATCCGCGACCACGAGACCGCCCAGATCGCGGTGGAGGCATCCCTCACCGGGCACCTGGTGCTGTCGACGCTGCACACCAACGACGCGCCGTCAGCAGTCACCCGATTGACCGAGATGGGCTTGGAACCGTTCCTCGTGGGCTCGGCCCTCGACTGCGTGCTTGCCCAGCGGCTTGCTCGACGGTTGTGCAGCAAGTGCAAAGAGGCGTACGAGCCGACCCCGGATTCGCTGGTGCAGGCACGATTCCCCTGGGTCGATGGCCAGCAGCTCCCCACGCTGTACCGGGCGGTCGGCTGCAGCGCCTGTTCGAAGACTGGCTACCGGGGTCGTCTGGCGCTTCACGAGGTCATGGCGGTGAGCGAGGCGGTAGAGCGGCACGCCGTCGAACGCGCATCGGCGACGGTGATCTCTGAGACCGCCCGGGACGAAGGCATGCGCACGCTGCGAGACGACGGCATGTTGAAGGTGGCCAGCGGCGTCACGACCATGGACGAAATCCTCCGAGTGGTCGTCTAGGTCATCGTCCGGGACGGCCGAATGACTAGTTCTGCGTGACTCGGCTCAAGGGGTGACCCCTACTGGCCGAAAGACCGCTACAGGGGTACCACCCGCCGGTGGTGTCCGTGGTGTAACGCCCAAGGAGGCACGTCAACGTGGAGACCACCGAGTTCAGCGGTGCGCCGCAAGGGGACGACTCACGCCCCGATGAGGGGCAAGCCGGAGCCGACATGGGCTTCTTCGCGCCGGTCACCACCTCGACCGCGCCCACCTCCGAGCCGGATGACCAGCCGACGGAACAGCCTGTCCACGAGCCGGCCGCATCGGAGTTTGACCCCACCACCTACGACTCCGGCTCGCTGCTCGCGCCCGAGGAGTCCGTGTCTCCCGCCTCCTCCAGCCTGCCGATGTCGCTCACGATCGCTGCCGAGGAGGCCGCGACCGTCGATGTCGAGAGCGAGCCCGAACCCACCCAAAGCTTCGACTACCAGGCCTTCCATGACCAGCAGGCAGCTCCAGAAGAGGTCGAGAACACTGCAGCGCCTGAGATGGTGGACGAGTACGCAGCCACACCTGAGCCGGCAGCCGCTGAGCCGGAGTACGTCACCGAGTACGCCGAGCCAGAGGTGATGGTGGAGCTGGCCGAGACCGAGGCCAGCGAAGAGGCGTACACACGCGTCACCACCGAACCGAGTCTGGCGGGTGACGAGATCGTTCTTGTCGACCTGCTGCTCGTGATGCTCGGACGGGGAGCCTCCGACCTGCACATCACGGCAGGCGCCCGTCCCGCAATCCGGATCAACGGTGAGCTGGCGCAGATGGACGAGTATCCCGTCCTGACGCCGCCGGTGATCCAGCGGGTCATGTACGCGGCCATCACCCAGCGCCAGCGAGAGATCTTCGAAGAAGAGCTGGAGCTCGACTTCGCCTACTCGGTCCCCGGACGTGCGCGCTTCCGCGTGAACATGTACCGGCAACGGGACTCCGTCGGAGCCGCCTTCCGTATCATTCCCTTCGAGATCAAGAAGCTCGAAGACCTGGGGGTCCCGAACCAGGTGGCGAACTTCGCGGCGCTGCCGCGTGGCTTCGTGCTCGTCACCGGCCCCACCGGTTCTGGGAAGTCGACCACCCTGGCGTCACTGCTCGACCTGGCGAACCGCCAGCGTAAAGAGCACATCATGACGTGTGAGGACCCGATCGAGTTCTTGCACCGACACCAGCTGAGCCTGGTCAACCAGCGCGAGGTCGGCGAAGACACCAAGTCGTTCAAGAACGCGTTGAAGCACGTGCTGCGTCAGGACCCCGACATCATCCTCGTCGGTGAAATGCGTGACCTCGAGACGATCGGGGTGGCACTCACCGCTGCTGAGACCGGTCACCTCGTGTATGCCACGCTCCACACCCAGGACGCGGCTCAGACGATCGACCGCATGATCGACGTCTTTCCGCCGCATCAGCAGCAGCAGGTACGGGCGCAGCTCGCGCAGTCGCTGCAGGGTGTGGTGTGTCAGACGCTGGCTCGAACGACTGACGGCAAGGGTCGAGTCGTTGCCTGCGAGATCCTCGTGGCCACTCCGGCTATCCGAAACCTGATCCGTGAGGGCAAGACCCACCAGATCTACAGCGCGATGCAGGCCGGGTCGAAGTTCGGCATGCAAACCATGGACCAGCATCTGGCTGATCTTGTGAACAAGGGTCGGATCACGTACGAGACCGGCGTCGAGAAGTGCCACCACATCGAAGACTTCAACCGGCTTACCGGCCGAGGCTGACGGGAGCGTCACTGATGGGAAACACGACCTTCCAGTACCAGGTCCGCGACAAGACAGGCAAGATCGTCTCGGGCACGATCGATGCCGAGTCTCAGGCTGCGGTGGCGCAGAAGCTCACCAGCATGGGCTATGCCACGGTGAGCATCTCGCAGGCCGGCGGCGGTATGAAGAAAGAGCTGAGCATCCCCGGATTCGGCGGGAAGGTGAAGCTCAAGGACCTGGCCGTCATGTCGCGCCAGTTCGCGACCATGATCAACTCCGGGCTCTCGCTTCTCCGAGCCCTCAACATCCTGTCCGAGCAGACACCGAACAAGAAGCTCGCGGAGGTGCTGGCCCAGGTACGCAATGACGTCGAGACCGGTAACCCGCTCTCTGGATCGTTGGCACAGCATCCCAGCGTGTTCCCGCCGCTCATGGTCAACATGGTGCGCGCGGGTGAGGTCGGCGGGTTCCTTGATGGCGTTCTGCTGCAGATCGCCGAGAACTACGAGGCCGAGGTCAAGCTCAAGGGCAAGATCAAGAGCGCCATGACGTACCCCGTGGTGGTGTTTGTGATGGCGATCCTGGCTGTCACCGGCATGCTGCTCTTCATCGTGCCGGTCTTCGCCAAGATGTTCGAAGGCTTGGGTGCCCCGCTACCGCTGCCGACCCGGATCTTGGTCATTCTGAGCGAGGTCGTCAAGGTCGGTTTCCCGTTCATGGTCATAGGCTTCATCGCCTTCACGGTCATCTGGCGCAAGGTGAAGCACAAGGAACAGGTCGCGAACGTCATCGACCCGCTCAAGCTCAAGATGCCGGTCTTCGGTCCGCTGATGCAGAAGATCGCCCTGAGTCGGTTCACCCGAAACTTCGGCACGATGCTGCACGCCGGTGTGCCCATCCTGCAGAGCCTCGACATCGTGGCCGACACCTCCGGCAACGTCGTGGTCGCCAGGGCGGTGCGCGACGTCCAGGAGAGTGTGCGGAACGGCGAGTCGCTGACGGCGCCACTGGCGCAGCACGCGGTCTTTCCACCGATGGTGGTGCAGATGATGTCGGTCGGTGAGGACACCGGACAGATGGACGAGATGCTGCACAAGATCTCGGAGTTCTACGACCAAGAAGTCGAAGCGACGACCGAGGCCCTCACCTCGCTGATCGAGCCCCTGATGATCGCCTTCCTCGGTGGCATCGTCGGCGCCATGATCATCGCCATGTACATGCCGATCTTCAAGGTGTTCGACCTGATCCAGGAGTAACAGATCGGTGTCGCGCTAAAGATCGTCCCCTCAGGGGTCGAAGCACTACCCGTAAAGAGCCAACCGGCCAGAAAAGGCACACCTGCCGCAAGGCAGGGTCGCAAAGCAAGGGGACCCTCGTGGTCAGCCCAGCTACCTCGGCTGATTTCCCGGCGGACCACGTCCGTCGAGGATCACCCAAGGGCGAGCGCCGCACGGCTCATCGCACAGTGGGAAAGGGAAAACAGATGCTCGCTCGCATCCGCAAGGCCCAGGAAGAGCACGAGGGTGGCTTCACCCTCATCGAGCTCCTGGTCGTCATCATCATCATCGGCATTCTTGCCGCCATCGCAATTCCGGTCTTCCTGAACCAGCGCGCGAAGGCTACGGAGTCGGGCATCAAGTCTGACCTCCGCACCACCGCCAACCAGCTGGAGACCTACTTCACCGATGCACAGGAGTACCCGGCTGAGGTGGACGTCACCCAGGCGGCCGCCGGTGACCCGGTGGACGTTGACGGAACGGACGTTCAGGTTTCTGACGTCGAGACCGTCATGGACTACACGCTGGCCGCTGATGGGCAGTCGTACTGCGTCAACGCGACCAACATCAAGGTGGACAACGACTGGGGCTACGACAGCGCTGGGGGCGGCCTCGTCCTCGGTGGCTGCTAGGTCTAGTCGACCAGCACTACCCAGTAGTGGACGTGAGGCCCGGGTCGATCATCGACCCGGGCCTCACCCCACTCTCCGTTAGGTGCATCGGCGCCTGACTCCGAAGAGAGGCGGAGGGGGAATGGAAGGACAAGAGAATCGAGATCCGGGGCGGGCTGAACCCGCGGACGCAGGCTTCACGTTGATCGAGCTGCTCGTCGTCATCATCATCATCGGCATTCTGGCGGCCATCGCAGTACCGATCTTCCTGAACCAGCGTTCGCTGGCCACCGACGCCGCGGTCAAGAGCGACATGCGACTGATGGCGGAGTTCGAGGAGAGCTACTTCACCTCGGAGTTCAACTACGGAACCGTGGCCGAGCTGTTGGCGGATGGCTCGGATGT